>NZ_JAOVQM010000003.1 GCF_025742995.1 Paracholeplasma manati | reverse complement strand
ACCAATAAATTTCAATTTCATTATACTACTTAAAATACTAGATTACAAATCTGGTTTTTAGGTGTGCACAAAAATAGATATAAAAAATAATCTGGTTATTCTTGACTTCCTTTATCTAATTTTTTGTGTTAACACAAGACTTTATGAAATCGTTATCATAGCCAATAGTCTTTACTACTCTAGTGCGATAAAGTATAATGAGTGTAGAAAAGGCAGGTAACTGATTTATGAAAAAATGGATTTTATTCGTTCTCATTTTAACAAGTGGTGTATTACTATCCGCTTGTCAAAGCACTAAAACAGATTTAGAGTATATCACGGATAAAGGGACATTTATCCTTGGGTATACAGATTTTCCACCGATGGGATTCTTAGAAGATGGTGAACCTTCCGGGTTTGATATTGAGATTGCGAAACTCGTATTTGAACGCATGGGCGTTCAATTAGAGTTCCGTTACATCGATTGGGATGCGAAAGTGGTGGAATTGAAATCACGTCGTATTGACGCGATTTGGAATGGTTTAACCATCACCGACGAACGCAAATTAGAAATGACGTTTTCCAAACCTTATTTCGATAATAGCTTAGTCATCATTTCGAAAACAGGTTCGAACATCAATACCATCGCTGATTTATCTGGTAAAACGATTGGTGTCGAAACCAGTTCGTCTGCAGATATTTCTGTGGGTAAAAACACAACCATCTTAAATTCAATCGATGAAGTCAAGAAATACAACACATCATCCGAAGCGGTCTTAGCGCTGAATGCAGGTCTAGTGGATGCTGTTGTCGTGGATGTGATTTATGCTAGATATGTCGTTATGAAAAACAACAATACCTATCAAATCGGTACTGAAATCATTGGTTCTGAACAATATGGGATTGGTTTTAGATTGGGTGATGAAGCACTACGCGATCGTGTGGATGACATTTTAGATGAACTATACGCAGAGGGCTTAATCCAAACGATTTCTCAAAAGTATTTTGGCGCAGACTTATTTATTAGAGGCTAATGGATTACATCATTGAGGTATTACTATACTTACTACAAGGGTCGAAAACAACCCTTTTAGTCTTTTCTATGACCCTATTGTCGATACCTCTAGGCTTGTTATTAGCGGTCATTCGAAAACTCAATATTGGCATTGTGAATCGTTTATTGGATGGGTATACTTGGATCATTCGTGGGACCCCATTACTTTTACAACTCTTTTTCGTGGTGTATGGTTTACCGATTTTATTCGGAAGTATCTTCTTAATCGATGAGATTTATGGCGCGATATTCACATTCATCATCAACTATACTGCCTATTTTGTTGAGATATTTAGAGGTGGGATGAATGCCATACCAAAATCTCAATACGACGCGTCAAAAGCCTTGTCTTTATCCCCGTATCAGATGTTTCGACATGTGATATTACCTCAAACCATTCATAAAACATTGCCATCGATTGCGAATGAAATGATTACATTGGTTAAAGACACGGCTTTGGTCAGTGCGGTTGCGATTTCCGATATCTTACGGAACACCCGTGAAACGGTGAGTCAGGATTTTAGAGTCGAAGCGTATTTTGTTGCGGCATTGCTCTATTTGGTGATGACCTATGTCATTGTATATATATTCAAACGGATTGAAAATAGACGTTTGGTTGCGTATGGGGTGAACTGATGTTACTAGAAACGAAAAACCTATCCAAAAACTTCAAACAAGTTCAAGCCGTTAAAGATGTCAGTTTTGGACTGGATGCCGGTGAAGTCTTAAGCATCATTGGTCCTTCTGGGTCTGGCAAAAGTACGTTATTAAAACTGATTGCGAATCTGGAACAACCAACCGAAGGGGACATCTATATTTCGGGTCAATCCATCCAATCTGCGGATAAAAAAACCAAACGTGCTTTGTATCAATCGATGGGATTCATCTTTCAAGATTTCGCGTTATTTGAACACTTAACGGTTAAAGAGAATTTAGAACTCGCACCGAAACTGGTGTATAAAAAAAATCAGGACAGTATTTCAAAAGAAACCAATCGTTTATTAAAACTGGTAGGACTAGAAGATAAAATCGATGCGTATCCGATTACCCTATCGGGTGGTCAAAAACAACGGATCGCGATTGCGAGAGCTTTAGCAACCTCCCCAAAAATACTGTTATTTGATGAACCAACCTCTGCACTCGATGTCAAGTCTATTGATGATTTGGTCGATATCATTTTAAAACTCAAAAAAGCTCAAATTGGGATCTTAATTGTCACACATGACTTACGTTTTGCAAAATTAGTGTCCTCTCGATTGCTTTTTATGAAAAATTCGAGTATCATTTTCAGTGAAAACATCCAAAATATAGAAAATTTTGAACAAATATTTGATGATTTTCTGAAGTGAGGTCCACTTATGTCGAAACTGAAGAACCCGATGAACGATGTTTTACTCGAAAGTATTTTAAAATTAGAGTCACTTGAAGAAGCGTATGCGTTTTTTGAAGATTTGTGCACGATCAAAGAAGTAGATGCGATGGCACAACGTCTTCACGCAGCTCAGCTGCTTTTACAAGGGAAAACATATGAACAAATCATCCAAGAAACCCACATCAGTTCGACGACCTTGAGCCGTGTTTCTACCTGTGTTCGTTATGGGACAGGCGGTTATGCGAGAATTCTCATCAAACAACATAAAAAGTAATTAATCAATAGCCCTGAACCCAGGGCTTTTTTTGATAAAGGATAGAATATTATAAAATAATATGCTATACTAAATATAGTTACTTATTAGAGGTGCTACGATGAAAAAATTGATGTTAGTATTGGCTTTCATTTTTATTATGTCCGGATGTTCAGCGATTTCCTTAGGGTTGTACGGTAAAGAACTCGATGAAAAAATCCAAGCTTTTGAAAGTGCGGTTAATCAGTATTCGTTTACCATGTCTGGAATGGCTGAGGTTTCTTTCAATACTCTGAAATTCACTGAGGAAGAAACCATCACAGGTGAATACCAACGTGACCCATATTATGTTCGTTATGAAGACAAAACTGGTAACTTTATCCAAACCAAAATCGATGGAGAATTACATACCTACCAAGTCAGTTTATCCTCTCATGAAAAACATTTTTATGTCGAAATAGACCAAACCGATGATGTGGTAGGTGAAATTGAAATTAAAACCAAATCGTTAGTGATTACAAAGAAGAATAATAAGCATTATGTGCTCAAAGGTGAATTGGAAAACTTTTTTTCAGATAAGGATTTAGATCGAATTTATGATACATTGGTTCAACTTTATCCAACCAAAAAGGGCGATTATCGAATCCATCCAACCATGGATATACGTTTTTCAGACACTGAAATGCGTTACGAATTAACTTTTGAATTTACATTCGAAAATAAAACACTTCACTATCGATTTGAAAGCCTGTTGACTCAAACAACCATCGATGTGTTGGATGTGAAGGATACCAATCGATTTTTCCCGCTACCAAGCTTCGATTTTCCAGTGATGATTGATGCATTATCACCGATTTACCATAATGGTTATATATCTAAAAACGGCTATTATAAAGTGTATTTAGAACCGGGTAATTACTACATTGAATCCAGCAAACCGTTGGGAAATTCGAGGATTAAACTGGTGAGTATGTCATTGCCGCATAACTATTATCCGACCTTTCTTACCAGTTCAGATATCACTGACTATATAGGGTTCATTCAAACCATTCCAACCGCTGGTTATTATTATTTGTATGTCGATTTTGAGTTTTCGGACTTAACCATTGAAATTAAAACCCTCGATGAAGACAGGCTTAACTTAGAAACACCAGAACTCATTATCAATTCACCAAGTACGTATACATTTGAACGAACCACCACATTTGATTTTATGACCATACAATTGGATTTTCCAATCGGTTCTGAAATCACCCTATCAAGTCCTTATTCGATTTACGTGATTTATCCGTCAAGCAATCCATTGTATTATGATTTTCACAAAGTCGATTTTCAGGGCACTACTTTGACCCAAACAAAATCATCCATGATTGTATATTTATATGCGAGTGATATGCCCTTTGATTATCCTTTTGACATTGTCGTGACCACCCCTTAAATGGTTTTATGTTGATTGTGTTTGACATCTTTGTTTATTTAGATTATCCTATCTTTGGGAATGAAGTACTCCCATAGTCTAAGGACTTAAACCGCGTTCGCTGATGACTTCTACAACTTTTTTGGTTGTGGAAGTTTTATTTTTATGGAGGTTCTTATGTTATTATCTTTAGGTTTACTCTTACTCATGGGCTTGGTTTTGGCCGCCTTATTCAAAAAAATCCAGTTACCAACCCTGATTGGGTTTATTATAACAGGGATTGTTTTAGGACCACATGTTTTGAATCAAATGGATTCGAATCTATTGTTGATATCCAGTGATTTAAGGACACTTGCCTTGGTCATTATCCTCATTCGAGCAGGTTTATCACTGGATATTCATAAAATCATTAAACAGGGTAGAATCGCCATTTTACTGACTTTTTTACCAGCTACTTTTGAGATTGTTGGTTCGGTTTTATTCGCACATTTTATGCTGGGTTGGACATGGTTAGATGGGTTCATCTTAGGGACGATTTTGGCAGCTGTATCGCCAGCGGTCATCGTGCCACGAATGCTTCATTTGATAGAACGAAAATACGGTTCGAAACACGGTATTCCGGATATGGTGATGGCAGGGGCGTCTGCCGATGATATTTATGTCATTTTGTTATTCACAATTGGTATATCTATATATCAAACCGGGACATTTCAAGTGGTGGATGTTGTTTTTTTACCACTTAAGGTCATCTTAGGTGTGGTCTATGGTTTATTGTTGGGCAAACTACTGGTGATCTTTTTCAAAAAAGTGCACATCAGAGATACCATTAAAGTGTTGATCATCATAGGGCTTTCTCTAGTCCTCATATCGTTAGAAAATGCATTATATTATTCAGGATTACTCTCGATTGTTTCTTTAGCATTGATGATTTATCAAGACTATCCGATATTATCTAGTCGGTTGTTAAAAAAATACGAGAAGATTTGGTTGTTTGCCGAAATGTTGTTGTTTGTTTTGGTCGGTGCAGCGTTAGATATCTCTGTGATACCAACCATCGGGTTCATTGGTCTAGGGTTAATCGTTAGCGTGCTGATCATTCGTTTATTGGGTGTTTGGGTTTGTACGATTCAATCGAATACCACAAAGAAGGAAAAACTGTTTATGGTTATTTCCTATATACCAAAAGCGACCGTTCAAGCATCCATTGGTGCGATACCCCTCGCTTTAGGGATGGCAAAAGGTACTGAAATACTGGCCATCGCCGTGATGGCGATTCTCATCACCGCGCCAATTGGTGCGTTACTCATCGACCAAACACAATACCGCTTATTAGCTATTGAAAACACCTAAAATACACACCCCATATTCAAAAAACGAATGGGGTGTTTTTATTTTTAAAAATTATTAAAAAAAGCCTTAAAACCGAATGATTTATCTTTACTTTTACAAGCGCTTGAGTATAATGAAGCTGGATATTTAATAGAGACCAAAGGTGACCTATTTCAAACGATGATTATAATCCAATAAACACCCTTGTTTAGCGGATTAATCGGTGCGATCATCACAAGGATTTGGGTGCCGTTTGATGCATATAAAACGACTTTAACAGTAAAGGGGGGGACCACACATGCAAGCTAAGAAACCAGCACCACAACCAGTTAAACCAGCAGCTCAACCAGCAAAACCTGCACAACCAGCTAAGCCTTCAACAGCGAAACCAGCACCTAAAAAATAATTAGGTCAACATCGGTCTTCTAAAGACCAACTTTGTCAAACAATCGACAAGTCATGTGAGTAAGTTCAATCTTATTCACATGTTTTCATTTTTATAGATACTTGGATGTTCAAACCTAGTTGAAATATTGTCGGTTTGGTGGTACGATGTTAACTGTAGCTTTGAAATTCAAAGTATTGAAGGAGAACATCGTATGATCATTGTTAAAAAAGTCGCGTTATGGACACTGGTTGTTTCACTGTTTTTAAGTTTATTTGTGTTGTACACACCCAAACCAAAAATGTCTGATGGTTCGTTTTCAGCGGTACGTGCTTTAGAGCACATTGAAGTAATCTCAAGAGAACCCCATTCCGTGTTTGACCCAGTGGCTCATGAAGCGGTCAGACAGTATATTAAAAACACCCTGATTGATTATGTAGGTGCAGGGAATGTCACAGAATATAATTACACCAAAGAAGAACTCAATGAAGGCACTGAATATGATATCCAAAATGTCTTGGGGGTTATTCCTGGGGAAACAGAAGTCGGCATCATGCTGGTGGGCCACTATGATTCACGCGGACACATTGGTCGTTATGGTGAACTTGGTCGCTCTTATGGCGCAGCGGATGATGGCTACGCTTTGGGTACAATGTTAGAAATCGCCTATTTATATAAAGATGCTAACCCTAAAAACAGTATTTACTTCTTATTTACGGATGCAGAAGAAACAGGTCTTTATGGGGCGAGAATGATCTCGACTGAAACCGAATTGATGGACAAGATTGGTTTTATCATCAATATTGAAGCTAGAGGTGTGAGTGGGGCAGCTTACATGTTTGAAACCTCATCCAATAACCTCAAAGTCATCGATTTTTATCGAAAAGCCAATTTACCGGTATCTTATAGTCTCGCCACTGCGGTTTATCAAGTGATGCCAAACTATACCGATTTTACGGAATTTCTTTCGATTGACAAACAAGGCATCAATTTCGCTGTTTTAGAAGGGTTATCTCACTACCATACCCCACTGGATAATTATTTAGAAGTCCATGTGTCATCGATTCAACATTATGGTGAACAAATCGAACCGCTGGTTAAAACGTACGCGATGGATGAAGCCTACGGGGATGTCGATTACTTTGTTTCGAACCAGGATGCGGTATTCTTTACCTTGTTCGCGAACGTCTTCGTTTCATACAGTGAAACACTCGCCAATATCATGCATATCGTAACCTTATTGTTATTCATAGGTTTGGTTGTGTGGTTATATCGTCAAAAAGCCGTTGAACCGGGCAAGGTCTTACATTATACCACCCGATTCTTACTGGTATTTGTGGGCTTTATTGTGGTCGCATATGGTTTCGCACAATTGATGGCACTCTTTGGTAGAACCCCATTTTCACTCACTTATGTACGAATGAACGGGTCTGAATTACCAACCTTGTTATTCATGATTTTGTTGATTGGGATTGGATATCAATACTATACTGTAAAAGTAAACACCCTTGAAAAGATGCGTGCCTTCCTCATTTTCGGGATTGCTTTCCATTTGTTATTGGCTTTGATCACAGGGTTTGTTTTATCCGGTGCATCTTTCTTATTCTTCGTGCCATCCCTATTAGGTGTGGTGTCACTTTATGTTTCAAAAACGGATTATGTTTGGGTTAAACATGGTGTTTATGGCTTAACCACGGTCGTTTCTATATTATTAATCGTGCCGATATTATATTCATTTTTCCTCGCACTCACCGTGGGGGGCACACCGATTTTGGTCGCGTTACTATTCATCCATTTGACCGTTTTATTACCAGTATTTAAATTACATTTAGGACTTTCCAACTAAGGTTACGATTTGTAACCTTTTTTTACTGGTAAAAGGAAACCGATTTCATTATAATATATATGTATTCAAACGAGGTGTTTTTATGAAATCTTATTTAGAACTGTTTAAACCATTGGAAATGAAACCACTCCAAGGGTTAAAAGACTTATCCCGAATCGCCGCGACGGAAGGGATTGTCTTATTAAAGAATGACAAAAATGTATTGCCGCTCCAAAACGTTAAAATCAATGTTTTTGGACGTATTCAAACCAATTACTACAAGAGTGGTACCGGTTCAGGCGGTTTGGTGAATGTCGATTATACCACATCGATTTTAGAAGCCTTGCTGGAAAACCCTTTGGTTGAACTCAATAAAACCTTGGTCAACACGTACATGACTTGGGAAAAAGAACACCCATTCAATGCCGGTTCTGGCATGTGGGCGAGTGAGCCATGGAGCCAAATCGAAATGACATTATCTGAAGAAACCTTACAACAAGCGAAGGATTTTTCCGATATCGCTGTGGTTTGTATTGGTAGAACCGCTGGTGAAGATAAAGACAATTCGTTATCCAAGGGGTCGTACTATTTGTCCGACTTGGAATCTGAGATGATTCAAAAAGTATCCTCGACGTTCAAAAAAGTGATCGTCGTTTTAAACGTTGGTAACATCATCGATTTATCATTTATGGATCAAAACCCAATTCAAGGGTTACTCTATGTTTGGCATGGTGGCCAAGAAGGTGGTCGTACCGTATCGGATATCCTAACCGGCGTGTTTACCCCATCGGGCAAACTACCGGATACGATTGCTTATCGCGTTGAAGATTACCCATCGACTGCTCATTTTGGTGGTCATGATGAAAACATCTATACTGAAGATATTTACGTTGGCTATCGCTATTTTGAAACATTCAAACCAGAAGCCGTTAGATATCCATTTGGATTTGGCTTGTCTTATACATCATTTGATTATCATGTACGTCAAACGAACCGTGATTTTGAGTATGAAATAGACGTTAAAAATATCGGCAATTTTGCAGGCAAAGCCGTCATTCAAGCCTATGTTAAAGCCCCTCAAGGCTTATTGGGTAAACCAGCCAAAACCTTGGTTGGGTTTGTTAAATCAGCCCTTTTACAACCAGGTGAATCCGATACCGTATACATTCAATTTGATAAATACGATTTCGCATCCTATGATGAAGTCGGTTTAACGGGTAAAGCGTCCACTTACGTGCTAGAAAAAGGGTATTACCAAGTGACACTATCTACCGATGTTAAAACCGATATCACGTTCTTTGAATTTGAAATCCCAGATACGGAAATCATCGATACTTGTTATGAGGCACTGAGACCGATCAAACCGTTCAATCGATTGAAAGCATCTGTTCAAAATGGAAGATTCATTGAAAGTTATGAACCGACACCGATTAGAACCTATAAAATCAAAGATCGTATCGAAAACAATTTACCAAAAGAAATTCAACATACGTGTCTCGAAAAGCGAAACCTCATCGATGTCTATCAACATAAGGTGTCTTTAGACGCATTTGTTTCCCAGTTGTCACTGACTGAACTTGCAGAACTGGTGAGAGGTGAAGGCATGTCTTCACCAAAAGTCACCCCAGGTACCGCATCCGCGTTTGGTGGTGTGACTGAAAAACTACAAGCCCACGGCTTACCAATCGCATGTTGTTCGGATGGTCCTTCAGGGATTCGTATGGATTCAGGCATGCCATCGACATCACTGCCTAATGGGACAGCGCTCGCTGCGACATTTAATACCAACTTATTAGAAAGCTTATATTATTTGATCGGTATCGAAATGTTATCCTATCAAATCGATATTTTATTAGGTCCAGGGATGAATATCCACCGTCACCCATTGTGTGGTCGAAACTTTGAGTATTTCTCAGAAGACCCGCAACTCACCGGCGATATGGCATCAGCCATCATTGCAGGCTTACAAGCCGCAGGGGTTACAGGTACCCTTAAACACTTAGCTGCGAATAACCAAGAATACCGTCGTTTTGACGCCGATTCGGTGGTATTTGAGCGTGCTTTAAGAGAAATCTATTTAAAGGGTTTTGAAAAAGCAGTTCGTAAAGCGCATGCGAAAGCCATCATGACTTCCTATAATCCAATCAACGGGATTTGGGCAGCTTCCAATTACGATTTGAACACAACCATTGTCCGTAAAGAATGGGGCTTTAAAGGCATCATCATGACCGACTGGTGGGCGAAGATGAACGATGAAACTTCAACCGGGGATAAATCCAATACCCGTGCGATGATTCAATCTCAAAACGATTTATATATGGTGGTTGTAGACGCGTTGAATAATTCGATGAATGACAATACATTATCGTCCTTTAATGATGGGTCCTTGACCAAAGCAGAAGCCCAAAGGGTTGCGAAAAACATTTGTCTTTATTTGATGGATTCACCATCGTTTAGACGTTTACACAACATCGAATATCGTTTCAAAGCCCCACACCACTTTACCCCACTCTTAGATGACATTAAAGTCAATGGTGAGTCCATCGCGAACTTCAACCCATTGATTGGGCATTATGTGGTCAAAGCGAAGAATCATTTTTCAATTGAAGCTGTGAGCAGTGAAAAACACCACATTCAAATCAAAAAGAACGCCAACACGACGATGATCATCGTCAATAATGGCGTCGAACAAAATACATATGTGGTAACCAATATTGAACGCATTAAGACCAGTGAATCCATCGCCGATAAAGTCGCGATGAACAAGGTGGTTAAGGTCAATACCGAGGCTTGGGGTAAAACAAAACTGGACTTAACCCAACCACTCTATCAAAATGACGGGGTTCATTTGAACAATGGCCAAGTGAGTTTTGATAAAGATGGCTTGATGAGTTTTGGTTTAGATGTCGCACAATATGGTAAATATATCGTTGAATTATCGATTTCTAGCAATCAAAGCAGTTTGGCTCAAATGCCAATATCGATTTTACTGGGGGATACCGTCGCATCGACGTTAACCACCAATGGTACCGATGGCAACACCATCCATATTTCGACCCAAATCATCATCAATCAAGGCAAGTTCTTATTCTCATTGAAAGCCTTAAGAACTGGATTGACCATTTCAAGACTTGAATTGGTTCGTCATCAATAAAACAAAATTTGTAAAAAGCACCGTTTTTGGATAAATGAGTGCTTTTTTCTTAATAAATGTTATAATTAGTTATATATTATGTATAAAGACATCATAGCGATGTTTTTTGAAGTATGTCAACACAGATAAACATCTTTTGAATGAGGTACCACACTTATGGGTCGTTATCGTATACGCTTGGCCATCATTTTCACAACCTTGTTTTTAATCCTCTCCATCATATTGGTGCTTTTTTATATGTCGATTACACGAAACTTCATTTCGTCTCGTGCTGAAGAATCCTTTAGAACCTATAATTTAGGGATATCGACACGCGTTGAAGTAACCTTAAACCAGACCTATGATACGTTCAAGGAAATGGTTGATGAATACCGCGATCAAAGCTTAAATCCGGTCATTCAATTAAACGCACTCGATGCTTATGACCTCGTGGTTGAAAAATCCAATACAGGTTATACCGTCAATGGAACCTTCTATAGCTATTCCTTCAGATACAATGACACGACCTATTATGATCAAAACATCAGCGTATACCCACTCAGTTTGATTTTAGATGGGTATTCTACCACCACCAATTACGTCGCGTTTGAGTATGACAATGTGGTTGCATTAATCGATGCACAAACCTATTTTAATACCATTGTAGAGCCGTTTAACGTTCTAAAATATCGCTACGTCGTATTTCATAGAGATGGGTATACATTCCTAGATCAAAAAGGGGATATGGATACCTTACAATTTGGGGACGCATTCATCGATGGTGAACGTACTACATTTTTCCAAGGCATCAACAGTGACAATCAAACTGCCGGTGTAGGCCAATACACGATGTTTGACGAACCGACCTTTTTCGCTTATTCACAGATGCAAACCCTTGAAGGTGAAGGTGGCATCTATTTTGGTCAAATCATCAATTATTATGATTTGTTGGAATCCATGGCATTTTTAACCAACAGTTTGATGTTTGCATTCATCATCATTATGATTGTGTTCATCTCAAGTATGTTCGCAGTTTATCGTATATTAGATTCTAAATCTGAAGACATCGAATCGGCGAGACTGATCCATTACTATGTCAAACCATACATATTAAAAGTGAATGGTAAAGGTAAAATATTCTTTTATAACGCAAGCTTTAAGCGCAATATCCGTAATTTTAAAAAGTACAAATCTGTCGATGACATCCCGCTAAGAGATGGTGGCACAGAAGCGTTTGAAAAACTGAAAAAACAAGAACCGTTTGTTGCAAAATTCGCTGTACCAAGCGGTGAAATCTATATTCGATTCATCCCGGTTCGCTACGCATTGACTTATGCGTTGGTCGGTGATGATATCACTAAATTAGAAGAAACCTATAAATATCACCGCGAAATCGCGTTTTATAACAATATCACAAATGAACCGAATATGAACTATATGAAGGCCGATGTGAAAGCCCTCGTCTCCGATGAAAAACGCTTTAAACATCGAAACGTTTTGGTCATCTTTGGGATTTTTAAGTATGGTGATATCACCAAGGTCATCGGTGAAAAACTGTCGGGTGAAGTACTGATTTATGTTGCGAAAACCGTCAAAGAAACCTTATACGATTTACAAGCTTCGCTATACCATATTTCGTTTGACCGCTTTGGTATATTGTTTGAAAATCTGTCGAGCTACGATCAGATTGAAAACTGGGGCGATCGATTAACAGAAGCTTTTGAAAAACCCATCGATGTCGATAAAAACAAATTCGTCTTACAATTCAGAATTGGTCAGTTTAACATCGATAGCGATGAATATGTATCGATCAATGAAGACCAAGTTTATGACAATGCGATTTTAGCGCTGAACCGTGCTGCCGCGTTCCACTCTCAAAAACCAGTGGTTTATGACATTACCTTTGGACAAAGCTTATCGCGTCGCCAAGTCATCGAAACCGACATGATGACTGGGATTGAACGCCATGAATTCGTGATGTATTTACAACCTCAATACCACATCAATTCAGAAAAAATTGTTGGATTTGAAGCTTTGGTGCGTTGGGATAATCCGAAATATAAACTCGACTCCCCATCTGAATTCATTGAAATCGCCGAAAATAACAATATGATTATTGATATTGGTCGTATCGTGATGAACGAAACCTTCAAACTTGCGAAAGAACTTGAAGATTACGACATTAAGATTTCGATGAACGTTTCACCTGTTCAAATTTTACAAGCCGGATTCGTCACCGAACTCGTCAACGCTTATCAACAATATGAGTTAAAAGAACATGCGATATCGATTGAAATCACAGAAACCTTCTTAATGACCTCGTTTGATATCATCATTGAAAAACTCAAATTGTTACAATCTAGAGGCTTTGATATCCATCTAGATGACTTCGGTACAGGCTATAGCTCCCTGTTATACCTCAAAGAATTGCCAATCAACGCGATTAAAATTGATAAAGAGTTTGTCAAGCACTCCACCGCAGACAAACACTCGCGCGCGATTATTAATATGATTATCTCGCTCGCGAAGAACTTGGACCTCGACATCATCGCAGAAGGGGTCGAAGATGAAAAGCAATTTAAATTCTTACAAAAGAGTGGTGCCGATATCATTCAAGGGTTCTACTTAGGTAAAGCCATGAAATATGAGGATGCAATTCAACTCCTTAAAGACTATAATATTAATAGAACTGCATCATTGACAAGAAAGAGGTAAGTTTATGGAAAATATGAGTCCAACCTTAGCCGTCATATTGTTGTTATTCTTGATGATTGTGACTGCCGTCGCAGCGTATTTCCTCTATGTAAACTGGAAATATTCAGAACAAAAATGGAAAGAAGAAAAATCCATTTTGGTCGAAGGCATCATCTCTCGATCTGCCATGAATAGCATGATTACAAATTACATCTCGAAAATTGGTAAGGACAATATGTTCTCACTCGTTTACATCGATATTGACCGTTTTTCGGAAATCATCCAAGCCTTTGGTGAAAAAGAAGCGAATAAGATGATTGAAAAAATCACCAAACGTATTCGTGGGGTTTTACCTAAAGAAGTCAAAGCGTCTCGATTTGAAAATGACATCTTCGTGGTATTTATGCCGATGGAATTTGACCAATCGGATGCGGTAGAGTTCTCGAGAAAGATTCAAGAACAAATCAATGAAACCATTACATTGTTTGGTTCAACCGATGTCAATTTAACCTCATCCATATCCATTGCTTACTATCCAATGCATGGTGAAAACACCAAATCCTTATTGAATTCATTGAAATTAGCGAACTATACTGTGAAGAAGACCGGTGGTAACGCCATTCGTCTATACAGCGAAGACATGAGCGAAACCGAAAGTGAATTCTTGGATTACTACTATCAAATTAAAAATGCGATTGCGAAAAAAGAATTCTTACTATATTATCACCCAATCGTGAATATCCAAACCAAAGAAGTTTATGGTGTTGAAGCCTTATTGAGATGGAATCACCCAGAACATGGGTTGTTATCCCCATTCAAGTTCATCAACATCATGGAACAATCCGGGGACATTTATTGGGTTGGTCTATGGGGTCTTGAATCACTCATCAAGAGTTATTATGAATTCAAACAAAGCTTCCCGAAAGCCAACATCAAGTTCACCTTCAACATCAGTCCTAAACAGTTGATGAATGAAGCCTTGGCGGTTGACTTCCAACGCGTATTAAAGAAATATAAGATGAATGCGGAAAACATCATTCTTGAAATTGTTGAATTCGCATTATTCGACCGACATAACGTGGTATTACAAAACATTACGCAGTTGAAAGCCTTGGGCTTCCAATTCGCAGTCGATGGCTTCGGTCTAGATTACGCTACATTGGCGAAACTAGAATCGATGCCATTAGATACGATCAAACTATCGAAAGAGTTCTTGAATGAAGAACACTCTTACGTTAAATCCAGATTCGTAACCTTGCTCGTTGAGTTTGCTGAGAAGAACCAAAAGACGATCATCTCAGAAGGTATTGAAAACGAACAAATGTTACAGACCATTGCTGGCTACAATATTCATATCGTTCAGGGGTTTTACTTTGCCCGTCCAATGTCATTTGAGAATTTGAAAACATACTATAAAGAAACCGATTTATCCAAACTCATCCAATTATAAAAAAAATATTTCAAAACTGTTGACATTCTTTTTTGTAGGTGTATATTATAGGTGTAGTAAAATTCAAACTAATGTTAAAGGCAAAACTAGAGAAATCTAGTGACGCAAAGCTATAGGGCCTATATAAATGGTAGCCAGTTGTCATTTTTCGTGACAGCTGGCTTTTTCATATATAAAATCAGTCAATTCACGAAACAAGGGGTGTGAGATATGAGACTTTCAACCGTTCTTGGGATCAAGAAGACAACCACAATGACGGCTAGATTCTTAACGCTAGGCGTTATCATATCGGGTCTACTTTCACTTGGATTTGGGGTTGTCACATTTTATGGGTTGTCCACCGGTTCATTCGTAATATCGATGAATGAAGAAGCAGTTGCGAAAGGGATTCAGTTATCTGAACATCCACTCTTTCCGGAAGAATCAGCAACTTCTCGTTTATACGTCGATCCTAAAGAAGAATCTGATGAAGCAACCTACAGCTATCTAAAAATTGCAGAAGCACAAGCAAATGATGGTCTATATGACGATGACGATGCGGACTACTTAGCCTATTCGTTCTACGTAAGAAACAATGGATTAGAAATGATCAATTTAACTTACGAGATCAATATCGTCGAAGTATCCAAAAATTTGGATGAATACATCCGAATTATGATACTGGTAGAACAAGTCGGTGCTGAACCATTTGGTTACACACAACAAATGTATATGAAACCAGATGAGACACCAAAGAATTATCCAATTGGGATGCCTGAAGCGAAACACTTTCTGAGTGATCAGTATTCGAGAGACCCAATCATCAGTGAGACCATCGAGAAGTTACAAACACAAAAAGTATTGAAATTCACTGTGTTTATGTGGATTGAAGGCTACGACACAGAGCCTAACATGGAACGCGGTAGCATTAAAATCGATATGAAGTTCTCAATCAGAAACGCGGCGACATAAGCCTATGATTAAGAAGTTATATATCACAGCGCTATCGATGATCCTTCTCACATTGACCTTTACAACAGCCACCTTCGCGTGGGTTAGTATGGGAGATACCAATAGAGTTGATGGACTTCAACTCAACATGAAACCAGACAGTTTCCTAGAATTCTCATTAGACGGTATCGAATGGTCTAGTGAAATCACAACAGAACAAATTAATGAATTATGGCGAGGCTCAAGACTGATGGATTTAACCTCTACCGATGGCACAAACTTCATCGGTAACAGAATTCAACTGGTAGACGCAGAACTGAATTTCGAAGGGATACCTAACGTCAACTACATTTCAATCGAACTGTATGTTAGAACAACCACGCGATATCGAAACGTCTACTTAGTCAATAATGTCAGTCAAGAAGGCACATTCGATAACCCTCCTGCTCGCGGGACATATGTGTTATCAAAAGGCGTACCATTTAGAAGTCCAGTAACATTCAATCTTGGACCAAACGACACCGTTTTCGAAAATGAAATTAGAACCTATTTCGCCAAAGACGCGATCCGAATTTCATTAACCGAGTTAAAAACAGATAATCCCTTGGATACAAGAGATGACAGTGAATTAAGAAGTTTCATCTATGACCCAACAGAAAATCCTATACGTGGTTATGGAAAGAACTATGGTGGTGTAGATTATTTAAGAAAATCTAAGGCAGTTTATATACAGTTGCCTGACACACCACAACCCGTCATTGAACGCTTATCAAACTTTACACCAGACAATCCTTACATCCCACTCGATGAAAATTCAAAAGTAGCTACACTCATCGCAACCGATCAAGTAAATGATCAAAACAAAACCTATTACATGGGTAAATTCAGATTGAATATCTGGGTTGAAGGTTGGGATGCAGATTCGTTTGACGCGATTTACGAAGATACATTATTATTTAGTTTCGAGTTTCAATCGGCTGAAAGTATTGTAATTTAGTCATAAATCAGTTACAATCGTAATTGATATGAAATAAAAAAGACATAAAAAACAAAGGAAAAAGGGGAAAAACAAAATGAGAAAATTAACTCAAAAATTAGTTTTATCAGTAGTAACGATGGCTCTAGTCGTAATCGCACTAGGTACATCGACATTCGCATGGTTCACACTTACAAACAAAGCAGCAATCAGCCCGTTTGAAGCACAAGTCACAGCTGGTGAAGGTATTGAAATCACATTAGGTGATTGGAATGGTACTAACGCATATACAGCACCAGACGCAGATACAGTTTGGTACACTGTTATGCCTACAAATGTTATTGAAGATTACATAGATAATATGTATAATAACTTCAGATTCGATAATATGACATCTGCAGATGGCTCGGTAATTAGAAATGAAGCTCTATCTGATATATCATATTCACCTGCAGCTAAATATATTCAATTCACTCTTTATTTTAGATCTAGTGCGATTAAGACAATTGTCTGGAATTCAGCAGAATTAACTGGCGATCCACAACCTTGGGTCGTAAACGTTCCTTCGTTTATCTCATCTGATGGTATTACTCCATGGTTGTTAAATGAAACAAAACAAGTTTCAGCATATACTGGTGCTAGAGTTTCAATTGAAGGAACTGCAGGTACATATACTTTCCAAGCACCTGAAGGTACTGTACTAGGTGTTTACAACTCTAATGATGATGTAGTATCATACGATTTAGAAGATGTTGGTGGTGTATTTACAGTTGGTGCTGGTACTGGTACACCTTATGGTGCAGCAGCATATGGAGTTGCAGCAGGTAAGACTACTACTTATGGTGCAGCTGCTCCAACAGTACATGCTACCTCTCTAATTAATACAACTCCTGCAGAACTATTAACACTTGGAAGCCCAGCTGATGGTTACTACTATGGAAATGTAATTGTAAGAGTTTGGATTGAAGGTTTCGATGCTGATACATTTGATGCTATTTTCAACTCTACATTATCTGTTCAACTTGGATTTGGTGTTGACGAATAATAAATAAATTGGTAAAGGTTTGCATGGCGACATGCAAACCTTATCTTTAAAATCACTACATGTTTTAAGATAATCTCATTGATACTAGATTTTAGACAAATAATATAATATAATTGTATTAGTGAAAACGTTGTCTAAAGGGAGATGTGTCTAGTGAGTCAATCTAAATCAAATATATTAAATGTTTTAAAAAAAGTGGGGAATATACTGTTTTATACGTTAATAGTATTTCTGCTTTTATTTTCGATTTCAAATTTAAGTGTTCGCTCGAATAAAGACATTGCTAATGTACTTGGAAGAGGTTTTTTGCCAGTAATCTCTGACTCGATGGAAGGTAATAATTCCGATTCATTTAATAAGGGATCATTAGTTTTTGTAAAATTACTCTCTGATGAAGAAAAACTTGATTTAGAGATTGGTGATATCATTACATTCTGGGATTTAAACCTAGTGGCATTAAATACTCATAGAATCGTTTATGTTACACCTAGTTATGTTGTTACACAAGGTGATAAAGCTGCAGCAATTTCACCATACGTCATTGGTGGAGATAACACTGGTGTTCAATATGAAATAGTTACATACAACAATATTAAAGCAATCCGCACTGGAGATATCGGTGGCGTTGGTAGTGCAGTATCTTATTTACAGACCCCAACCGGTTTCGCAATCTTCGTTATTGCACCAGTTGTATTATTACTAGCATATCAAGGATATGTCTTAACCAAGACATTACTTGCTGTTAACAAAGAAAAGATTGAAGCTAAACACGCAGTTGATAAAGAACAACTACTTGAAGCTGAAAAAGAAAGAATTCGTAAAGAATTATTAGAAGAACTTAAGAAGGAAGAATCCAACAAATAGTTTTTCTTCGATTTAGAGAGGTAAGACGATGGTTAACTTTGCTCGTTTTTACATCCAGTTCATTAGAGATTTCTTCGGTAATATCGGCAAATTTTTCAATGCAATCATTGGTGCATTTGCCGATTTATTTTTTAATGATGTGGGACAATATTTTGAAGATTTAGTTCAAGCCAGTACATTATTCGGCTTCCTAGATTGGCTAATCGCCATCTTGATCTTAGGGATCAATATGGTTTTTCTTGTTTTCTTCATTTTGAAGATATATCAAATGTTACGTGTCTATATTCGTTTTATTAAAACTGAAATGGATAAAGACGAATTGTTAGAGGAAGTCGCTTTATTAACCCAAAAAACAGTAGAACTTGCAGATGAAAAGAACAAGATTCTCATGCTAAAATTGGGTGGTGCCTCTGCATCCTCCTCATTACCTGGTAAAGAACAAGATAAACCAGATAAAAACACACCTCAAGCCATTGGTCCAACCAGATTTGCTAAACTCACTCAAGTGGATGAAGCGTATAGAAATGTCATTACCTCTATCCAAATGACACCTGAAGATACCATTGGTTTACCAGAATTAATCAACCGTTTCATCAACTTCTCAGCATCTAGATTAAATTTATACTACAATGAAAAAATCATCCGTACCTTCTTTGCAGGTATGGCATCCTCCAAGATATTAATTCTTGAAGGTATCTCCGGTACCGGTAAAACCAGTTTACCTTACGCGATGGGGAAATTCTTCGGACACGATTCCGCGATTATTTCCGTTCAACCATCTTGGCGTGATAGAGCCGAAATGATCGGTTATCTAAACGAATTTACCAAGAAATTCAATGAAACTGACTTCTTAAAAGAACTCTACGAAACGACTTATCGTGAAGATTTAAACTTCATCGTCCTAGACGAATTAAACTTAGCGCGTATTGAGTATTATTTTGCAGAATTCCTATCCATCATGGAAATGCCGAACGAAGCAGAATGGAAGATTGACGTTGTATCAGACCGTCAACCTACCGACCCTAAGCACTTCATGGATGGTAAGATTTTAGTCCCTCAAAATGTATGGTTCGTTGGTACAGCGAATAAAGATGACTCTACATTCACCATTACCGACAAAGTTTATGACCGTGCATCCTCTATTATTATGAATACAAAAGCTGAATTTGTTGACGCCCCATATACTGAAGGTGTCACCATGAGCTATGAATATTTAAAGACCTTGTTTGACGCTGCTTGGAAAGCACATCCGATTTCGCCAAAAGCACTTGATAACTTAGGCAAACTCGATGATTTTATCGCACAAAAGTTTAAAATCACGTTTGGTAACCGTATCATGAAACAAATTAAACTATTTACACCAATTTATGTTGGCTGTGGTGGTTCTGAATACGAAGCACTCGATTATATGGTTGCGAGAAAGATCTTAAGAAAGTTCGAAGTCTTGAACTTACCATTCTTACAAGATGAACTGAGCGAACTGATCGTATTGCTCGATAAATTATTCGGTAAGAACGTATTCAAAGAATGTATTTCATTCCTAACAGATCTTAAGAAGATGAACTAGGTGAGTTTTTAAATGAAAAAAAGACAAACCGACAAATTAAGTCAGTTCTATTATTCATACGATCAAACTTTTAAAGATTTGGAAAAGTCCCATACTTTTCCAAAGACTTTTTATAGTGCTTTAATGTCAGGTAAAAACACGTTATATCAAAAGGCGATGTCAGAGACTAAAACCTTTGATGAAACGTGGATTAAGACCATTGAATCCTATTTTCCAAGCATTGAAAAGATTATTCTTAACCCGAAATCGGGTTTAAAATACTTAGAAGAAATCGTTCCGATTGAAAAAGCCAAAAAGATTCGTAGCAATTCCATTCGTCATTTAGCTTCTCACACCCACTTCATCCGTGAAATTCGTGATGAAGTCGTGATGCCAAAGAAGATCATGACGACTGAAACCGATATCGACTATGGTACTTATGAAAACCGATTTGTGATGACCCTCATAGAACGGCTTTTTAACTTCGTCAGAAGCCGTCATGAACTCATTAAAGATAATATTATCTCCTATCAAAAGAAACATTTTAACTACACATCGACATTCCATATATCTGACTTAGAAGTCGATATGAACCTCGATGTCGTCTTTAAAGAAGACTTAGAAGATAAATCCATCAATATATACAACAAAGGGATTCTCGAACGTGTAGAATACCTTTCAAAACGTGTCACATCCATTCGTAACTCCCCATTCATGACTTTGATGGCTGGTGAAAAGAAAGTTATGCCACCCATCATGCAAACTAACGTTATTTTAAAGAACGTGGATTTTAGAAACTGTTATGTCTTGTGGCTATTCTTAGACCGCTATAATACTTTGGCGTATGACGTCACTGTTAAAGAAAAAGACATGATATTTGACCGTTCTTATCAGGATGCAGTAGAAAGATTGGCACTCAACACATTTACCATGGTCGCTTTTAACCAAGGCGTTAGAAAGCCATCTTATGATGAAATAGTTGAAAAAGAAATCATCAAGAAAGCATTTAAAATTGCGAACATCCATGTGAATGATATCGTTGATACACCTGAACCGATTGTGGTTGAAGATGAACGTATCAACCAATATTTCTTACAAGAAAACATTAAAATCTTTAAAAAACGTGTGGAAGAAGAAGTCGAACGCAGTTCAACCTATGAAGTTGGTTTGAAGCGTGCTTTACGTGATACGATATCCATTTCGAATGCGATTTTTAAACATCATTTTGAGTTGGAAGAAAATGATGACTATTTCTCACGCATGGTCAAAGACGATGACGTTGAGAAAAACTTAGAAGTATCTAAGGAAAAAGCCAAGATTGCGAGAATCATTCGAGAAACCAAAGAAGTCGATTATAACAATGCCATTCGTTTAGAACGCAAGTTGATGAAAGACATTGAAGGTGCCAATCAACGCCTCATTCTGATGAATCGAAAGAAAACCGAAGATGAAGCCGAACGGATTAAGATTGAAGCCGCGTTAAAGGAACAAAAAGACATTGCTGCGAAAGAAGCACAAATGCTTTCTGACAACCTTGAACTCGTCAATCAAAACCGTGAAACACTATTGTTAGAGAAAAAACAAGTGGATGAAACCATCGCTTCTGAAACTCAAAAAGCGATTGAAGAAAACAACACACTCATCAATAATCTAAAACAAACACTCCAAAACCAATTGGATCAAAAGATTGCGACACTAGACAAACATTTCAATGCGGAACGTGAAGCGATTGAAAAAGAACAAGCAAAGCAACTTAAAAAGTTGGAACGTGAGGAAAAGAACGCGATTGCAGAGGCACAAAAGAAAGCCAAAGCTGAATATCGTTTGGTTGTATCCAATCTACGTAAAAAAGCGAAGATTGAGCATGATCGTTTGATGAAAAAACTCAAACTTCAACGTCAAAAGGAACAAGAAAAGCTGTTGAAAGAATTTGAAAAACTCAAATTATCGATGGCTAAGAAACAAGAAAAAGCACTCTTAGACATTCAAAAACAATCTGAAAAAGACATTGAAAAGCTTAAAAAAGATGGCCTTCCAAAAGAGTCCAAAACGCCTAAAACCGATAGTGAAGTAGAATAAAATAAAGGAGGGAACTAAATGAAAAAAATCATAAAAATATCGATGACGGTATTCACAGTATTTTTCTTTCTAGCATCCGTCCTTTTATTGTTATTAGGGACACTTTCTTTACAGGAAAATCGTTACTTAAAAGTCTTTAATCATACCTATTCTGTAGTTGGGTCTGGCTCGATGGAACCCACCATTATGACCGGTGAATTCATCATCATTCGATATGAATCCTATGATAAGATTTACCAATCTGTGTTAGATGGGGAAACACCGATTATCGCATTTCGAACCGATAAAAACATTGTCCATAGAGCCATTGAAGCGACCCCAGATGGACTGATTACTAAAGGTGATAATAACCCAGCAGCGGATGATGGTTTCGTGACTGAAGAGAACTTTATTGGGGTAGTGGTGTCACACTTCATGTTATTCGATATCGGTAATATTACACTTAACTATAGACACATCGTATTCCTGGTCATCATTGTACTCTTGTTATTCATTTTAGTACACGAATTGATCAACTTCTTAAAGATGGTTCGTGAAACCCAAGAAGCGAAAATACTAGAGAAACATGAAATTGAAAAAGAAGCTTGGATCAAAGCCGAAAAGGAACGTTTAAGGATTGAGTTAGAAAATGAAATGAAATCGCGTAGAGACGCTAACAAAGACAAAAATAATACCGCCCAATAATGGCGGTATTTTTTTATGTTTTTAAATGAAAATTCGAACCAATAATCGATGAATATATATTCATAATTAAATATCTATTTTACAAAGATACCTCGGTCTAAAATGCTCATGGCCTCATCAATGATTCGGTCGAGTTCAACCTCTGAAACATCCTTCTTAAAGATGACTTGAAGACCAACGAAATTGGAAATACCCATCAGTGTATAAGATAAGGTTTCAAGATCCAAATCGGGTCTAAGTTCGCCGTTAGAGACAAAGTCTTTTAAGTGTTTAATATAGGAATCGGCAAAACTTTCATAGTAATTTTTAAAGATATCAAAGTCTACAAACAGGGATTCCCAAATGATTCGATAAGCTAGAGGATCCTTTAAAGCATAGGTAATAAACGCTTTAATCCCTGCTCGTTCAATGTCGTATCGGTGAACTAAACCCTTGGTTGCATCCGCACTGGACTTACGAATGGAGACGCGATATAAATCGAGAATATATAGATATAAAGCCAATTTGCTGTCGAAGTAAATATAAAAAGTGCCCGCAGCGATTTTAGACTTCGCAATGATGTCATTGATTGAAGTTGCCTGGTATCCATTTTTAGCAAATAATTTTTTACCCGTCGAAACAATTTTGTTGAATGTCTTAATGCCAGAAGTTGTCTTGGGGTAACGATACGATTCTTTATTCATAGTAATCACCGATTTCATTGTATAGCACGATGGTAAAAAACACAAGCGAAAAGTGATTGAATTTTTTCATGTTACAAAAAGAAGTGACCATTGATTAAGCGACGGTTAAGCCCTTAAGTCTATAATGAAATTACATTTCATGGATTTCGGTAATTTCAGCCGAGTGGTTGGGTGAACTAGAATTCATATGAATGGGTGAATAATTATTTTTATGTAAGCGCTTGACAAGTCATTTCGTATCACGTAGAATGAAGGTGTGATATGAATTTTTATTCACGTACTTTTAACCGAAATCATGAAATCACGATTCAATCGATTAAAATAGATGAATTCAAAAATCAAGGAGGATACCATGAATCAAAAAGTATTTATTGTTGGTGCAAAAAGAAGTCCAATCGGCGCATTCTTAGGCACTTTAAAAGATCTTCATCCAGTAGAACTTGGCACACAAGTACTCAAGCAACTTTTAGCGGATACGAATGTTCCAAAAGACAAAATCGATGAAGTGATTGTAGGAAACGTTATTCAAGCAGGTTTAGGACAAAATATCGCTAGACAAATCTCCATTAAAGCTGGTTTATCCAATGAAATCCCAGCCTATACTTTAAACATGGTATGCGGCAGTGGGATGAAATCAGTCATGAATGCTTATGTGGGTATTCAATCTGGTTTCTCACAATTGGTAGTGGCTGGTGGGGTTGAATCCATGAGCGGTGCGCCATATGTTGTCACCTCTAAAGTAAGGGATGGTGTCAAGATGGGTTCACTCGACATGAAAGATACCATCTTGCAAGACGCTTTACACGATTCCTTTACACCAGGGATGCACATGGGGATTACCGCTGAAAATATCGCAGCGAAACACCAATTAACCCGTGAAGAATTGGATGGATTTGCACTAGGTTCACAACAAAAAGCAATCCAAGCAGTCGATTCAGGTCGTTTCTCAGATGAAATCGTACCAATCGAAATCAAAACCAAAAAAGAAACCATCGTATTTTCGAATGACGAGTACCCTAACCGTGGTACCAACGCAGAAAAAATGGCAAAACTCAGACCCGCATTTAAAAATGATGGATTGGTTACCGCAGGTAGCTCATCCGGTATCAATGATGGTGCAAGTTTTATGATCCTTGCTTCAGAAGCAATGGTTAAAACATACAACTTACCGGTCTTAGGTGAAATCGTTGCAGTCGGTCAAGGCGGTGTCGATCCAAACGTGATGGGGTTAGGTCCAGTTCCAGCAATTAAGGATGTTCTTCAAAGAGCAAACATGAAATTGTCCGATATGGAATTATTAGAACTCAATGAAGCATTCGCGGCTCAAAGCCTAGGTGTTGTCAATGAACTAGCAGAAGCCCATGGCGTGTCTAAACAAGCTTTATTAGAAAAAACAAATGTCAATGGTGGTGCGATTGCTTTAGGACACCCAGTCGGTGTATCTGGCAATAGAATCATCGTCACACTCATTCATGAACTTAAGAAACAAGATAAGCATATGGGTTTAGCTAGCCTATGCATCGGTGGCGGTATGGGTACAGCCATCATCGTTAAACGATAAAAGGAGAAAACAATGAAATTACAAGGACAAGTCGCCATCATTACCGGTGGTGCTAAAGGGATTGGTATGGAAATTGCGAAAGCTTTTGCACAAGAAGGTGCGAAAGTCATCGCTGCTGATATGGGTGAAATGACCTATGAATGCGAAAATGTGTTTTACAAGAAATTAAACGTGACAGATTCTCAAGGCTGCAAAGTTTTCTTTGACGAAGTTTTAGCAGAATTTGGACATGTAGACATTTTAGTCAACAATGCAGGTATTACCAAAGATGCCATGACACGTAAAATGACCGATGAACAATGGGATGCTGTCATCAATGTTAACTTAAAAGGTGTCTTCAACTTAACCCGTCATGTAGGACCACAAATGGAAAACCAAGGTAAAGGCTCCATCATCAACATTTCATCTGTTGTTGGTGTATTCGGTAACATTGGACAAGCCAACTATGCTGCAACCAAAGCCGGAGTCTTGGGTTTAACCATGACATGGGCTAAAGAATTTGCGAGAAAAGGTGCGAATGTACGTGTCAACGCCATCGCTCCAGGGTATGTCATGACAGACATTCTAAAAACTGTACCACAAGAATTATTGGATGGATTTGCGAAATTGACCATGTTGGGTCGTCTTGGACAACCTGAAGAAATCGCTAAAGTGGCTTTATTCCTAGCAAGCGATGATTCATCTTACATCACAGGACAAACCATCAACGTCAATGGCGGTATGCGTCTATAAATCATAAAACACACGCCAAACAACCGTTTGGCTTGTCGTTCGTAATAATAAAGCCTCATTCGAGGATAGAAAGGATCTTTTTATGAAACCATCTGTAGGCATTGTTGGTACAGGTATATACTTACCAAAAGGTAGAATGTCTGCGAAAGAAATCGCAGAAAGAACCAATGGCGTTTGGACAGAACAAGCCATTGAAGAAAAATTAGGTATCGTTGAAAAAATCGTTCCTGTCGATCCTGTCATGGACGGATCACAAGAAATGGGTGCGTTAGCAGCCTTAGATTGTTTAAAGAATACAGGTGTTGACCCGAAAGAAATCGACGTCATCCTCTGTGTCACTGAAGAATGGAAAGAATACCCACTCACCACATCCGCTTTATACGTTCAAGATCGTATTGGTGCTGTAAATGCTTGGGGAATTGACGTACAAAACCGTTGCTGCACCACCGTATCTGCACTAAAAATGGCGAAAGATATGTTGATTGCAGATGACGATGTACACACTGTAATGGTGGTTGGTGGATATCGTAACCTAGATTTTGTCGATTACACCGATAAAAATATGTCGATGATGTACGATTTAGCCGCTGGTGGTGGTGCCATCATCTTAAAGAAAAATTATGGCAAAAATGAACTTTTAGGTTCACACATCATCGGGGATGGGTCATTATCGAGAACCGCTGGGGTTGAAATTGGGGGTATTTGTAACCCAATTACCAAAGAAAACGTGGAAGAAGCGAAGAAGTCTTTACGTTTATTAGACCCAATTAAAATGAAAAATCGTTTGAATGAAGTATCGATGCCTAACTGGTACAAGTGTATTGAAGAATCGTTACGCAAATCGAACTTCTCTAAAGAACAGTTCTCTCAAGATGGATTTTTAGCAATCCTTCACATGAAGCGTTCAGGTCACGTCTCTTTATTACAAGATTTGGGTTTAAAACCTGAACAATCCATTTACTTAGAAAATTATGGACACATTGGACAAATCGACCAAATCCTTTCTCTTCATTTAGCTTTACAAAGCGGTCAAGTCAAAGATGGCACGATCGTATGTATGCTAGCGGCAGGGATTGGGTATGTATGGGCGGCCAATGTTGTAAGATGGGGGGCATAAGATGCGCGAAATCATTAACCTCTTATTCCTCGGATTACAAGATTCATCGATTTTAGCACTCGTTACCCTAGGGATTGTCATCATTTATAAGACATCTTTCACTACGAACTTCGCACAAGGTTCGATTGCTACAATATCGGCTTATACCGTGACAGCACTGTTTGATACTTGGTTAAAACAATACTTTTCGGTGGAACAAGCTTGGATTGGTTTGGTGATTTCCATTATCATCGGAATCATCATTGGGGCAGGTTTCGGTGTATTTATCGATACGATGATCATTCGTAAATCCAAATATTCCAACCCAGTATCCAAACAAATGATTACCATGGGTGTCATCTTAATGATTTCAGGGTTAATCTCGGTTGTGTTTACCAGTTTAAGAATGGAAACAAGAACACCGAAAGCATTGGTACCTTGGAACATCACCTTGAAGTTTGCGGGACAACCCAATTTAACATTATCAGGTCATGGATTCTTAGCCATTGTCATCTCAACCATTGTCATCACAGCCATCTTTATCGCCTTAAAATACACCAAATGGGGTATTGGCGTTAGAGCCACCGCTTCGAATGAAAAAGTGGCAGGTATGATGGGTATCAATACCAAAATGATCACAGCAATGAGCTGGGGTCTAGCCGGAGGTTTAGGGGCACTAGCTGCAAGCTTATATGCACCACTCATCTTCACACTTGGACCAGACATGATGGTCATCATGCAAGTCAACGGCTTCTTAGCAGGCGTCTTAGGCGGATTCTATACCTTTGGCGGACCAATCGCAGCAGCCTTAATGATTACTTTTGCAAGAGTCATCATCAAAGATTTGCTCTTTGGTGTGAATATCAACATCCTTGGTAGCAACATCGACCAATGGGTGTTGACCTTTGTATACTTCTTATTACTCATCGTTATCTTGATCAAGCCAGTCGGTATCTTTGGCAAGAAGATAGCGAAGAAGGTGTAGGTATCTTATGCAAAACACCTTAAAAAACTTAAAGAATAGTCCTTTATTTGGGATTTTCATATTTACCATCGCGATTGTGTTGGTACGTTTACTCGGTAATGCCGGCTTATTTAAACAATCGACCATTGATTTTATCTCCATCGTATGGATTTATACGATTGTTGGATTGGGGTATTCCTTATTACTTGGGTATACCGGATTGGCTTCATTGGGTACTGCAGCCTTTATTGGCTTAGGTACCTATATTGTTTCCTTCGCTGTGGGTAGTGCTGGTTTACCACTCGTTGTCGCATTCATCATTGGTATCGCAGTCGCGATTGTCTTCGGTACGTTGGTTGGGTTTATCTCATTGCGTATTGAAGGGATGTATCTCGCCATCATCACCTTAGGGTTAGCTGAAATCATGATTGAAATCTTCAGAAAAGCCCGTAATATTACCGGTGGTGATGGCGGATTTAGATTCGAACAATTCAACTTGTTCGGATTCACTGAAGGCGCAAACGCACTCATGTATCGCAACATCGTGTATTTCATTGTGGTTGCGGTATTGGTGGTATCGATGATTCTATTCATCAATATCGTCAATAGCCCTACAGGTAGAGCGATGTTATCGATTAAAAATTCCACATCGGCGGCACAAGCCATGGGGATCTCGGTTTTAAAATACAGATTATTGGCCTTTGTGCTCGCAACCATCATGGCAGTCATCGGCGGAATGCTTTACATGCCATACTTTGAGTATACCGAACCAGGCATATTCAACCTAGCCATCTCATTGAATATTCTCGCTGCGGTTATTGTCGGTGGGTCTAAATCCATTTGGGGTGTGACCTTAGGTACATTCGTGATTTTTGGATTAAAAGACATCGTTTTAAAACAAATTCCTTTCTTTAGAGACAATGGGAACGCCGTATATTTCTTCACTGGAGCACTCGTCATCCTCATCGTTATGTACTACCCTGGTGGGTTAGTCAAACTCTTTGGAGATTTGAAAATCAAAGCCCAAGGCTGGATTAAAACCTGGAAAGCCAAAGGAGGTAAAGCATGAAAAACGTCGAAAACGTGACCCATACTTTAGATCCTAAAGTGTTACTCAGTGTTCAAAATCTGACCATGAAGTTTGGTGGGTTGGTCGCTGTTGATAATTTGTCATTTGATGTCAAAGAAGGCGAAATCTTCGGTTTAATTGGTCCAAACGGGGCTGGTAAAACCACCGTATTCAACTGTATCACGCAATTCTACAAACCGACGGGTGGAGAACTCATATACCGTGATAATCACGATAAAGTGGTGAAACTAAACCACATCAAAGTACATAATGTGGTGAAACACGGTATTGTTAGAACCTTCCAAAACGTCGAATTGATTTGGGAATTGAACATTTTAGAAAACCTCCTCATTGCTGGACATACCTTATACAAATCGAATTTCTTCGATCATATGTTTCATACACCAAGATACAAAAAAGAAGAAAAAGTGATTCGTGAAAAGGCACTCAAAGTCTTAAATGATCTGGGATTAACTCAATATATGTATTTTTACCCAATGGGATTACCTTATGGGGTCTTGAAACTGATTGAGTTGGCGAGAACGCTGATGACGAATCCAAAACTCATCATCTTAGACGAACCAGCCGCAGGTTTAAACGATTTGGAAACCGAAAAACTCACAGAAACCATTCGAAAGATTCAAAGCGAGTTCAAATGTACCATTTTCTTGGTTGAACACGACATGGGCTTGGTTATGAAATTGTGCGATACCATTTGTGCCATTTCATTCGGTAAGAAATTAGCCATCGGAACACCAGCCGAAATCAAATCGAACCCAGTGGTTCAAGAAGCTTACTTGGGGGGTGAATAATCATGTCACTGTTAGAAATCAATAACTTGGTGATCGATTATGGCATCATCAAAGCCGTTAAAGGTATTCACATTGAAGTTAAACCAGGGACCATTGTTGCGTTATTAGGCGCGAATGGGGCAGGCAAATCCTCCCTCATCCGTTCCATCTCAGGGGCAGTTAAAGTCAAATCTGGTGAAATTCTCTATCAAGGTAAGAATATTGCCAATCTAGACCCACATAAAATCTCTGAAATGGGCATCAAGCAATCCCCAGAAGGTCGAATGATTTTTGCGGGATTGACGGTAGAAGAAAACCTCTTAGCTGGTGCTTATACCGTTAAAAAGACCGAAATTCCAGCATTATTTGAAGAAGTATATGGGTATTTCCCAGTCTTAAAAGAAAGAAGAAAACAACAAGCCTCTACTTTATCGGGTGGTGAACAACAAATGTTGGCCATCGGTAGAGCTTTGATGGGCAATCCAGAAGTATTATTACTCGATGAACCATCCTTAGGGTTGGCACCCATCATCGTTCGCAATATCTTCGAAATCATTAAGAAGATTAAAGAACGCGGTAAGACCATTTTGATTGTTGAACAAAATGCGCTTCAAACATTGAAAATCGCAGACTACGCTTACATCCTTGAATTGGGTAAGATTGTTGGCGAAGGCAGTGGCCAAGTATTACTCGCAGACGAAAAACTCGTCAATGCGTACCTTGGTTCTTAAATAAGGGTTTCTAGTTTCAAACGAAACGATAATATATGCCGATAGGCAAGAAAAAGGAGAAAAATATGAAAAGAATTGTAGCATTATTGTTAGCAGTTTTTGCAGCATTCACGCTTGTTGCGTGCCAAGAAGCTGAAGTTACTGTTAGCAGACTCGTCGTTACATCTCCGACTAAAGTTGAATACTTAGTTGGTGAAGCATTTGACGGTGCAGGTTTAGAAGTTAAAGCCGTGATGTCTGATAAGACTGAAAAAGTCTTAACAAGCAGCGATTATACTTTAACAGGATTCACAACTGCTAACCCAGGTTTAGTAACCATCACTGTATCTTATGAAGGTGTTACTGCAACTTTCGGTATCGCAGTATTTAACCCAGATGCACCTGAAGTTGCATTGGCATTGAATTTAAAATCTCTACCTACACAACAAATCTATAACCGCGACCAAGCATTCAACCCAGAAGGGTTAGTCGTTGAAGTTACCTATTCTACTGGTAGAAAACAAATCTTAACAGCTAGCCAATATACACTTTCTGGATTCAAACAAGGTGTTGTTGGTAAGTATGATGTCGTTGTTACCTTTGGTGAATTATCTGCATCCTTCTACACTGAAGTTAGAGCAGTCACCGTTCAAGGTGTCACTGAAACCACCATCAAAGTTGGTAATACAGCAGCGATTTCTGGTGCTTTATCATTCGTAGGTCTTCCATTCGTGGCAGGTATGAAAGCAGCCTTTGAAATGGTCAATGAAGCTGGCGGTATCGATGGTAGAACCATTGAATACGTTAACCGTGATGACGCATTTGACGCAACTGTTGGTTTAACAAACACAAAACAATTGATCAATGAAGATAAAGTATTCGCATTGGTTGGTCACTTCGGTACAGGTACAGTATCTGCAACCTTAACCACCATCCGTGAAGCTGGTATCCCAATGGTTTACGCAGCAACTGGTGTTAACGTACTTTATACTGAAAGAAGCCCACTTGACCCAGTCATGCCAGTTCAACCAATTTACCTCACTGACGGTAGATTAATGACAGCAAGAGCATTAAAAGAAGCTTTATATGGTCCGAACAAAGATCAAAAATTAGCAGCTAATGCTAAAGTTGGTGTATTATATACCACTTCATTAGATGGTATCTCCATCAAAGAAGGTGTTGAAATCGAAGCGAAGACACATGGTGTTAATAACAACTTCATCTACGCATCCTTCTCAGCAGCTGATACAGCTTCCTTAACTTCAACCATTCAAAACTTACAATCTCAAGGCGTTTCTGCCATCATCATCGCATCTAACCAAGTTTCCTTCAAGGCCGCTATCGGTACTATGCAAAATGTTGGTGTAAGCGTGCCTGTATTTACATCTTATGTGAACGCTGACGCAACTGCAGTCGATGCAACCATCAACTATACATTTGATATTTATACCAATGCATGGGTTGACTTAACCTCAACTAAAGGTACAGAAGGTTTAGTAGCATTCGTAGCAGCAATCCAAGCCGCAAGCTTCTTAACTGAAGGTGAAAAGACAGCATACGCTGGTAACTCATTCGCAATCGCTGGTTACATTGCAGCTATGAACTTCATTGAAGGTCTTGAAAGAGTTGAAGCATCCGGTCAAGAATTGACTTGGGAATCCTTCATCAAAGCGATGGAATCTGAACCACTAGACGTACCAATGGGTGGTAGTGTTGACTTTAGTGATGGTAAACGTTGGGGTATTGACTCTATGTCATTATTACAATATACTGTCGTTAATGGTGATAACCCTGCGACTGTAGAAGTTGAAACTTCTTATAAAGCATTCGTTAAAGTTAGAGAAATCGAAACCTTAACACAAATTCAAGTTAAATAATTCATTCCTTGTAGGGCAGAGGGAGCATCTCGCTCCCTCTATCGCCCTCTATTTAAAGAGAGGTCACTTATGAAACAAGCCAGATACATTACTGTAAAAGAAATGATTGATTTAGTAGGACCCAAAGATGAAATCGTTGTAGGGATGGCGGCCAATGAGCCACAACTCTTTATGGCGAACTTACACCTCTGTGCCGATCGTGTCGAAAAAGTCACCGTCACCAATTGCTTACCAATTGTGAATGCGGATTTCTTCATTGAAGAACAATACCGCAACAAATTCAACCTTGATGGTTGGTTTTATACCAATGTTTTAAGAAAAGTACATCCCCATGGCAATATCTCGTTTATTCCAAACCATCTTCACTTAGCCGGATATAAACGTTTATTTTATAAAAAACCACGCATGTTTGTTTCAGCAGCCAGTATGCCAGATGAACATGGATATATCTCATTATCGACATCCAATGTTTATGAAAAACAAATGGTCGAGGCCGCTGAGATTGTCATTTTTGAAGTAAATCCAAACTTCCCGAGAACCATAGGTGATCTAGAAGTGCACATCAGCGAAATCGATTATATGGTCAAAGCTGATTACCCAGTCCCAACCATACCTGACATTGAACCATCGGAAAAAGATATGATCATTGGCCGTTTGATCGCGGACAAAATCAACGATGGTGACACCATTCAACTCGGTATTGGTGGGATGCCTAACGCGGTTGCGAAATCGCTTTATGGCAAAAAAGATTTAGGTATTCATACGGAGATGTTCACCAATGAAATGATGAATTTAATCAAAGCTGGTGTCATCACAGGTAAAAAGAAAACCTTACATCGCGGTAAACACATCGCTTGTTTCGCGATGGGTACACAAGAACTGTATGATTTCGTTCATGACAACCCATCTTGTTGGATTTTAAACGGTAAATACGTTAATGACCCAGCCATCATCGGGTTAAACGATAACCAAGTTTCGATCAATTCCACCATCGAAATTGATTTAACTGGACAATGTTGTTCAGAATCCATTGGTACCCAACAATTCTCCGGTACTGGTGGACAAAGCGATACGGCCGTTGGTGCACAAAACGCCAAAGGTGGTCGTAGCTTTATCGCCTTATATTCAACAGCGATGGTTAAAAATCCAGTGACTGGTGAAAAAGAAGAAGTTTCTAAGATTGTTTCGATGTTAAAGCCTGGTGCCGCTGTGTCCTTATCACGTAATGATGTCGACTTTGTCGTCACAGAATACGGTTTAGTCAGTCTTAGAGGTACCAATATTCGTGAAAGATGTCAACTCCTCATTTCCATTGCACACCCTAAATTTAGAGCACAACTCACCCAAGAAGCCATTAAAGCAGGATACCTCCATGAGTCATTTTTGGATTAATGAAAAAAAAGTCTTTTATGAGGATGAAGGCAGCGGGAAACCAATTGTATTATTGAATGGCATCATGATGTCCACCAGAAGTTGGGCACCCTTTGTCGATACATTTAAAGCGAATAATCGCTTGATTAGAGTAGATTTTTTTGACCAAGGTCAAACCGATAAACTGTTAGGCGCTACATACACACATCAAATTCAGGTAGACTTGTTAAAATCCTTATTCGACCATTTGAAACTAGAACAAGCCTCCATTGTAGGCATTTCGTATGGGGGTGAAATCGCGATTCAATTCGCGATTCAACACAAATCTAAGGTAGACCGCTTGGTGCTATTCAATACCGCAGCTTATACCAACCCTTGGTTAAAGGATATCGGTAGGGCGTGGATGGCCGCTGGTAAAACCCGCGATGGTGAAGCCTATTATAATACAGCCATTCCAGTCATATATTCGCCATTATTTTACGAAACCAATCAAGATTGGATGCAAAATCGCCGAAAAGTATTGGTGCCAGTCTTTTCAAATGCCTTATTCTTAGACCAAATGGAACGCTTGACCCAATCGAGTGAATCTTACGATGTCAGAAATACCATTTCTACGATTGAAGCAGAAACCTTGATCGTATCCGCTGAAGAAGACTATTTGACCCCGGTCGATAATCAATCGTATGTTGCGAAAGCGATTAAAAATAGCCATTGGGTTAAAATCCCTGGGGCAGGACACGCGTCCATGTATGAAAAACCGTTGTTATTTTCAACCCTATGTTTAGGGTTTATCAACGCAAAAGATACCAAATATACCATATAGGAGGGCATCATGCAAAAGAAGTTTGTACAGCTTAAAAACGGGGAAACCTATGCTTATCTTGAAAAAGGTCAAGGTCCAGTCATGATTTTAATTCATGGCAATCTATCGTCATCGGTATATTATTTACCGCTCATAGAACGATTACCGGAAAACATCCGTGTGATTGCATTGGATTTAAGAGGTTTTGGTGATTCCTCATATTTACAACGTTTTGATTCACTTGCGAATCTCGCAACAGACGTTCAGTTATTTATGTCAGAACTCAAAATCGATAAAGCAACCATTGTTGGTTGGTCTTTAGGTGGCGGTGTCGCGATGGAATTTGCGAGTCGTTATCCAAAATCCACTGCTAAGTTGATTTTAATTAATTCTACAACCCATAAAGGATACCCAATCTTCAAAAAAGATCAAAACAATGCGCCGATTTTGACAGAGGGTTATAAATCCAAAGATGAGCTCGCTACCGATCCACTTCAAGTGAAACCAATACTTGAAGCCATCGCTACTGAAAATGCATTCTTCATGTCGTATATTTATGATTTAACGATTTACACCCATCAGAAACCAACCCCTGAAGCCAATCAATTGTATATCAAGGAAACCCTGAAACAACGTTGTTTGGTGGATGCAGATTATGCATTAGCCTGCTTAAATATGAGCGACACCCCAAATTTATATACCAAAGGGGATGGTTCTATCAAACAAATTAAGGCAGATACATTGATGTTTTGGGGCAATTTAGACAAAACAGTTCCTGAATACATGGTTTTAGATAACTTAAAAGCACTACCAAATGCGAAATATGTTAAATTGGAACCGTGTGGTCATTCACCACTGGTCGATCAACCGGATCAATTGGCTCAAGAAATTCTCAAGTTTATTCAGTAATCAATCAAAATACAAGATGGTTTCCATTTTGTATTTTTTTTATGATTAATTTTCAATTAATCATCAAAAATGAGGTGTAACATTCAGATATTCAAGGATACATCTCGATTTACACCCTTATTATTGATATAATAAAGGTAGACGAAAGTGAGGATTTCAATGTGTCTATTGAATTTGAAAAGAACCTCTTGACCGAATCAACACTTCAAACACCGATTGAATTCATTCATCAACAGGCGGAATACCAACGTTTAATGATGGCTTATTACGCAGCCATGCGTGAAGTCCAAACCAAATTTGAGATACTGAACGATGAGCTCAATGTGCGTTATAGACGCAATCCGATTGAGTTTATTAAAGTACGCTTAAAGAAAAACCAAAGCATTTTAGACAAATTGTCAAGATATGGGCTTGAGCGTACATTGGATAACCTCAAACACATCAATGACATCGCTGGGGTTAGAATCGTTTGTACCTATTTGGATGATATTTATGAAATTGCCAATATGTTCGTGTCTCAAGATGATGTGACCTTAATCCAAATCAAGGACTACATTAAAAAACCCAAAGAAAATGGCTACCGTAGTTTACATCTGACCATCGAAATACCTGTGTATTTTAGCGATTCGAAACGTCGATTGCGTGTTGAAGTACAAATTCGCACCATCGCGATGGACTTTTGGGCGAGTTTAGAACATGACATGAAATATAAGAACAATGTTCAAGTCCCCGTAGCCCTTAAAAATGAACTCAAAGAATGCGCAGATATCATTTCAAGTACCGATCTGCGTATGCAAAAAATCAAAAATGAACTCGATAATGTCTTCAAATCAGCGGAAAGAGGCGACTAATCATGACTCACTTATTTACGCCAATAACCATTAAAAATATGCAACTAAAAAACCGCATCGTGATGCCTCCAATGTGTATGTATAGTGCCACCGAACAAGGCATGGCTACAGATTTCCACGTCATCCATTATGCATCGAGAGCGATAGGACAAGTTGGTTTCATCATTGTAGAGGCCACTGCCATTGAACCCGATGGTAGAATCACGACCAATGATTTGGGTGTTTGGGACGATGAACATGTCAAAGGATTGAAATGGATTACCAAACAAATCCACGCCAATGATGCGAAAGCATGTTTGCAAATTGCCCATGCAGGTAGAAAATCACGAGCAGCCGTTACCCCTAAAGCCCCTAGTGCCATCGCATTTGAAGGCTATCCGACGCCAAATGCGCTCACTGTCGATGAAATCAAAACCTTGATTGAACTCTATAAACAAGCAGCTAGAAGGGCCAAGGAAGCGAACTTCGATTGTATAGAAATACACGCGGCACATGGGTATTTGATCCATGAATTTACCTCACCCCTGACCAATACAAGAACAGACCAATATGGTGGTACCCAAAACAATCGAAATCGGTTTTTGTATGAAGTCATCGAAGCCGTTCGCTCTGAATGGCCGATGGATTTACCGTTATCCCTCCGCATTTCTGCAGAAGACTATGTTAAGGAAGGGTTACACCCACAACAGTGGGCAGAAATCATGAATGGTCTACCTCATGGCTATGTGGATATTGTCCATGTATCCTCAGGTGGTTTGGTAAAGGTACCGATTGATGATTATCCTGGGTATCAGTTGATGTTTGCGAAAAAAATTCGAAAAGAAACCCATCTGATGGTCGTCGCTGGTGGTTTGATTGAAGACCCCGTCATGGCCAATGGTGTTTTAGAATCGGATGAAGCAGATTTAATTTTCTTCGGCAGATTGGCACTTAAAGACCCTTATTTTCCACTCCGATTTGCCCAACGTATGCGTTATGACCTGGTTTGGCCAGAACAATATATTCGCGCTAAAAAATAATATGGATAGACGCTCTTAAAGATAGATGATTCTAAATAAGGGCGTCTTTTTTCTTTGCTTTTAAGGGATGTATATACTATAATGAAAGTGTGATACCCCCACCGGGGGGGTGTAGGAGGTAAATATGAAACATCAAACTGCACAACAAACATTAAAAAATGCGAAAGGTCAACTCGAAGCTGCACTAAAAATGCTCGATGAAGAGCGTTACTGTGTCGATATTTCCAATCAATTGATGGCAACCATCGCTTTGATCAAACGTGCAAACAAGCAAATACTTTCAGAGCATTTAAACCACTGTGTGATAGAATCCATTCATAATCAGGATGCTGAAGCCAAAATCAAAGAGATTGAACAACTGATTGAAAGGATGATGTAACATGGATAAAAAAACATTTCTCATTGAAGGGATGACTTGTGCTGCCTGTGTCCGTAGTGTCGAAAAGGCTACCACCAAAGTAGATGGTGTGGGCAAAGTCACAGTAAACCTCATCACCAATAAAATGGAAGTCGAATTCGACCCCGAAAAAGCCAATATCGACACCATTGAGGATTCAGTTAAAAAAGCTGGATACAAAGCGGTTTTAATGACCGAAACAAAACAGTTTTCAGTCGAAGGTATGACCTGTGCTGCCTGTGTGAATGCGGTTGAGAAAACAGCCAAGAAAACCCCAGGTGTCATTGCTGCAGAAGTCAATTTAACGACAGAAAAGCTCAAAATCTCTGTCGATCCTAACGCGTTCGATGTCGATCAATTAAAACGTAAAATCATGATTGCAGGTTATCAATTAAAAACTGAAAAAACCATGGATGAACATCAAAAGAGTAAAGACCGCGCAAGTAAAGTGATGTTGTTAAAGTTTATTTTCTCAGTGCTATTTACCTTGCCATTATTATACATCGCCATGGGACACATGGTAGGATTGCCACTACCTGGTTGGCTTGATCCTCATATGGCATCTAAAAATTTCGCCATCACCCAATTTTTGTTAACCTTACCTGTCATCATCATTGGTTATCAATTCTATTTCATTGGATTCAAAACATTATTACATAAAAATCCGAATATGGACACGTTGGTTGCTTTGGGGACTGGTGCGGCATTTATCCAAGGTATTTATGGCACGTTTTTGATTCTCACTGAACGGGTTCATACCACACCGCTTTATTTTGAAACGGCCGCTGTCATCATTACACTCATCATCTTAGGAAAATATTTTGAAACCATTTCTAAAGGAAAAACGTCAGAAGCAATCAAAAAATTGGTGGATTTATCACCTAAAACTGCGACGGTTCTGATTCAAAATGAGGAACATGTCATACCAGTTGAAGATGTCATCAAAGACGATGTGATTTTGGTTAAACCAGGCGAACGTGTGCCAGTCGATGGCATCATTGTTTCGGGGCTAACCAGCATCGATGAATCGATGATTACAGGTGAATCGATACCTGTTGAAAAGAAACCTGGTGACGCCGTCATTGGCGCATCCATCAATAAAAACGGGGCATTAACGATTAAAGCAACCAAGGTAGGCAAAGACTCCACTTTAGCTCAAATCATTAAACTGGTAGAAGATGCACAGTCTTCTAAAGCACCGATTGCGAAACTAGCAGATAAAATATCTGGTATATTTGTACCGATTGTGATGATTTTAGCTGCATTGACATTTGTGTTTTGGTTAATTATGGGTAAGTCATTTGATTTCAGTTTTCTCAATATGATTGCAGTATTGGTCATTGCCTGCCCATGTGCACTTGGTCTAGCAACCCCAACCGCCATCATGGTAGGTACAGGTAAAGGTGCAAGCCATGGGATTCTTATCAAAAGTGGTGAAGCGTTGGAAAAAGCCCATGAAATCGATGTGGTTGTTTTAGATAAGACTGGAACGATTACCCAAGGGGTACCACAAGTTAAAAAAATCATTGCGACAAGTACCTATAGTGAAGAACAATTATTACAACTTTCAGCGAGCTTAGAAGTCAATAGCGAACATCCGCTAGGAGAAGCCATCGTTTCGATGGCGAAATCGAAAAATTACAAGTTAAAGGCGGTTGAACACTTCTTAAATCACCCTGGCTTTGGGGTTGAAGGCAGCATAGATGGCAAACAAATCTATATTGGAAATGTGAAATTCGTCAACCAGTTGAAAGTGAAGATTGGTCAACTCCAAAAGCTAGCGAATGAATTGTCGGAAGCTGGCAACACATTGATCTATGTGGTCATCGATCAAACTGTGGCTGGATTGATTGCGATTGCAGATGCCATTAAACCGACTTCCAAAGAAGCCATTGAATTATTGCGTAACAAAGGCATTCAAGTCTATATGATGACGGGTGATCACCAAATCACCGCGAAAGCCATCGCTCAAGAAGTAGGGATTACACAGGTGATCGCCGAAGTATTGCCTGAGGATAAATCCAAAGAAGTTGGTAAACTCAAAGATCAAGGCTTTAAGGTTGCGATGGTCGGTGACGGTATCAATGATGCACCAGCTCTTGCTTTAGCAGATGTTGGTATCGCTATTGGTAATGGTACCGATGTGGCGATAGAATCCGCCGATATTGTGTTAATGCGTAACGATTTAAGAGATGTGTCAACGGCCATTGAGTTGTCCAAAAAGACCATTATAAATATCAAAGAAAATTTATTCTGGGCATTCTTTTATAATACGTTAGGGATTCCTGTAGCGATGGGTGTGTTATACCTATTTGGCGGACCCTTATTAGACCCAATGCTTGCTGGTGCTGCGATGAGTTTCTCCAGTGTCAGTGTGGTCATGAATGCACTTAGACTAAAACGATTTAAACCTCAAAGAAAGGAGGTCAAATCATGAAAAAGAGAATTCAAATTGAAGGCATGAACTGCATGCATTGTGTTAAACATGTCACCACTGCTTTAAATGAAGTAGAAGGTGTATCACAAGTGGTAGTAAACCTAAAACAAAATGATGCGGTGATTGAAGTTTCTGAAAACGTTCAAAATGATGTACTAAAAAATGCCATCAGTGAAGCAGGCTACACAGCTAAAACCATTGAAGTATTATAAAAATAACCAATATGCATTGTATATCAACCTATTTTGAACTATAATGTTTCAAAATAGCGACCATGTCGTGAACATGTGAGGTGATATCTTGAAAATATTCATGATTGGTGGTACTGGTTTATTAGGCAGCGCTGCAGCATCCAAATTCATACAAGAATCACATCAAGTTATCACGATTGCTTTGCCACCATTACCTACAGATTTTAATATCCCAGGGTTAGAAATCATTTTGGGCAATTATTTACAAATGACGGATGAAACCTTACTGTCATACATGCGTGGTTGTGAAGGATTTGTATTCGCGGCGGGTATTGATGAGCGAATTGAATCGAAACCACCCATTTATGATATGTTCAAAAAATACAATATTGATCCGGTAGATCGATTACTGAAGTTAGCTAAACAAGCAGGTATCACTCAAGTCGTCATCTTAGGCTCATACTTTGCGTATTTTGATCGGGTCAGACCATCATTGAAATTATCGAAAACTCACCCGTATATTAAGAGTCGTGTGGAACAAGCGCGGATTGCTTTATCCCATGCCAACGATTCTTTTCATGTAGCGGTGTTAGAACTGCCCTATATTTTCGGTGTACAAAAAGGTCGAAAACCAGTTTGGACAATCATTGTAGAACGCATCGTTAAAATGAAAAAGCGTACCTACTATCCAAAAGGAGGTACGACCATGGTAACAACCACACAGGTTGCCCAAGCCATCTATGGCGCGATAACAAGACATAAAGGGGCGAAATGCTACCCAATTGGTTACTATAATTTGACGAATCGTGAATTCTTAGTGATCGTTCATGAAGCCCTGGGTACACCGAATAAACCCATCATTCTTATCCCAAAAGTGGTCTTTAAAATCGCGATGTTTTTCGAAACCAAAAGAAGAAAACGTGCAGGTGTTGAAGGTGGTTTAAATTTGGTGAAGTTTGCTTCATTGCAGTGTACAAACCAATTCATTGATCCATCCCTTGGTTCCAATTTGTTGGGTGTTGAACCTGACGATATTAAGCAAGCCATCATAGATTCGATTAAATTATCCTATGAAGCACTTCATACATCAAACATGATTGACATGAAAAAAGATTAACAGTATCAAATGGAAATCATTTGATCATGAAAGAACAAAGAGGTGAATAAATCACCCCTTACAGAATGATTTGATTTCCTCTTAACGATTTAACTCGTCTTATTTAAAGCGACTACACACCAAATAGGTATGTACGCTTAGGTGTGTTCACACCTTTATTCCCTATCCATATGGCATCGGGATTACCTTTTCGAATCATATTTAATGAGGCATTTTGGTCCGCGTTGATCAAAGTGCCTTTTTGACTCTTATATAAACCTCTTTTGATTCTTACTCCAGAGAAATCACCTTTAACGAATTCATCTTGGTCGAGATATGAAGCTTTTGAAGTGTATGCTTCATTGATGACTTTAGTCTCAATACCTATTTGTTCTGCTAGATAGATGATTCGATCTCTTAGTTTAGCTACTGGTATACTCTTGGTCCATTGATTATAGGTATCTGATAGTCTTTCATCTTTGAAGGTATCGTTATAACCAATGATAATCTGTTTTACTTTGTTTTCTATTGCGTGATGGATAATGAGTTTAGCTGCTTTATAGATCCCATAATCCATTTGATGGTTACGTTTATCCATTAGACGAATCATTTGTTTCGTTAAGACATTTTGATTGGGTCTAATGCTCGCTAACTTAGCGATTTCTTTATGATAAAACTGATTCATACTCTTTAATCGTTTTCCATCAATCAATAAATGTGCATTATTCGTTACTGAACAAAACGCTAGGTTGTTATACCCAAAATCTATCCCCATGGTTTCTGTATGATGACTTGTTTCAACTTTAGGTGTTTCATCTAGATAGACATAAACCACTTCGATGTACTGGCCATCATAATAAGATTTGATGGTGATTTCTTTGATTGGTTTGTTTTCGATACATTTTGGTGTTTGGATGTCTAGAGATAACGCGTTTACTTCATTTAACTCAAATGTATGTTTATGAATCTGTTTTGAATCCTTTTCAAGTTCTTTCGATACTTTCTTGATGAAGTTACTTCTGGGTAATGTATAGACTTTATCATTTGGTTTATAGATCATTCGGTCATAGATGGGATAATGGGTATCTTTCTTTAAGTATCTAGGTAGTCTAATGGTTTGTTTAACCTTAGACTTCAATGATCCAAAGAAGCCTTTCATCGCTTCATCGACTTTACGAATGACCATTTGACCTTGAGTGGTACTTAAGTAACGATAGTGTTCACTGTCTTTGAGTAGTTGATAGTTTTCGTTATAGGATAAGTAGCCATTGGTTTTTATAAAATATTGTCTCGCATTATAGAGCGCTTGATTATATAGGCTTCTAGAAGCACGCATTAAAGATAACAGAAACTGGTGGTGATTTGAATTCAAATAGAGTCTTGTTTTTAGGGCTTTATAAGGCATTATTGATGTCCTCCTTTCCTACTTAAATTATACCATAAATAACTCATAAAATATATATTTTACATGAATATTTAATTATATATAAAGTAGTGAAAGAGGGCATTTTAAATGTTGTTTTAGAGAAAATTTTATAAAAGTCACAAATCAATTGTTATCGGATAGAACAATAAAAGACGAACTTTCCTAGTAAATGAAAAAAAGGGAACTTTTCGGTGGATGAAAAGTTCCTTTTAATTTATTCTTCATTCAAAATTGCTTCAATGGCCTCAAATACTTTTGACATCGGTATTTCAGAAGACACGGTATTCTCTTCATTACCAGCAAAATGGATACCAATCAGGTTGCCTGCGCTGTCAAACATGGCACCACCAGAAGACCCAGCACCCAATGCAGCATTGGTTTGGAATGAACTACATGTATTTGGACACAAACTAGAATCATTACCCAAACTGATTGGCACATTTAACGCCGTAACAATGCCTTCTTTAACGGTATTAAAGTTTTGTGGACCACCGGGTGAACCGATGGAAAATACGGTTTGTCCTTGATAGACTGGTAAAGCGGTCTTCGTAACAAATTGATTGTCACTTAATACGAGCAATTGTGCTCTTGTGGTTAATTTTAAAATGGCTAAATCTGTGTCATCGGTGTATGTACCAACCAAGGTAGCGCGGTCGTTAAGCTCATTGCCATTGTAATAGATACGATAAATCGAACCACCTTCAACCACGTGGGCATTGGTGATGATGTAGTAGTCATATTCATTAAAGGTATTTAAACCTACAGTCACTTCTCGGGTATCTCGATCAAAAATGACACCTGAACCCCATGAACTGCAAGTAGTGGTAAATTCACCTTCAACACAATTGTATATGCCTATAACACTGTTTTTTCTGGCTTCTACAATCGCTAGATCAATCGATTTAAAAGCAGTACCAGTGATGTCAGCATTTAGTATATTCTCTGTATCATTTCTGGTATAGCGAATGTTATTGACTGTAAACTGTTTGTTGGCTTCACCAGGCTCGAATGTAACGTCTGCAACAAACTTAACAATGATGTATGTACGTTTATCTTCGACCTCGAACTCGGTGTAAACTACATTATCAATTGTGATTGAAATGAGTTCGTCTTCCTTCACATTTTTTATGGTGGTAGCGAAGACATATTGACCCTCCTCATTACGAGTGACGGTCAACGCACTGACTTCAGGTTCTTTACGGATACGTTCAATCAAATCTTCGACGAACTTGAACGTTTCTTTAGCAGCTGTTTCGTATACAGTATTTAGTGGGACCCCTTCAATGCGAATATCGACAAAAATGCTCGTTACATAGAGCAAACCAAGGACGACAATCGTATTGCGTACCCAACCGAAGAATTTCTTCATTTATAGAGCCCTCCAATCTGAAAATACCTTAGGGATTTTCTTATCAATACCATTATATCACAACCATGGTGGAAGTTAAACTACCCATATTATTACATAAAGTGGGTAAAAACATTTACAAAAAAGAAGATTATGCTATAATTAAATAGGCTCAGGAGGAAATACAATGAAATTTGAAAAACTATCAACAAATCGTGCAAAGTTTACATTTGAAGTAACCCCGCACGAATTCGAACATGGACTAGATCATGCTTTTGAACATGCGGTTCAAAATGTCGAAGTAAAAGGGTTCAGAAAAGGCAAAGTGCCTAGAAACATATTTGAAAATAAATTTGGTGTAGAATCACTATATGAAGATGCTTTAAACCACGTCATTAGCCATTTATATCAACATATTTTTGATGAAAAATCCGTCGTTGTTGTCGGTGAACCACAAATCGATTTAGACATTAAATCGGTTAAAAGAGGCGAAGCTTTCTCTGTTTCTATCATCGTTCCAATCAAACCAGAAGTCGTTTTAGGCGATTATAAGGGTGTTGAAGTTGCGAAGAAGAATTTAGTTGCAAGCGAAGCTGAAGTTGAAGCTGAAATCAAAAAGTTATTGGCTCAAAACTCATCGTTAGAAGCGAAAGCAACCGACGTTTTAGAAAATGGCGATACTGCAATTTTCGATTTTGAAGGTTTTGTTGACAATGTACCATTTGATGGTGGCAAAGCAGAAAACTATGAATTAGTCATCGGTTCTGGTCAATTTATTCCAGGATTTGAAGATGGTATGGTTGGTTTAAGAATAGGTGAATCCAGAGACGTTAATGTCCAATTCCCTGAACAATACCAAGCAGAACACCTAGCTGGTAAACCAGCAGTCTTCAAAGTGAAACTACACGAAATCAAAGTAGCTAAGCTTGAAGAATTGAATGATGCATTTGTGGTTGGATTAAAGCGTGAAGGTGTTGAAACCGTTGAAGCTTTAAGAGCTGACATCAAGGCATCTTTAGAAAAACAAAAAGAATCCAGTGAAGCCGATCGTGTCACAGGGACTGCTGTCAAATTTGCATGTGACAATGCAACTGTAGATATCCCACAAGAAATGATCGACCAAGAAGTCAACCAATTACGTAAAAACGTAGAAAACCAAGCAAAACAATACAACATCGACTTTGAAATGTTCGTTCAACTCAACGGATTGACCATGGATCAATTCAATGCAGAAATGAATAAACAAGCCAAAGACAGAGTATTGACAAGCTTAGTCATCGAAGCCGTTGCACAAAAAGAAAACATCGTTGCAACCGAAGCTGAAATCGATGCGAAATACGAAGAAATCGCTCAAATGTATAAATTAAGCGTAGCTGATGTGAAAAAGCAATTAGAACCAGAAGTGGTCACTAATGAAGTCACATTCAACAAAGCGATTGATTTATTAACTGCAAGCGTTAAAGAAGTTTAATGGATTTAGGGCACCTCGGTGTCCTTTATTTAAAACCATGATTGGCACTCAAGTGTTTCGATTGCAAATTATGGGGAATTTATGTATAATAATGACACAACAAGATAATCTTGTATATAATGATATCAAGAGGTGATGATATGGAATCAAAAAACCTGCCGGCAATTGTTGTTAGGGGCATCGTGCCTATTCCAAACAACGATTTTAGGACTGAAATCGGACGTCCTATTTCATTCAAAGCATTGGATGAATCGGAAAACTCATTTGGCAATTACATTTTAATTTTGATTCAAAAGAATCCTCTCATCGAAAATCCGACACCAGCGGACATAGAAGAGTATGGTGTGCTTGCAAAAACCACCATGAAATTGAAGTTACCAAATGGCAACTTAAAAGCAAAATTCAATGTCGTTTCGCGTATTAAAGTGAAAGAGTATTTCTTAACTTCACCGTTTTTCGTTGCGGAATACGAAGAAACACAAACCATCGTCTCCGATGTTGACCAAGAAATGACCTTGGTTCGCATGGTCATGAATGATGTTGTAACCAATGCGAATGTCGTTTTAAATAACGCACAAGAAGTGGTTAGAACCGTTCAATCTGGTTTAACCACCGATAAATTGGTCGACACCATCGTGGCTGGTCTTAAAGGCAATGAACAAGATAAGTACCGTTATTTAGCTGAACAAAACTTGAATACCCGTCTAAAAATGGTCTTAGAAGACATTGCGAAACAAAAGATGGTCTCGGAACTCGAACAACACATCAACGAAGAAGTTAAAAAGTCCATTGATGAATCCCAAAAGGAATACTACCTTAGAGAAAAAATGCGTGCAATCCAAAATGAACTTGGGGACAAGGCACGTAAAGAAGATGAAGTCGATGAACTTAGAACCAAGATTTTAGCAGCTAAAATGCCAAAAGAAATTGAAGAAAAAGCTCTACAAGAATTGGCTCGTTATTCATCAACCCCACCAGCGATGGCGGAGTCTGGCATCATCAAAACCTATTTGGATTTCTTAGTCGCTTTACCTTGGAAAAAAGCAAGCAAAGATTCGAATGATTTAAAGAAAGTTCAAGAAAAATTAGACAAAAATCACTACGGATTAACTTCTGTTAAGGACCGCATTGTGGAATATCTAGCCGTTAAAATATCGACAAAGAAGAATCCACAAACCATCCTCTGTTTGGTTGGGCCTCCTGGGGTTGGTAAAACCTCATTGGCAATCTCAATCGCAGATGCACTTGGTCGTAAATTCGTCAAACAATCCTTAGGTGGTGTTCGTGATGAATCAGAAATCCGTGGCCACAGAAGAACCTATATTGGCGCTTTACCAGGCCGTATTCTAACCGGTATGAAAAATGCGGGAACCATTAATCCAGTCTTCTTACTCGATGAAATCGATAAGATGAGCTCGGACTATAAAGGTGACCCAGCGTCAGCCATGCTTGAAGTCTTAGACCCAGAACAAAATGCGAAATTCTCTGACCACTATTTGGAAGAAAATTACGATTTGTCACAAGTCTTATTCATCACTACTGCAAACTACTTAGAAAACATTCCAGCACCACTACGTGACCGTATGGAAATTGTCGAACTGTCTTCTTATACCGAATTTGAAAAATTTAATATCGCAAAAAGCCATTTGATTGACAAGCAATTGAAAGCCCATGGCATCAGCGATAAAGAATTTTCAATCACAGATGAAACGGTCTACCACATCATCCGTCACTACACCAGAGAAGCAGGAGTTCGTGAACTCAATCGTTTCATTGGCACCTTAATCCGTAAAGGTATCAAAGAAATCTTAATGGAAAAGAAACCAAGAATCGATATCACATTAAACAATGTGGAACACTATTTAGGTAAGCAACGCTTCTCCCACAACCTAGCAGATGTCAAAGACCAAGTAGGGGTTGCAACCGGATTGGCTTATACCCAATTTGGTGGAGATACACTATCGGTTGAAGTCACTTTCTTCAAAGGCAAAGGCGCGTTGTCCTTAACGGGTAAACTCGGCGATGTGATGAAGGAAAGTGCGATTACTGCGCTATCCTATGTCAAAGCGAATGCAGATAAATTTAACATTGATCCAGCCTTCTTTGATGCGCATGATATTCACGTTCACGTACCTGAAGGTGCGACCCCTAAAGATGGTCCATCTGCGGGTATCACCATTACCACAGCCATCCTATCAGCCATTACCGGTAAACTCATCGATAAAGAGGTTGGTATGACGGGTGAAATGACCTTAAGAGGGTACGTTTTACCGATTGGTGGGCTTCGTGAAAAATCGATTGCAGCTCATCGCAGTGGTTTAAAAACCATCTTAATTCCTAAAGAAAATGAAAAAGACATTGAAGACATCCCTGTCGAAGTTAGAAATGCCTTAAAGATCATTTCAGTAGCGAATATTTCTGAAGTATTCGAAGTTGCCTTCAAACATTAATGAAAAGCCCAGTAATGGGCTTTTTGTTTGGAGTAAATTATTCGATTAACCTATAGAAAAAAATACAACATTTTATGGTATAATGGTTTCGAAATGAGTGATTCTATATGTATATAATAAGAAGTGCTGAGTTTGTTAAAAGTGGGACAGATGAGTCCCATTATCCAGAAGCACTAAAATCTGAATATCTTTTTTTAGGGCGTAGTAATGTGGGTAAAAGCTCATTGATTAATGCCATAGTCAATCGTAAAAATTTAGCGAGAACTTCTTCAGAACCAGGTAAAACCATCACGATGAATTTCTTTAATATCAATAATGAAATCTATTTGGTGGATGCTCCAGGTTATGGTTATGCAAGACGCAGTAAAACCTCCATTGCGCAGTTCCAACAAATGCTTTTAAATTATATCCAAAACAGAGATTCATTGAAACGCATTTTCATGTTAATTGACATGAAAGTTGGTGCAACCAAAGATGACATTGAAGTCTATGGTTCGATGAAACGGGCAGGGTATGAAGTGACCATCCTCTTGACTAAGCAAGATAAATTAAACCAAAGTGAACGTTCAAAAAATGTAAACATGATTAAATCACAACTCAATGATGCTGAAGTTTTAATGATTCCAACATCCAGTGAATCGAAAAGAGGCATCGAAAAAATACACGCCATATTTGAGGAGGACCTACATGAATAAAGTAATCATAATGACAGATTCGACGTGTGATTTAACCAAATCTTTAATCGAAAGCCGTGGAATCCATGTGGCACCACTCTATGTCAATTTCGGGGATTTAAGCTATCGTGATGGTGTCGATTTAACCACAGAAGAACTATACGCCAAAGTCGATGAACTTGGGTTTTTACCAAAGTCCGCTGCGGTTTCACCCGGTGACTTTGTGAATGAATTTACCCCATTCATTGAACAAGGATTCGACATCGTTTGTATTACCATCGGTTCTAAATTATCTGGTACTTATCAAAGTGCTTTAATCGCTAAAGACATGGTGGATGAATCGAGAATTCATGTGGTCGATTCAAACAACTTGTCCTCAGGTGTTGGACTGGTTGTCCTTAAAGGTTGTGACCTTAGAGACCAAGGATTGAGTGCTTTAGACATCAAAAATCAACTCGATGAAATCACACCACGTGTGAGAAGTCAATTTGCCATTCAAACGATGGATTACCTCTATAAAGGCGGAAGATGTAGTGCCTTATCTGCTTTTTTAGGTGGTGTATTAGCCATCAAACCAATCATTCAAGTCAATGATGGTAAATTGGATGTCTATAAAAAAGCCATTGGAAAAATGACCAGAGCATTGGATTATATGTTAGAAGATTATGCCGCACTTTATGATAAAATTGACCCTGATTATGTGATGATTACGCACTCATTGGCAGAAAAATCGGCGGTTTATATGAAGGAAAAAGTAGCTGAAATTGGCATGCCTAAAAATCTTTATGAAACATTCGCAGGTTGTGTCATCTCTACCCATTGTGGCAAAGGAACCATCGGTATTTTATATATCCTTAAACCCTAGGTCATTGTATTTACAACCTTAAAATTATATGTTACAATAAATCAAACGAAGAATGGGAAGAGTAAGCAAACCCCACATAATAGAGACAGATTGGTTGGTGAAAAATCTGATGTGACTTGTTGAAGGTAGCCCTGGAGTTGATTGAGTGAACGCAGAGTAACTCAATTCGGATGACCCCGTTATCGGTAATGAAGTGCTATTCACTTTTTGTGAATAGAATTAAGGTGGTACCACGATCAATCGTCCTTAAGAATGCAAATTCTTAGGGACTTTTCTTATTTTAGGAGTGATGAACATGGAACGTATTGTGACCAAACGCTTGGTGCTCAGGGCTTTAAAACCAAGTGACGCAGCTGCGATGTTTGATTATGCAAAAACCGATGAGGTAGGACCACAAGCGGGATGGACACCGCATAAATCGGTTGAAGAATCGGCCAATATTCTCAATTACATGATTCGAACCAATGAAGTCTGGGGAATCACTACACGAGACAACGATACCTTGATTGGGACCATTGGATTACACAAAGATGAAGATGAAAAATCAACCTTTCGAAGTCTAGGTTATGTCCTTCATCCTGCCTACCATGGTCAAGGGTTGATGACAGAAGCAGTGAAAGCACTCATTGTTTATGCATTCGAACAAACCAATATAGACATCATCGGATGTGGGCACTTCACCGACAATATCGCGAGTCAACGCGTGATTGAAAAATGTGGTTTCATCTATCAAAAAAATATTGAAAAAGATTTTAATTTATTTGGTTTTAAAGTGCGCAAAACCTGTGCTGAATATGAAATAACCATCGATATGTATAAGGAGAATAAACTATTATGGCAACAACACTAGATACAAAATACAACCATAAAGCCGTTGAAGCAGGTCTCTATGACTTTTGGCTTGAACAAGGCTATTTTGAAGCGGAAGGCAAGAAACAACAACCATTTTGTATTGTGATTCCACCACCAAACGTTACTGGTAAACTCCATTTAGGGCATGCTTGGGATGGTACTTTACAAGACATCATCATCCGTCGTAAACGTATGCAAGGCTATGATGCATTATTTTTACCAGGCATGGACCATGCTGGGATCGCTACGCAAGCGAAAGTCGATGAACGTCTCAAGAAAATGGGCATTTCACGTTATGATATTGGTAGAGAAAAATTCTTAGAACAAGCGTGGGCTTGGAAAGATGAATATGCGGCCCATATCAAACGCCAATGGGGTGTCTTGGGGTTGTCATTAGACTATTCGAGAGAACGTTTCACTTTAGATGAAAAACTATCGAGTGCGGTTCAAGAAGTATTCATCAAACTCTATGAAAAGGGCTTGATTTATCGAGGCAATCGCATCATCAACTGGGATGTTGAAGCGAAAACTGCTTTATCGAATATTGAAGTTGAATTTGTTGAAACCAAGAGTAAACTCTATTATTTTAGATACCCACTCATCGATGGATCAGGGTACATGGTCATCGCGACCACCCGTCCTGAAACGATGTTTGCTGACCAAGCATTGATGGTACATCCAGACGATGTGCGTTATCAATCCTTCATTGGTAAAAAGGTATATATACCAAACACACAGGTCGAAATTCCCATCATTACCGACGATTATGTCGATATGACCTTTGGTACAGGGGTTGTAAAAGTTACCCCAGCCCATGACCCAAATGACTTTGAAGTTGGTAAACGTCATGGCTTAGGTATGCCATTATGTATGACTGAAGATGGTCATATGAACGTGATGGCATTTAAATATAACGGTTTAGAACGTTTCGAGTGCCGTAAACAATTGGTTGAAGATTTAAAACAAGCAAACTTAGTTGAAAAAATTGAAGATTATGTCAATAATGTTGGTCATTCTGAACGCACAGGCGTTGTGGTTGAACCAAGATTATCCTTACAATGGTTCGTTAAGATGAGACCACTCGTTGAGGCAGCGATTGCGAAAAGTGATACCGAGTTTGTGCCAAAACGATTTGAAAAGATCTATTTAAACTGGTTGGAAAACATTGAAGACTGGTGTATTTCTCGTCAATTATGGTGGGGACATCGTATCCCAGTTTGGTATAAAGGCGATGAAGTGGTCGTTTCCATTGAAAAACCAGGTGAAGGGTATACCCAAGACGAAGACGTTTTAGATACGTGGTTTAGCAGTGCATTATGGCCGTTTTCAACCTTGGGTTGGCCAGAAAAAACAACGGATTTGGCGCGTTATTACCCAACCAATGTCCTCGTTACTGGCTATGATATCATATTCTTTTGGGTTGCCCGCATGATTTTCCAAGGCGTTGAATTTACAGATCAATCGCCATTTAAACAAGTCTTAATGCATGGCTTAGTTAGAGATGAACATGGACGTAAAATGTCAAAATCTTTAGGTAATGGCGTGGATCCTATGGACGTATCCGAAGCCTATGGCACCGATGCGATGCGTTATTTCTTATCAACCAACGCAGCCCCTGGACAAGATTTACGTTATGAAACCGAAAAAGTCGCGTCTTCATGGAACTTCATCAATAAGCTTTGGAACATTGTTCGCTTCATCGACATGAACATCGAAGATAAGAAAGATGACTTTGACGAGGCATCCTTATCGATTTACGATCAATGGATTTTAGGTCGATTGAATGACGTCATTGAGGATGTTGACCAAAATTATGAAAAATACGAGTTCGGTGAAGTATCTCGTACTTTATATAATTTCATTTGGGATGAGTTTGCAAGCTGGTATGTCGAAATTGCGAAAGTCACGTTAAAAGACCAACGTAAAGAAAATACCCAAAAGGTATTGTTATATGTAATCAAACAAATTCTTAAACTATTACACCCATTCATGCCGTTTGTTACAGAACGTCTATATCAAAACCTCACCGGTGAAGCATCGATTATGATTGCAGCGTGGCCTGAGGTGAGAACTTACACCTTTGAATCGACATTAAAATCTGTTAATGTCATTTTCGAAATGGTAACTAAAGTCCGTCAACTACGCCAAGAAATGAACATTACACCTTCAAAACCATTGACGATGGAAATCGTTTCTAATCTAGCATTCTTAAATGCAGAACAAGACATCCTAGCTTATTTCTTAAGAAGCAATGAACTCTTAGTTTCAACACAAGAATCACTCAAAGCAGAGACCATTTTACTCGCGGGTTCTGGGTACGAACTCTATGTCTTAAAGAGTGATATCATCAGCGAGTCTGAAGAAAAAGCGAAACTTGAAAAAGAGCTCGCTACCATCACGAAAGAACTTGAACGTGTCAAACAAATGTTGTCAAACCCTAACTTTGTCAATCGCGCAAAACCTGAAAAAGTTGAAGAAGAAAAGGCTAAAATGAACAATTATCAAGCACAATACGATGCGTTGATGAAGAAACTAGGCTAATATGTTCAAACACATTGAAGAAGCAGTGGCTTGGATTGAACACCAAGTCAAATTTAAACCTAAAACCGATTTAGACCGAATGCGTGCCGCTGCTTTAGCGTTGGGTAACCCTCAGGATGCTTATAAAATCATCCATGTGGGTGGTACCAATGGTAAGGGCTCTGTCGTCAGTTATATCTCTACCATCCTCAACAAACACATGAAGGTTGGTACATACACATCGCCTTACATCCTCAAATTTAACGAACGTATCAAAGTGAATTTGGAAATGATTCCAGATGACGTCTTGTTGAATTATATCAATCAAATGGTTTCGTTCAATGAATCCTTTAGTTCTACTTACGGTGAAACCTTGTCATTTTTTGAACTCGTCACACTGATTGCTTTAGTGTACTTTAGGGATCAAAAAGTCGATATCGTCGTCCTTGAAGTGGGCTTGGGTGGGTTGTTAGACGCGACCAACATTGTCACGCCGATTGCAAGTGTCATTACCAACATTGGATTTGATCATATGCAACAATTAGGCAATACACTAGAATCGATTGCCTACAATAAATTGGGTATCGTAAAACCAGGTATTCCTTTATTCACATCGGTAGATAACGAATTGATGCCTCAGTTTGAAACAGCTTGTCTAGAAAAGGACTCAAGACTCTATCACATTCACGATGGTTTGATTCAAATTGAATCGAGTGAACCGCTCCAATTCAGTTATGAATATCATCATTATGAAACTGGTTTACAAGGCCTATATCAAGCGAAGAACGCAGCCTTATCCATCGCCGTTGTGAACTATTTATTTCCTAAAATTCCTATTCGTTCCATTAAAGATGGGATTCATGAAACAGTATGGCCAGGTCGATTCGAAGTGTTATCAAGAAACCCAATGGTTATCCTAGATGGGGCTCACAATCGTCATGGGATTAAAGCACTCGTCAATAGTGTTCAAACGATGTATCCGAACCGTGTCATTCACAGCCTATTTTGTGCGATGGCAGACAAAGAAACCAGTTTGATGCTAGAGATGATTTCATCGATATCATCTTCGGTAACTGTGACCCATTTTGATTATAAGAGGGTAGCAGAATTGTCGGTATTGTTGGAACAAACCCCGCACCCTCATAAACGAGCTATTGAAGACCCAGTGGTTGCTGTAGACACCTTGATTAAGGATGCTAAACCAGACGATATTTTGGTCATTACGGGATCGCTCTATTTTGTATCATTCATCAGACCTTACTTGCTCAATCGATTTAACCTCGCTTAATGGCGGGGTTTTCTTTTTTTATTGGACAGATTGGTATATATATGTAGAGGTGATTCGATGTTATTGATTAAAGAAATGATGACTGAAGATAAACCACGTGAGCGATTGATTGAACACGGGGTTGAAACATTATCGAATTATGAGTTGTTGGCTATTTTATTACATACTGGGACAAAATCACAGTCGGTGATTGAATTATCCAAACAAGTATTACACCGGTTTGACCAGCTCAAAGAGCTTGAGAAAGTAAGTTACCAAGAATGGGTGATGATGCCTGGTATCGGTATGGCAAAAGCATGTACGTTATTAGCAGCCGTTGAATTGACCAAACGAATCCTGCAAAATCGCGAGGAAAAAGTCGCACAAATTCAAACCGCATCCGATATTTATCATCATTTAAAACACCAGTTAAGTCACTTAGAACAAGAACATTTCTACACCATTTACTTGGACATGAAAAATCAAATAATCGCGACAAAAAGGCTTTATATTGGTACCCTAAATCAATCGAATATTCACCCTAGAGAAGTCTTTAAACACGCGGTTAAACTCGCAGCTGCATCCGTGATTTTTGCGCACAATCATCCTTCGGGTGATTCCTCTCCCTCACTCGCGGATTATCGCGCTACCGAGCAATTAGAACAATCTGCAAAAATCATGGGTGTCGCTGTTATTGACCACATTGTAATGGGCAAAAATGAGTGTTATTCGATTAAGGAAAATCGTAAATATCATTTTATCTAGTTTTGTTATATAATAGACTCAAGGATGTGAGTTTATGGCAAACAACAAAGAGCCCTTACAAATAGAAACAAAAAAAGAACCTAAACAACCTAAACAAAAAGCGAGTACCAGTACGAAGTTTTGGGTAGCCATTGCGTTTGGTGTGATGATTCTATTCTTATTAATCTTGGTGTCATCCATCATCGATATCGGTGAACGTTTAGCTAAAATCCATGAGTATGTCGCTTATGGTTTTTATGGTGTATCTTTCTTATTAACTTACATTCTCATCATCAATCCTGTCAGAATCATTTTGGTTTCACCAGCCTTTTCGATTGAAACTGTCATGGACGATAAACCAACGCATCGTCGTTATCAAACCTATAAACGCGTCTCGAAAAATTTGATGGAACGCGATGAAATTTCTCAAACCGAAAAAGACAAATTAGCACTCGCTTTGAATAATCCAGAAGCGTTACAACTCGCACTCAACGAAATCTATAATTCAACCATGAAAAAGAAGATGAATCAAGTCATCATGAAGCATGCGAAAACGGTATTGATTTCAACAGCGATTTCACAAAACGGTCGTTTGGACTTGTTTACAGTCGTCGTTGTCAATATACGAATGATCAAAGAATTGGTCCAAATTTGTGGATTTAGACCAAGTTATAAAAACCTTGCAAAACTCACCATCAATGTCTTCAGTACCGCATTGATTGCTGAAGGATTAGAAAATATCAACCTAAATGACATTTTACCGACATCGACTGCAAACATGTTGGGAGAAATCCCACTCATTAAGCCTGTTATGTCTTCTGTAGCACAAGGCATTACCAATGGCTTACTTACTATTCGAATTGGCGTAGTTACGCGAAAATATCTATTCGCAGACAGCAAAGAATTGAGCAAGAAAGCCATTCAAAAAGGTGCATTTATGGAATCTTTAAAGATGATCCCAATCGTGGTCAAAGACTCCATCATCCATTTCCCTCAAAAGTTCTTCGATATGTTTAAACGCAATAAGGACGAAGAATCTACAGAATTTTAAAAAAAGTGAGGGTTACGATTGACATTAGTTTATAACTAAGGTAAAATAGTAGCGTTGCAAAGAATACCACATAGAACAGGTTATAAATATGGATATATCCATTACCTTAGATAGTGAGTCTTCAAACATAAATAAGGAGGTGTATTTGTAATGTACGCAATGATTAAAACTGGTGGTAAACAAATCAAAGTTGAAGTTGGTCAAGAAATCTACGTTGAAAAACTAGATGTCCAAGCAGACGAAGTGGTTACCTTTAATGAAGTTTTACTCATCGGTGGTGAATCTACAATCGTAGGTAATCCATTGGTAAATGGCGCATCTGTTACAGCGAAAGTCGTTAAACAAGGTAGAGGCAAGAAGATTATTGTCTTCAAGTATAGACCTAAGAAAGACTACAGACGCAAACAAGGTCACAGACAAAGCTATACAAAACTAGTCGTTGAATCCATCAACGCTTAATAACAACATATGATTAAATATCATGTGTGTAAGGACCAAACGATTTCATCCATTCGTGTGAGTGGACACGCCAACTATAAAAAGCATGGCGAAGACATCGTTTGTGCTGCAGTATCTACAGCGACCATCCTTTCTGCCAATCTTTTAGAAAGAATGGGCTTTAAAGGGGATTACACCGTATCCGTTGAAGAAGGTTTCTTCGATTTGAAGGTGATTCAATCCAATCCCAATCTTGAGTATGTCTTGATCAATTTAGAAGAGACGCTCAAAGAACTAGAACTACAATACCCTAAATATATAAAACACCAAAAGGAGGGATAACATGTTACAATTAAACATTCAGTTATTCGCATCGAAAAAAGGTACGGGTTCATCTCGTAACGGACGCGATTCAGCAGCTCAACGTCTAGGCGCAAAACTATCAGATGGTCAATTCTGCACTGCTGGTTCTATTATCTACCGTCAACGCGGAACAAAAGTACATCCTGGTAACAACGTTGGTCGTGGTGGTGACGATACTTTATTCGCTAAAGTAACCGGAACCGTCAAATACGAACGTGTTGGCCGAGATAAAAAACAAGTTTCAGTCTACGAAGGATAAGCCCGACTTATCCTTTTTTTTCAATTCAGGAGGTTCACCATGTTTAAAGATGAAGTACAAATTAAAGTCAAAGGTGGTCGTGGTGGCGATGGTATCGTCGCATTCAGACGCGAAAAATATGTGGAGTACGGTGGTCCAGCTGGTGGTACAGGTGGGTCTGGCGGTAACATCTATTTTGTGGCAGATGAAGGCATTTCAACCTTATTAGACTTATCTTTTAACAAACACTTAACTGCGAAAGATGGGACCCATGGTCTCAACAAATCACAAAATGGCCGTAATGCTGAGCATACGTATTTTAGAGTACCTGTCGGCACCATCGTTTATGACCAAGACACCAATGAGTTGATTGGTGATTTAACGATGCATGGACAACAATTGTTGTTGGCTAAAGGGGGCCGTGGTGGTCGTGGAAATGAAGCTTTCGCAACCCATCGTAACCCAGCACCAGAAATTTGTGAAAAAGGGGATTTGGGTGAAAGTAAAAATCTACGTGTCGAATTGAAAGTGTTGGCCGACGTTGGCTTGGTTGGTTACCCATCCGTTGGGAAATCCACCCTCATTTCGGCTGTATCACGTGCTAAACCTAAAATTGCAGAATATCACTTTACCACACTAGAACCGCATCTAGGTCTTGTTTATGTCAGTGAAAATAAGAGTTTCGTGATGGCTGACTTGCCTGGACTCATCGAAGGGGCGTCCCTCGGTGCAGGTTTGGGTATTCAATTCTTAAAACACATCGAACGATGCCGTGTCATCATCCATGTGGTTGAAATGGATTCGTTAGAAGAAAAGAACCCGTATGAAGACTTTTTAAAGATCAACAAAGAGTTAGAATCATACAACTACGATTTACTAAAACGTCCGATGATCATCGCGGCGTCTAAAATGGACTTACCGAATGCTTGGGAAAACCTCGAAAAATTCAAAGAACAAATTGGCGATGCCTATGAAGTATTTCCAATTTCTTCGGTCACCAAACAAGGCCTCAAAGAATTGGTTTATCGCGCCATGGAATTGGTCGACATCACCCCTAAATTTGAGATTGCAGAAGTGCATAAGAATTACATCAAGAATAAAGAAGAGGCGTTCTTCACCATTGAAAAAGCCAGCGATGGCGTATTCGTGGTCAAGGGAGAAGGCTTGTATCGTTTGTTCATGAGAACCGATTTTACCAAAGAAGAAAACGTTAAACGATTCGCTAGACAACTCAGAAGTTATGGCGTCGATGAAGCCCTACGTAAAGCAGGGGTTCAATCCGGTGATAACGTCAGAGTCTTCGAGTACGAATTCGAATTTACAAATTAATTTAAAATAACACACTTTTTATGCATGAAAGTGTGTTTTTTATTTTATAATAAAGGTAAGGAGAACGTCATCATGAAACTAAACATTGTTACGAATCTAGTACCAAACGAAAAAAAGCGTATTTTTATTGTCCATGGGATTGCAGAACATTTAGGTCGTTATGACCATGTGGTTGCTTATTTGAACCAACAGGGATATTCTGTGGTTCGATTTGACTTAAGAGGACATGGTAAATCAGAAGGCAAACGCGGATACATCCGTTCTTATCAAGACTTTTTAGACGATGTGGATACGGTTTTCAATTTACACAAAGGCAAACGAAACATTTTATTTGGACATTCCATGGGAGCGCTCATCACCCATTTATACATGACCAAAGACAATGGTTTTGAAGCATCCATCACCAGTGCTGGACCAACCAACTACATTAAAGATGTTCAGTTTGTCCGCTATATTGGCTTTAAGTATTATAGTTTCTTACAGGTAAAAAACAATCTCGCACGAAATATGTTATCGCACATCGAAAAAGTAGAAGACGATTATATGAGAGACCCATTGGTCTTAAAACAATACTATATCAATTTGATTGGTGAAATGTTCGTTAAAGGGGTTAAACACCTCAATAAAAACATCATTTATCACAACAAGCCGATATTGATGTTGCACGGTCAACTCGATAAGATTGTCCCTGTGGAATTCAGTCAACGTCTGTTTGGTTTATTATCACAAACCGATAAGACATTGAAGATTTATCCGAATGATTGGCATGAAATCTTGAATGAGTTAGATAGAGATGAAGTATTGAAAGACATTGTAAACTGGTTAGATCAACGCGCATAATAGAAAAAAATACCACTTTAAAACGGTGGTATTTTTTATTGGATGAGTTTATTTTGTTTAACTGCCCAAGCCCGTTTAGCGAGGTGTTTACGACGTTTAATCGTTTTGCCTGCTTCACGGTGTAAAGGCATTTTAGCGAGACGTTCACGGAGCATCAAATGCTTGATCTTACGTGAGGCAATTCGATCTGCATGTCGAGCATGTCGTTCCATTTGGAGTTTCATGATTTCAATATCAAACGCAAATTGTGTCATGGCTTTATTGGATTTCAATCGGCTTTGATTTAAGTTTTCATGGATTCTGGTTCTCGCAACCCCATCTTTTTCAGCGTAGAATGCGACCTTTTCATCAAATACGAGGGTAGCTTGTTTGATGTCATTGTCAATGACAAACATCTTTTTCGATATTTCTTTAGAACTCAATGCATTCAGGTTATCGATGTTCAAATTACCCGCTTTAAAGTTATTTTCAAGCTCTGCAATCACACTGTCGGTGTTCAGTTTGGTTGCGAGAAGAAGGTCGTCACGACGGTCAATCACCGCTTGATAGGCTTTAAGCCCAGCCAACGTTTTTTCGTCGTGCTGTTCGTTGAAATGTTTCCATTCGAGATCAATTCCTTTGATTTGAGTTTGGAGTTGACGTTGTTGAACACGGGTAAACGATTCACGATAATTTTCCAGCTCACGCAATTTATCCGTCATCTTTTGAATGCGTTTTTCAAGGGTATCGTCGATGTTGTGTTTTGTGAGGTCAAAAGCGGTTTCGTATTCTTTCATGATTCGATGTTGTTCAAAACGGATTTGCGTGAATTGTTGGTCACACAATTGAATACCTTTTTTATGATAATTCAAGAATTGAGTACGGGTTTTCACCGCTTCTTTCGTCAATTGAATATAGGACTTGGAAAACGATTTTTCCAATATTAAATCAGAATCTAATAGGTTTAAAGCTGCCTTTGTTTCTAAAAAAAGATGATCATTGGTTTTGAAAATTTGGGTAGTTAGGGTGTGAATAGCTTCAATTGAATCATAGTATACACGACCTTCTTCATATTGAGAACGGTCAAGATTCTTTTCACGTAAAGCGCGATTTCGTTCGATTTTCACAAGCATTAATTCTAGAGGCTTGTGGTTCTTGTCGAGGCTTTGCATCTCTTTATTGGTTTTACGGATTTGTTCTTTGATATGGCGGATTAAATCGTTGTTCTTGTGGATTTCTTTATTCAATGTTGCCAATTCATTTTGGAGATTACGTGCGGTTTTTCGCTGTTGTTTGGACAATAATCTCGATGTGATTTTAGAGATTTGGTCATATATCAATGCTTTGGTCGATTCGATGTTGGCATTCTCATTTTCAAGGTGGGCGATTTGCTGGAACAAATCGGCACTTTTGGCTCTCAATGATTTTAATTGTTCATCCAACATCACGATTTGTTCATGGTATAACTTGTGTTCAGATTCGTAGTCACTGATGATGGATTCTTTCAAGTTCATATACTTGAATGCCGTCAGTTCGTTTATTTTTTCTTGGTAGTAAGCGGTGGTTTCTGTTTCTAATTCTTCGATCAATGCGGTTTTTAACGCGGTTTGTGTTTCGAGTACTTCGAGGATGAACTTCAAAGACCCACGCCATTGTTGGATGGAAGACGTTTGATAGATATCTCTTAACAATAACAATACATTTTCAAACTCGTTTTGCATCACGAGTAACATTTGAAAGTAGATATCAAATAAACGTTTTTGGCGTTGGGTTTCATTCATGGATGTATCGAGAATACGTTTGGCTTTTCGAATGCCAATCTCTTTAGTGTGACGGCTCTTCTCAAGTTCAACGGTTGAATCGTATTCAATTAAAGCCTTGGATTCTTGAACCTCAATGATTTGTGACAATAGTTTTTGTTCGAATGAAATCATTTTTTGTTCAAACATGCGGGTTTCTTTGGCTTTATCTTGTTCTATTAAATACGCTTTTTCACGTTTTTGATAATGTAATTCAAACGCCTTTTTTCGTTCATCAAAAATGAGTTTTTGGCCCGATAAGTTGTTTTTTGCATATTCCATATCCAAATAAGCGACCACGTTGGTGCGCTTAATGTCAAATTCATGTTTTAAAATAATCTTGTTTTTTTCGTGTTTCAACGTGTTTTCATCCAACGTTGAAACATAGTTGAGCTTGCGTTCTTCGAGGCTAAACAATTGTTTATAATGGTTGTTTTCAAGCGTACGGTAATTCATTTCTGCGTCATGAATTTCACGGGCCAATAAGACCATGGCTTCATAAGGATAGATGACCAGGCCTTGTTTTTCACGGAGTACTTGATTTTCAATGAACAATCGTTTTTCCAGCATTTTGTTTTGTTCGCTGAGTTTTAACCAGTCTCGATCAAATTCATATTTGTGTTTACGCAGTTCTTGGTCTTTGAAACGCTCAGAGATGCGTCTTTTTAACCGATAGATTTCTTGAGTTTTGATGTATTCAAACTCATGGTTGAGCAGTTCGTTTTGATGACGTTTCGCACGCAAACGATTTAAAGCAGAAGTATCCTTCATCGCCTGCTTGGCTTGTAATTCCAAAGCGTTTTTTTCTCTGATGTAGTTTTTATTGATGGCATTTAACTGTTCAAGATAATCGGTACTTTCTTTGGATAATTCTAAACGGTGTTGTTGAGTCATTCGCTCTAAGGATGTGATCTGTTGATTGATGTGTTCTTTGGTATTGGCAAGTTTTGAATTATTAACGGTAATATCTCGTGAATAGTTACGAATGATTTGTTCTTTATTGGATTCATAGTTTACTTTCAATTGATCTAAACGGGCATCGTATTTGATGAGTTCATTTTCAAAATCATTCCTAGTTAAGCGATCCTTTTCTTGATAATCCACTTTTAATGCATCCATTTTTTGTTGGACTTGCTCAATCTCTAATTGAATATCGGCCTCTTGTTGACCCATGATTTTTTGATATTTCTTTTGAATATCGCGAATTTTTTGGTTAAATTTGATGGTTACACGGTTAAATACCGTTTTGACTTTCAGGATGGATTCGTCAAAATCGGTTTGTTCGGATTGTTTTTTGGTTTGAATGGTTTGAATTTCAGTACTCAAACGTGCTTGTCTCGCTTGATCAGCTGCTTTGTTGTCCTTAAGTTCGTTTTCGTATTGTTTATCGATGTCTTTTAAGTTTTGTTCCTTAATTTTTTCTATTTCATCGATGGCTTTTTGATAGGAAACGCGTGCTTGTTCGTATTCAAAATCCAATTCTTGATGACGTTGCTTCATCTCGAGCAAAGCACGATACACATGGATGTTGGTCTGCTGTGTTTGACGTTGGAAATTGAGGTGTATATCAGTTAATTTCTTATTGGCTGCGATGTTTTCATCGACGATTTGTTGTTTGAATTGTTTTAAAGATTCGGCGTATTGTGCGTCGAGTAGGTGTAAGGCATCTTGATGGGTTTTATTGATTTCAGAGAGCTGAATGGAATAATCTTTGGTATATCGAATGAGTGAATTTTCATATTGTCGATTCATCTCATGGATTTGATCATATAAATTTTCCAAAGATACACGGGTCGCCTTGAGTTGATGTCCGGTTTCATTGGTGATGGCGTAAGCGGTTAGAACATCACGAAAAAGCGTATCAAAACGCTCTTTTTGTTTAGATTCATAATTTTTAGCGTTTATTTTACTCAAATAAACCACCTCTAATTCTTGTTTATTATACCATAATAAAGCCATCTTTTGGTATAATCAATCTATAAAGGAATGAATCATGACTAAAAAAAACCGTAAAATACAATTTCATAAGGATGAAACCTCTTATTTAGTAATGAAAGACCCACAACATTTTCCTTCAAATGAGGCTGCGAAAGCGCGTTACGATACACACCATAATGGTGAAGATAACGATGAATATATTGCATATCAAAAACGTATTTTCGATACATTTGTCGGTATATATCTAAAGCCAGGCAAAAGTTTGGATTATGGTTGTGGTGAAGGTGGGGTCATGTCGAATTTCATTGAAGGCTTAGCTTTATATGATTTATATTATCATCCAGATCATAAGGTTTTACAAACGACTTATGACAACATCATTTTGATTGAAATCGTGGAACATTTCGAATCACCAATGACTGAATTCAAACGATTGATTGATTTGCTTAATCATGGTGGTAGGCTCATCATTCAAACCCAGTTTTATACCGATTTTGAGGGCATTGATCAGTGGTGGTATGTGCGAGACACCACACATGTTGCATTCTACCATTTGAACACATTTAAGTATTTGTGTAAACAATTCGGATTACGTCTGATTTATACCGATATGAAATCACGGGTTGTGCTGGAAAAAACCGTTTTATAAGATAAAACATGTTATAATGATTTTGTTATTGAGGTGATTTTTTTATGTATGCATATATCGTAGGTACCATCGCAGAAATTGAACCAACCAATGTGGTTTTAGATAACCAAGGGGTTGGGTATTTGGTGGTTGCACCCAACCCATATATTTATAAATTAGGTGAAACGGTGAAAATTTATATCCATCACCACGTTAGAGAAGACCAAGATACCTTGTATGGTTTTGACACCAAAGAAGCACGTAATTTGTTTGAAGATTTGATCAGCGTGTCTGGCATTGGTCCTAAAAGTGCATTATCGATTTTAGCGTCTGGTAAACCAGATCAAATTGAATACGCCATTGAAAATCAAGACGTCAAATTTTTAACCAAATTTCCTGGCATTGGACCGAAGAGTGCCCAACAAATCATCCTAGATTTAAAAGGCAAATTAGATAAGAAAGCCTTAGAAATCAACACCAATCAAAAAGATGAGGTCCAAGAAGCATTGATGGCATTGGGTTATTCGGCTTCCGAATTGCGAAAAGTCGTATCGAAGTTAGACCCAGCCTTATCCACCGAAAAACGCATTAAACAAGCACTACAACTATTGATTAAGTAGGTAATTTATGACAACTGATGATAGACTCATCTCATCGCTCGCGATGAAAGAGGATGAAGACCAAACGTTAAGACCCCAAAAATTAAATGAATATATTGGCCAAAAAGACATCAAAGAAATGCTCGATGTTTACATTAAAGCTGCTTTAAAGCGTGAAGAAACACTCGACCATATTTTATTTTATGGGCCACCAGGACTAGGTAAAACCACCTTGGCACAAATCGTTTCCAATGAAATGGGTGTCAATATGAAAGTGACCTCCGGCCCAGCCATTGAACGTAGTGGTGATTTGGCTGCTATTTTAACCTCCCTTGAACCAGGGGATGTTTTATTCATCGATGAAATTCATCGTTTACCACGCGTGGTTGAAGAAGTATTATACGCTGCCATGGAGGATTATGTCATCGATATCGTCATCGGTAAAGACCAACAATCCCGTTCAATCCGTATCGATTTACCCCCATTTACCCTTATCGGTGCAACCACCCGTTTTGGGGATTTGTCCGCGCCACTAAGAGATCGCTTTGGTGTGGTTATGCGTCTGTCTTTCTATAATCAAGATGAACTGGGTTTGATTGTCAAACGCACCTCTTCCGTATATAAAACAGAGATCAAAGAGAACGCTGTCATGGAACTGGCGAAACGTTCTCGCGGCACACCCCGCATCGCCAACCGTTTATTTAGACGCGTTCGTGATTTCGCTGAAATCATTGGGGATGGCACCATCACGTTAGATATTACCAACCATGCATTAGAGAAACTAGGCATTTCATCGAATGGGTTAGACCATACCGATAAACGCTATTTATCCGCCATCATTGATAAATTCGCAGGTGGACCCGTTGGGCTCGAATCGATCGCTGCGACCATTGGTGAGGAAATCACCACGGTTGAGGATGTCTATGAACCCTATTTGTTACAAGAAGGGTTCATCAAACGCACCGCTAGAGGTCGTATCGCTATGCAAAAGAGCTATGACGCTTTAGGCAAGAAATATTTAAAAGGACTATTTGAAGAATGAAAACTGCAGATTTCGATTTTGAATTACCAGAACGTTTAATCGCCCAACACCCATTGAAAAACCGTGATGAGTCACGGCTTTTTATGATTAATCGTGCGAATGATCAGTTTACACATACCCAGTTTAGCCAGATCATCGATGAACTTACGACCAATGACGTGTTGGTTGTAAACAACACGAAAGTGATGCCAGCCCGCTTGATTGGTACTAAAGTAGATACCAACGCTGTGATTGAACTATTATTATTGGAACAAAACGACCAGCTATGGGACGCTTTGGTGAAACCAGGCAGACGTGTGAAAGTCGGCACCAAAATCAGTTTTGGTAACGGCAAGTTAATCGCGACGTGTGTGAAGGAAAAAGAAGAAGGCATCAAAACTTTCATGTTCGCCTTTGAAGGGATTTTCTATGAAGTATTGGATGAGCTTGGAGAAATGCCACTACCACCCTATATTCATGAAAAGTTAGATGAAAAAGACCGCTATCAAACGGTTTATGCAAAAGAGATTGGCAGTGCAGCAGCACCCACAGCAGGACTGCATTTTACTGCGCCATTAATGGATAAAATTCGCGAAAAAGGCATTGAAATCATTGAAATTACTTTACATGTCGGTTTAGGGACCTTCAGACCAACCAGTACTGACACCATTGAAGACCACCATATGCATGAAGAAGTATACCAAATCACTGAAACGGCTGCCAATCGTCTAAACACAGCGATGACTCAAAAGAAGCGCATCGTTGCTGTAGGAACGACGACCGTTAGAACCCTTGAAAGCAATTATCAAGATGGTTTTCATCCAGGTATTTATCGAACCAGCATTTTTATTTATCCAGGGTATCAGTTTAAAACCATTGGGGCATTGATTACCAATTTCCATTTACCAAAATCAACCTTAATCATGTTGGTTTCTGCGTTCGCGAATCGAACATTGATTTTAAAAGCTTACAATGAAGCCGTCAAACAACAATACCGTTTCTTTTCGTTTGGAGACGCGATGTTCATCCAATAAAAAACATGCGAAAATGCGCATGTTTTTTTATAAGATGAAATGGGTGATGACAGCGATTAATCCAACCGATAAACAGTAGATGCCAAAATACAGTAAATGTTTGACTTGAAGGCGTTTCATGACCAAATAAGCAGCAATGTAAGTGGTGATTAAAGTCGCTATGAACGCTAAACTATAGCCTATCCAATCAATGGTTTCAGCCTGACTACTTAAATCGATGATCGATAATAAAGATGCGGGCACAGATACGATGATATAACATAAGAAAGAGAATTTTAATAAGGATTTTAAAGACAGTTTTTGTGAAAGACCACCAATGATGGTTGACCCACTACGAGATACACCAGGGAGAATCGCAATCGATTGGGTGAATCCGATGAATAAAGCGTCTCTAAAGGTGACATCATCATGGGTTTCAGATTGATTTCTAAAACGATAAATGATGAGTAACAATAAACCTGTAAACATCAGTGCGAAGCCAACGAATAGAATATTCTTGATGTCTTCGACCTCATCCTTAAACAGTAGACCGAAGATACCAATTGGTATGACAGCAATCATCAATTTAACAACATATAGAAAATCATTTTTCGCTGATAAATCTCGTTTGAATAAAAATTTAAAGCTTTGAACAATCAGTCGCCAGATGTCTTTATAAAATAAAATAACCATCGCAATTAATGAGGCCATATTGGTAAACATTTCGAAAGCCAAACCGGGTTGTTGTAAATCAAAGATGTATTGAAACAGCACCAAGTGCCCTGAAGAAGAGATGGGTAAAATCTCGGTGATGCCTTGGATGATACCAAGTAATATAAATTTAATCCAATCTATGATCATGATGAACTCCTTAAAAATATCTATATTAAATATACCATACCTGTGGCATAATTGCTTGTAAAAAAAAGGCTGACCACGTATAATCAATATGAAGGGGTGTTCGCATGTTATCCAACTTTCAATTTGATACTATGACCATCATCGGGGTGGTCACGATAGCAACACTGGTGGTACTCATCAGTTTGAATGGTCATTTAAGGGGACGAAAACCCAAAGAAAAGGACCGCCGTGCGATTGAACCAGAGTTTATCCTTTCGCTTAAAAACGCATTTGGCTTAAACAATATCAAGCAAATCTCATTAGAACATGAACGCGTCAAATTCACTGTTGAACAAGTTAAATTGGTGGATTTTGAATCACTGAAAGCACTATCGAGCAAAGGGGTTTTTGTCAAAGGAAAAGACATTACAATGACCTTTGTTTATGACCCAAAAAGCATCCAAAAAGCATTAGAAAAAGGAGTGTAAAACGATGGAAAGATCATTCAAAGTTATCGCCGAAAATGGCATTCACGCTAGACCAGCAACCAATTTGGTTACTGTAGCAAACCGTTTTAAATCCGAGGTATGGTTAATCGCTAATCAAAAAGCTGTTGACATGAAGTCCATCATGGGGGTCATGTCTTTAGGGATTTACCGTCACGCTGAATTCACCATTCGTGTTCAAGGTGAAGACGAAGCGGTTGCGATGGAAGCACTCACTGAATTACTCATAAAGGACAATTTAGGGTTACCTCTCAATGTCTAAGTTTAAAACGATCATTGGCGGCTTCTTTGTGGGGTTAGCCAATATTATCCCTGGGGTGAGCGGTGGGACCATGGCCGTTATTTTTGGCATCTATGACCAACTCATTCAAGGGATTTTATCTTTATTAAAAACACCGATACAAACCATCAAAGCACTTTTACCCATTCTAATTGGATTGGCTATAGGGATTGTCTTTGGGGTTTTTGTGATTGATTTAGGGTATCAAAAAGTACCATTATTAACCACTTTAATCTTTATTGGTCTAATCTTAGGTGGGGTTAAATCCATTTATAAAAAAGTACAATCCAAAGATTATAAACACTGGATTGCGTTTGGTTTGGCATTTTTGTTGATGGTATTATTACCGATTCTAAATTCAAACCTCTCGGTACATACCGGTTGGGTATACTATGTGATGTTGATTTTGGTGGGGTTTATCGCCACTGGAACGATGATTGCACCAGGCATTAGTGGCTCACTCGTTTTATTATTGTTGGGTTATTATGCCCATGTACTTTCTTTAGCAAAAGATGCGATTGAAGCTGTGTTAACAGTCAATTTAGATTTACTGTGGTCTGTACTCCCGGCAGTCATCACTTTTGTGGTTGGTGCTTTGATTGGTTTAATTGTATTTTCAAAAGTCATTTCAATCATCATGCACCGCTTTGAATCGCTATTTTATGCCGCCGTTTTGGGGTTATTGGTATCCAGTCCCATTTCCATTTTAACGATATTAAATCAAGACCAACCGTTGATTCATTTTGGTTGGGTAGAAGCCGTTTTAGGTATTATATTATGTATAGGAGCCGCATACGGATCGTATGTGTTGATTAAAAACAGTGAGAACTAAAAAAGTTAAACAGGCATTTGAAGCCATCCATCAATCCAATTTAATCATGACGACCCCACAAATCATTCGTTCTGAACAGCCAATGGTACTTGAAGTGGGCAGTGGTAAAGGTAAATTCATTACAGAATTGGCTAAATTACATCCAGACTTACACTATATTGCTTTTGAAAAAGACATCAATGTATGTTATCGCATCTTGGAAAAACAAGAAGCATTACTATTGCCTAATTTGACGATTGTTCAAGACGATGCCAATGCATTATTGAGCTATTTTGAACCAAAGTCTGTTAGTAAAATATACTTAAATTTTAGTGATCCATGGCCTAAAAAACGACACCATAAGCGTCGTTTGACTGCAGAAACGTATTTAAAAATGTATGAAACCATACTGGTAGATGAAGGTGAACTCGAATTCCGTTCGGATTTTGAACCCTTGTATACCGACTCCTTAGAATACTTGATGACTTCGCGTTTTGAAGTTTATTGGGCAAATACCCAATGCGAAGCACGTGAAGCCGTTTCAGAATACGAAGAAAAAAAGCGAAAGGAAAGCCCAATTTATGGGTTTAAGGCAAAACTCAAATGATTAAATTAGATCCGATTTACGAAAAACTCATGAATGCATTTGGTATTTCAGCGTATGAACACAATGTATTTCAAATCATTTTAGCCGAAATGCGCAAATACAATCAATTTAAAATCGAAGTAGACAATATTGGTTCAATTTTCGCGGTTAAACCATCGAAACAAAAAGATGCGAAAACGGTGATGATTGCAGGCCATATGGATGAAGTTGGTTTGATGATTTCAGACATCTTACCGAATGGGGCGATAAAAGTTATCCCAATCGGTGGATTGGTTGCTGAAGTATTCATTTCCCAAAAACTTTATGCAGAAACCAAGAAAGGTTTGGTTCCAGGCATCATTGGTTCCGTACCGCCACATTTATCCAAAAACCAAGCTGCTGATTTTCCAGATTTAATCTTTGATATAGGTGCAAAATCCAAAGAAGATGTCCTCAGTGCAGGGGTCGCTGTAGGTGATATGGTTTTACCAAAGAATGATTTTGAACTCAATTTTAATGGCACTAAAGCGATGTCAAAAGCAGTTGACAACCGTTGGGGTTGCGGCATGGCACTCGAGATCATCCGTGATTTTAACGATGTTGACCTACCATTCAATCTTGTGGTTGGTGCGACTGTACAAGAAGAAGTCGGTCTAAGAGGTGCTGGGACATCTGTGTTCAAATTTAAACCAGATTTCTTTTTAGCACTCGATGCATCCCCACTCAATGATTTGGCAGACCCTAAAGCCTCTGGTAAAATGGGTGATGGATTCTTAATCCGTTTATTTGATCCGAGAAACATTATGGCACCACGTCTGTTCAATTATTTCAAAGACTTGGCTGCACAAAATCAAATCAATTATCAAGTTTATATCGCAAAAGGGGGTACGGATGCAGCTAGAGCGCTCGATTCTAATGACGGCATCATCGCAACCACCATTGGCTTACCAGCAAGATATATTCACTCTACAGTAGCGATGTTTGATCTATCGGATCACCACGCTGCATGGCTCATGGTCCGTGCTTTACTCAAAGACTTAACCAACGAGAAAATTGCGAAACTTCAAAATCCACTGTTATAATAAAAGAAAAAGGAGGGTTTTATGCAATACAAAACACTTTCCAACGGCGTCAAGATGCCGATGTTGGGATTAGGTACCTTCAAAGTTTCTGAAGGGGAAGCCTATGATACTGTTTTAGAAGCTTTAAAATTAGGGTATCGACACATCGATACGGCTCAAATCTATGGCAATGAAGCGTCTGTGGGTAGAGCTATTAAAGATTCAGGTATTCCAAGGGATGAACTGTTTGTTACAACAAAATTATCTCCGATCAATTTGGGCTATGAACAAGCCAAAAGTGAACTTAAAATTTCCCTAGATAAGTTGGGATTAGACTATGTCGATTTATATTTAATTCACTGGCCAAGCCCATCGAACGCACTCAATCAACTAACCTGGCGTGGGATGGAAGAAGTCTATGAACAAAAGTTAGCCAGAGCGATTGGTGTATCCAACTTTAAAATCCACCACATGGATGCGTTACTACAAACCGCTAAAATCGTGCCAATGGCCAACCAAATTGAGATGCACCCTGGGTTATATCAATTGCCGACACAGGTCTACCTCAATGAAAAGAATATTGCTATGATTTCATACGGTCCGTTTATGAAAGGCGAAGTCTTTGTAGAAGATGGTCCATATTATCCAGTATTAAAAGGAATTGCCGATAAACATCAAAGCACGATTGCTCAAGTCATCATTTCATGGGGTATTCAACGCGGCATATTGATGATTCCAAAATCGGTTACACCAAAACGATTGAAAGAAAACCTCGAAGCTCAAGATTTATTCTTGTCTGTTGAAGAAATTGCAGCCATCAATCAACTCAATCGTGGTCGCCGTGTATACACAGACCCAGACAACAACTCTTTCGTTAAACAAAGCTAAATGCACCCAAGCGGTGCATTTTTTTATCGTTTTTTAAAGAAAATTTTAAATGGCGTTTATAAAATGACCCCTTCTTTAGAAGACCATTTCAAATACATCCTTTTTTGAGGGCCATTATAAACGGTTTTTGTTAGATTTTGAAAAACGATTACAAAAAATGCCTTGAAACCGTTGACAGGTTTTATTTTCCATGATAAAATTAGGTGTATTTAAACGGTGTCCGCATATACGGACGATAAAATAGACTGAATACTGATCACCATTTCTGGGAGGATTTTATGGATAGATTATCTAGGGTCATCAAACCTTTTCCAAAGCGACCAATTAAGGTTGTACAATTTGGAGAAGGTAATTTTCTACGTGCATTCGTTGACCCTTTTATTCAAACGTTGAATGAAAAAGGTTTGTTTGATGGCAACGTCGCTGTCATTCAACCGATGCCACAAGGCAGAGTAAGAGATTTAGAGCAACAAGATGGATTATATACCCTCATTTTAGAAGGCATTGACCAAGGTAAGGTCGTGTCTGAAAGAAAGATTGTCGATGTATTATCTGAATTTATTGATCCTTATACACAATACAAAGCATATTTGGATTTAGCAGCATCCCCAATCATCACCACTGTGGTATCCAACACCACAGAAGCAGGCATTGCTTTTATGAACGAGATTGTTCATTTCAATCAATGTCCTACCTCATTCCCTGGCAAACTACTGGCGTTCCTACGCATGCGATTTGAAGTATTCGCAGGTGCAAAGGAAGCAGGATTAGATATCTTAGCTTGTGAACTCATTGACGACAATGGTCAAACATTGAAAAAAGTCTTAATCGACATGGCACGTTATAATAACATGAGTGAAACGTTCATTCATTGGATGACAACAGCCAATCGCTTTTATAACACCTTGGTTGACCGTATTGTTCCAGGCTATCCGAAACAAGATGCAAATCAACTTGAGGCAGAATTTGGATATTTAGACCATTCAATGGTTAAAGGTGAAATATTCCACCTATGGGTTATTGAAGGTGAAAAAGGCCTCAATACGAGATTGCCATTTGATCAAGCGGGTCTCAATGTGTATTTCGTAGATGTTTTAAAACCGTATAAAGAACGCAAGGTTAAAATCTTGAACGGATCACACACTGCATTGGTACCGATTGCTTATCTTTGTGGGATTGATACCGTCAAAGAAGCTGTGACGGACCCTCAAATTGGGCAATTCATCCAAAATCTCATCTGGCAGGAAGTCATCCCAACGATTGACCTCCCACAAGCCGATATGGATAAATTTGCAAAAGCGGTATTGGAGCGTTACTTAAATCCATTCGTGAGACATGAACTCATGAGCATTGCTTTAAACGCGATGAGCAAATATAAATCTCGTATTTTACCAAGTATCTTAAATCAATTAGACCATGGTAAGTTTCCTAAATTACAATTATTCAGCTTAGCAGCGACAATCGTATTCTATCGTGGTAAACGAAACAACGAAACCATCAAACTTCAAGATGACCCACAATTTTTAGAACTATATCAACAATTATGGTCTAAAGGTGATGTCAAAGAAGTCGTGCAAACGATTTTAAGCTTACCTCACTGGGAAACCACCCGTTTGTCTCAACCAGATGTTTTATCTTATGTGTATCAACATGTAGAAGCCATCCTCAATATGGGTATGAGAGACGCATTACAACACGTATTGGAGGCTTAACGCTTTGAAACAAACTCAATTTTTAATCATTCATCCGGATGACAATGTGATGATCGCTTTAATGGATCTAAAACAAGGTCAAATGGTGAATGGTATTATCTTAAAAGAAGATATTTTAAAAGGACACAAAATCGCGATAAAGGATTTATCTGTCAGTGAAGATGTCATTAAATATGGCTTTCCGATTGGACACGCGACACAAAACATCATAAAAGGTGCGCACGTACATGTGCACAACCTATCAACCAATTTAAACGATGTCTTGGATTATCAATTTGAACCACAATACGAATCTTATGAAGTCAAACCTAAAAATCGCGATGTGTATGTCTATCGTCGAAAAAATGGTGAAGTTGGCATTCGTAATGAACTTTGGATTGTGCCTACGGTTGGATGTATCGTTGGTCAAACCAGACAACTGGCTGACTTATTCATGAGAGAAGTCAATCCTGGTCCTGAATTCGATGGTATCCATCTATTCGGGCACCAATTCGGTTGTTCTCAAATGGGTGACGACCATGAAAACACCAAGGAAACCTTACAAAACATTGCGAAACATCCCAATGCAGGTGCCGTTTTGGTATTAGGGCTAGGTTGTGAAAACAATCAAGTCAAAGCATTTAGAGAATCCTATGGTGATTATGATCCTAATCGCGTTAAATTCCTCGTCATGCAAGAAGTGGAAGATGAATTAGAAGCCGGTTTAGAGGTTCTAAAAGAACTTTATGAAGCGATGAAAGATGATCAACGCGTCAAAGCGGACATCTCAGAATTGCGTATCGGATTGAAATGTGGGGGATCGGATGGCCTATCAGGCATCACAGCTAACCCATTGTTAGGTAAACTCTCAGATTATATCACACACCATGGTGGGACCACTGTATTGACCGAAGTACCAGAAATGTTTGGTGCAGAAAAAATATTGATGAGACGTTCGAAGGATGAACACGTTTTCCACAAAACCGTTAATCTCATCAATGATTTCAAAGCCTATTATAAAAAGAATGACCAAGTCATTTATGATAACCCATCCCCAGGTAATAAAAATGGGGGTATCTCAACCTTAGAAGACAAGTCTTTAGGGTGTACACAAAAAGCCGGTTTATCGATGGTTTGTGATGTTTTAGGACAAACAGACCGTTTAAAAACCAAAGGCTTAAACTTAATCAGTGCCCCAGGTAATGATTTGGTTTCTGTCACCACGTTGGGTATGAGTGGTTGTCAATTGGTGTTGTTCTCAACTGGTCGTGGAACCCCATTTGGTGGGTTTATTCCAACCATTAAAGTTTCAACCAACTCAGAAATATACCATAAAAAACCCAATTGGATTGATTTTAACGCAGGTTCACTGACCGAAGGCGTCGATATGGACACCTTGTTAGAACAGTTCATCGATTTCATTGTTTCCGTGGTCAATGGTAAAAAGACACGAAATGAAATCAATCACTTTAGAGAAATAGGTATTTTTAAAACAGGCGTTATCCTATAAGGAGGACATATATGCATACATTTATGAATCAGGATTTCATGTTATCCAACGAAGTTTCAAAAAAACTTTATCATGAATATGCTTCTAAAATGCCAATCATCGATTATCATTGTCATTTAAACCCAAAGGAAATTTATGAGAACAAACCATTTGAGAATTTATCAAAGGTTTGGCTGGGTGGTGACCATTATAAATGGCGCTTGATGCGTGCCAATGGGGTCGATGAATCCTTCATTACAGGCAATCAACCTGATTTTGAAAAATTCTATAAATATGCAGAAGTCATGCCTTACTTGGTAGGAAATCCATTGTATCATTGGAGCCATTTGGAATTACGTCGTTTCTTCAACATAGAAACATTGTTATCTCCAAAAACAGCTAAAGCCATCTATGATGAAGCCAATGCACAATTAAAACACTTAACACCCAAGAAATTCATCGAAATGAGCAATGTCAAATTGGTTTGTACAACCGATGACCCAGTCGATGACTTGAAATACCATGAATTACTTGAAAAAGAAAATAACGCATTTAAAGTTAAACCAGCTTTCAGACCTGATAAAGCCATCAATATTGAACTTTCATGGTTCAACGATTGGCTCAATCAATTGAGCGGTGTGGTTGGATTTCCAATCGACACGGTCAATGACTTGATGAAAGCATTGGAATTAAGAATGGATTATTTCCATGAACATGGGTGCCGTTTATCGGACCATGGGCTAGATTCCATTCACTTCCAAGATACCAATGATGAAGAGATTGACCTTATTTTCAAACGAGCTAGAGCAAAAGTAACTTTGCATAAAGATGAAGTTGAAAAATACAAGGGTTATATGTTGGTGTTCTTAGGCAAAGCTTATCACCAACGTGGTTGGGTCCAACAATACCACATTGGGGCACTTAGAAATAACTCCAAACGCATGTTACAAACCTTAGGACCAGATACCGGATATGACGCCATCAATGATGAATTGATTGCGAAACCATTGTCTCGCATCCTAGATGCTTTAGATCATCATGACCAACTACCAAAAACCATCATTTACGCCTTAAATCCGCGTGATCATGAAGTGGTTGTCACCTTGATGCAAGCATTCCAAGATGGCAAAACCCCTGGCAAACTACAATGTGGTTCTGCATGGTGGTTCAATGACACCATTGATGGTATGAAACGCCAAATGGATGCTTTAGCAAACAATGGCTTGTTATCCAGATTTGTTGGTATGTTGACAGATTCAAGATCCTTCTTAAGCTACCCACGCCATGAATACTTTAGACGACTCTTGTGTGATAAAATAGGTCGCTGGGTTGAAGCAGGTTTGTTCCCTGAAGACTATGAAGTCTTGGGCAGAATCGTTGAAGATATCGCTTACAACAACGCTAAGAAATACTTCAACATGTAAAAAAAAATCGCTTTTCAGCGATGATTTCCGAAATACTTAATTTCATGGTTTCGGGCAATGGTTTAGATAATGGGTGTGGCACATACGGGATTTCGTAATGCTCGAAATACGGCTTGTCCCAATCCATATAACGTTCTAACGCGATCGGCATATTGAATGTTGAATTGATGAAAATGGCTTTTCCTCCAGATCGCCAAGGTCGACTTAGAACAATGTTGTACTGTCCAAGGGATTGGAAACTACAACCATTAAAAACCAGCCCGAACGATGATTTGGGATGTGTAGAAGGGGCACTGATGTAGCCACTACCATTCGAAATGATCGTACAGTGATCGAAAAACGCATCACTACCACCAAATATAAAATCGATGTTTCCGATGATGGTCGAATCAAAGATGAATTGTCTTAAGGGACGATTGATCAATTCAAGACCACTTAAAATATGATCGTATCTTAAAATCAAATCCGATGGCAATGGCCCAAAGAACACGGTATCTTGGGTAGATTTTAAGACACAATTTTGAATCATTGTTTCATTTCCATAAGAAGAAAGCGCTATCGCTTGACCGATTTTGGGTCCGGTACCGCTGGTATTCTCAATGGTTAAATTGGATAGCATCACATGATCCGCCACAATCAGTACCGTTTGGGTTCTGAATGTGTTCATCAATAAACCATCTGCGTGAAATGTCAGTGCGTGGTCATCAAATGAGATGATGGCATCATGAGATTCACCAATCAATTTTAAATCAGGATGTCTGATTGTAAGTTTTTGTTTGTAAAATCCGTTGGATAAATACACTTCGAGTTTCGAATCGAGTGGGTATGAGTCTAAAATAGCTTGTATATCGTCTTGTGGGGTTAGCTTAATTTGTTTCATGTGTTCACCTCATGTAAATCTATTATATAAAGGAGGTCTTACTTTGACAATAGCGAAATACCGTCTCTTGGATTTGATTGTGTTAGGCGTTGTCGCCGTCATTGTCGATCTCATTGGATTTTTTGCCAGTCAAAAAGAGTTGATTTTCTTATACGTGACTTTATCCACCCCGATTTTGATGATTATCTATGTGCGTTGGGGCAAATATGGTCTATATGTCAATGGCGTTATCGCGCTATTGCATACGATACTCTATCGAAATTTCGACATCTTACCAATGTTGGGTTATATTGTATCAATCTTCGCACTCAGCAGTTCGATGGTATGGTTTAAAATCACGACCAAAGGTCAAATCCGTAGTGAAGTCTTGTTGTTAACCCTATATTTTTTAACAGGTTATCTCGCACTGTTCTTCACCCAAGTATTGTTACAGTATTGGCTTTTTGGCACAGTTGAATGGATCGTTCTTTTTACAAGACATGGGTTAAATATCATTTTAGGTTGGGTCATCCTAATGATCGCAAGGCATCAAGAAGATTTTATGGTAGATATGAAAGCATATCTCCTTAGGCAAATAAAGGAAAGACAAGAAGAGGAACGCATCTATGAGAGTTAACAACGACGTTAAAAACATGAGTTTGGATGATTTAAAACACGAACTCTTAATGGAGGAATTGGAAAAGAATAAATGGCATCGCTATTGGGTCGCGATTAAAAAAGACTGGCCTCTATATGTGATGTTGATTCCAGTCATTCTCTATTTCTTCGTTTTTAGATACATGCCAATCTATGGGATTTTGGCAGCATTTAAAAATCAAAATGATTTAACCTTGTCAGTCGGACAAGCCCCATTTGCTGGATTTTACGCATTTAGATCATTGATTGCTGGTGACTATGCGAAAGAGTTCTGGCAAGCGTTTCGTAACACATTCGCAATTTCGATGTATGGGTTGATTTTCGGTTTCCCGGTACCCATCATCTTGGCTTTATTCTTCTCGGAAATCAAATCAGATTTCTACCGAAGCTTAACCCAAATCTTAACCTATTTACCAAAATTCATCAGTACAGTCGTCATCACATCCATCATCACCTTAATGTTATTTGAAGGGAATGAACCACACCAAGCGCCAGGCGTCTTGACCTCACTCTTCCAAATGCTCGGTTTGATCGGTGAATCCACTCGAATGTTACATGAACCACAATACTTCCGATCGATTTACATCATCTCTGGTATTTGGGAAGGTGCCGGATATGGTTCGATTGTGTATTTCGCAGCAATCATGGCCATCAGCCCAACCAATTATGAAGCCGCACGTATTGATGGTGCGAATAAATTGGCACAAATCCGCTATGTTACATTACCAGGGATGGCACCAACCTTAACCATCATGCTCATCTTACGTATCGGTGAAATCTTATCGGTTGGTTATGAAAAAATCATCTTGTTGTATAACGTCCAAACGTATGAAACAGCCGATGTCATTTCAACCTTCGTTACCAGAATTGGTGGTTTGATGGGTGGACAATCCATCTCACTCAATACAGCAGCAGCTGCAGACTTGTTTAACTCGATCATCGCGATGTTCTTAGTCTTAGGCGCGAACTTCATATCGAAACGTGTATCTGACACGTCATTATTCTAAGGAGAACACCTATGCGAAGATTAGATATATCTGAAGTCATTTTTAAAGTCATAGCGTATGTGCTCGTTACCTTATTCGCCATCGCAGCACTATACCCATTCATTTATACGATATCGGCTTCGGTATCGGGGAAATTAGCATTTGAACAAGGCCGAGTTATCTTCTGGCCAGTCGATTTTCAATTAGACGCGTTGATCGCCGTCATCTCCGATAAAGGCTTCTGGATTGCGTATACGAATACGTTATTCTATACCTTCTTCGGGACCATGTTCTCGATGGTCATGTCGGTTGCGGCAGCGTATGCACTCTCCAAAGCTAGACTCGTTTTTAGAAGACAAATCAACTTCTTGATTGTCTTTACGATGTGGTTCTCCGCAGGGATGATTCCAACCTTCTTAAACTATAAGATGTTTGGGGTAGATTATCGCTGGGGGATCATCTACGGGTTTGGGGTACAAGCATTCAACGTCATTTTATTACGAAACTATTTTAGTGGGGTTTCCAAGGAAATTGAAGAAGCAGCCATCGTCGATGGTGCCAACGAATTCCAAGTCCTCACGAATGTATACTTACCGATGTCCAAGAGTGCGCTCGCGACAGTCACCTTATTCTATGCGTTATCCCGCTGGAATGGGTATTTCTGGAACCTCGTCCTTGTAAATTGGAATTTCGAACACCCGCTTCAAGTCCATCTAAGAAAATATCTAAGTGAATATTTGATGGATGAAAACGCATCGATTACGAATACACCATATTCACCGTATTCGTACATGTATGCGATGATTGTCATGTCTATTATCCCAATCATCGTTGTCTACCCTTACTTGCAAAAGTATTTCGCAAGAGGCGTCAACGTTGGTGGGGTTAAAGAATAAAGAAAGAGGAGGAAGAAAAAGTATGAAAAAAATGTTTGGGATAATCCTAACGGTATTATCACTATTCGTTTTAGCAGGCTGCATCGGTGGCGGTAATGAACCTGAACCGGAAAAAGTGTTGGTCGCAATCAACGTCAAAGTAGCACCTACTAAAACAGCTTATGAAGTCAACGATGCAACGCTTGACTTAGCAGGACTTCAAATTGAAGGTATCTATAATGATGCTTCCAGCGTGATTCTAACTCAAGGGACTGGTGCGAACCAATTCCAAGTTTCTGGATTCTCTACAGCTACACCTGGTCTTAAGACCATCACAGTCACTGTAGGTACTCTAACAACATCATTTGTCATTATTGTTAATGACCCAGATGCACCTGTGACCTTACTTGGTATCCAAGTGAAGTCATTACCATCCAAGACCACTTATGGTCTAAATGGCGTATTAAGCTTAAATGGTTTAGTCATTGAAGCATTATACTCTGATGGTTCTAAGGTTGCTGTACCACACGCTGAATTCACAGTGAGCGGGTTTGATTCTCTAACTGCTGGCTTAAAAGTCATTACAGTCACTTATGAAGCACAAACCACTCAATTCCAAGTGAATGTTAGTGCAGATTTAGTCGAAGATGATCCTTCAAAAGCCATCACATTGAATATGGCAATCAACTATGAAGGTAGAGGTATTTCTTATCAAGAAACCAACCCTTACGTTTCATTAAATGGTAAGACTTACACTGCTGGTATGTTAATGCCAGTATGGGAAGCCCTTGGTTCTAAGTTGAACATTACATTCCAAGATTCTAAAGTAAGTAGCAATACAACCAACCAATTCAACGAATTGTTAACCAACAGTTTCTCATCTGTTGACTTAATCAACGCAACTGGTGCACTATTAACACAATATGGTGTACAAGGCAGTAACTTCGTTGACCTATCTAAGTATCTAAACTCGATGCCTAACTTGAACCAATTCTTAACAGAAAATCCAGCAGTTAGAGCATCCATGACCGCAGCCGATGGTGGTATCTACTATACCCCTTATTTCGATGGTTTCGGTGAAATCGAACAAATGTTCTTAGTTCGTATTGACTGGGTTCAAGACATCCTTGATGTTGAATCTCCAGCATTCGATACAGCTGCTTACGAAGGTACATTCACGGTTGCTAATACAACCCCTGAAAACCTAAATGTGGTTGTAAAAGTTGCCAATGCAGATGGCACTACACGTGATGTCACTAAAGCACACACAGCAAACATCTTAACTACCCTTAAGAATTTACCAAGCAAGACTGGTGCATCGATGGCAAACGCATTCAGAGCTTACATGCAAGCAACTTATGGTAGCCAAGGTTATGCTAAATTATCAGACGTATTCGTTGGTACAGACGCTGCATACGATGTCGATGAATTGATCGCATTGATGTATGTTGTTAAAGCCAACCCACAATTCTTAACCAGAGAATTAACTACACCGAAGACTGCAGTTGAAGTTATGTTCCCAAGAACATCTCAAGCATCTCGTATTCGTAACTTATTCCGCGGATTAGAAATGTTTGGTCTACGTGGTATGTTCTCCAGATATGACTGGGCATACTTTGATGAACAAGGTGATATCGTTGATGCAAGAGCACAACAAGAAACCATTGATGGTGTTACTCAATTATCCAACCTATTTGCTGACCAATTGATCATTCAAACATTTGATGCAGCTGGTACAGTTGACCACAGAGCACAATTGTTACAAGGTTCATATGGTTTCATCACTTATGATTACAACGCATCTTCAACACCGAATGGTTATATCAATGCGGCAAAAGCATTAGACCCTTCATTCCGTTTTGAAGCCATCCTACCTCCAGTCAATGACTGGTTAGGCACTGGTGAATATTTCCACTTCTCTGAAGGCGTTCGTTCGCTTAAGAATGAAGCATGGGGTATTCCTTCACATGTTGAAAATGACACTGCTAAATTGGCAAGAATCTTGACATTGGTTGACGGTTTATATGACTATTCATCCAATGACTCCATTGGTAACATTCATTTATATGGTCCACAAGGCTTCATCGATGGACAAATCGAATACAATGGTGAAATGATCCCTGCAATTTCTGCAGCAGCATTAGCAGAAATGCAAACATTGGCATCTGGTAACATGATCAACTACTTAAGACGTTATGTTGGTGCAACCATGCCAATCGGACACATCAGAAGTCTTGGTCTTGAATTCCAAACCTTATCTGAACAAGGTGTATCTGGTATCCAAAGAATCAATACAGCGGTTCAAGCAGGTACATTCCGCTTAGCAGGTGTTTACCAATCAGAAAACCCTTGGTACAGATTAGCACCGTCCCTATTCGCATTGACATCTGATGAATTAGCAGATATGCAAACTTTAACTTACGATGACCTTTGGGCAGATGCACAATTGGCTAAACTCGTTCGTTATGGCTTCACTGGCAATGGTAATACAGTGACTACACAAGTTTATTTCGATACTTATGTCACTAAAGATGGCATCAATACTTACCAAGTCATTTACAAAGCTGCCTTAGAAGCGGCTTACGCAAGAGTTAACAAATAATTACACGTTTGGAACTAGAAGGGCAAATCGCCCTTCTAGGGTCCAACTTATCTAAACTTACATGAAAGTAGAAGTGATTTTATGCAAAATATCCTTAAAACAATCGGCAAATACATACAACCCATCATTTACACGCTATTGATATTGGCTGCAGCGGGGTTTTATGCTTATACCCTTGGTTATAGTACCAACTGGGCGTATATTGTCTCAGAAACGCGTGCCTCACAATTTTATCTCGCCTCACAAACCGCCAATAGAGTATTGTCTCAAGTCGGTTTTATTGGTGTGGTATTGTTATTATTACTCATTTTTACAGCATCATTGAGCCGTAAAACATTTTATAAGAGTAATATTGTTTTAAGTATACTTTCATCCATCACATTAGTGGTATCGGCTGTACTTACCTTATATTACAACAGTGTTTTAGAACCAATGTATCGAAACATTAGTCCATTAGAAGTACCTGATCATCTATATCAAATCAGACGTACCGTTAAAAATTATATGGTATTTCAGTTTGGTAACTTATATGCCATATTCATGATTGTCGTAGCGGTTTTGGTTGTGGTATTCTTAGTATATAAACTAAAAGCACAAAAAGAACGTGCACAACTCATTCAAGAGGCGGTGAAATCTTATGGCAACCATTAACAATATTCGTGTCGATAAGATGCGCTATCAACAAAATAAACTGGCTTACTGGTTCGTATTGCTAGCCATGGTAAGTCAAATCGTCTCATTATTTACAACCATCATTCCAAGATCAATTACCCCTACATTTTCAACCGCTATGGAAATTTTGATCAACATCACATTATTGTTGTTATCATTCTTAGCAGCAGAAAAAGTTAAAGCTTACAGCAACAAATGGGCATATGGTCTATTTGTGATTGCGTTCGCCCATCTGTTACGCATATTTTATGAACCATTAAAATTATTTCGTTTAGGTCAAATCACAGCAGGACACTATTTTATCATCATCGACCTCATTGTTGGATCCATCATCTTACTCGTGATTGCTGCTGTCATCACCATGCAAAAACATCGTAAATTGATGTCACATTTAAAGGAATTGGGTGAATAATATGTCTACGATGTCACTACAAAATGTCAATAAAATCTATTTGAATGGTGTACAAGCGGTGTTTGATTTCAATATTGATATCAAACATGGCGAATTCATCGTTTTGGTTGGGCCTTCAGGTTGTGGTAAATCCACGACCTTACGAATGATTGCAGGTCTAGAAGAAATCTCAACCGGTGATTTAATCATTGATGGCGTTAGAGTCAACGATGAAGCACCAAAAGATCGCGATATCGCGATGGTTTTCCAAAATTATGCACTTTACGCACACATGACTGTGTATCATAACATGGCATTCTCTTTAACCTTACGCAAAGAAAATTCTGATTTGATTCATGAACGTGTCATGTGGGCCGCCAATATCCTTGGTTTAAAACCCTATTTGAATCGTAAACCTCGTGAATTATCTGGTGGTCAAAGACAAAGAGTCGCTTTGGGACGCGCCATCGTTCGTGACCCAAAAGTATTCTTACTCGATGAACCACTATCGAACTTGGATGCGAAACTCAGAGGTATCATGCGTAAAGAATTAAAAGAATTACACCATAGATTAGGTTCAACCATGCTTTATGTTACCCATGACCAAATTGAAGCCTTAACATTGGCTGACCGCATGGTTGTCATGAAAGATGGTTATGTCCAACAAATCGGAACTCCAGTGGAAGTTTATCAAAAACCCAACAATCTGTTTGTTGCGAGTTTCATCGGTACACCACCAATGAATATTTTCAGGGGTGATTTAGATGCGAATGGTTTACTTGAAATTGATGGTGTAAAAATCCATATCAATGAAGCCAAACCATTTAAAGTACTACAATCCAAAGGCTATTTTGGTAAAGAAATTCTAGTCGGATTAAGACCAGAAAATTTCCGAATTTGTAAGCTTTGCGATGCCAAAGAAGTCGAAGGATTCAACACCACCGTCCAATTATATGAATTATTAGGGGCTGAAGCGTTGGTTCATGTGCGTTTTGGGGGTAAAAATGTAATCTTAAAAGTCAATGCGCGTCATGTCTATACCCCAGGTGATGAAGTGGTAGTTTCATTTGACCAATCCCACCTATATTTCTTCGATAAGGAAACGGAGGTCAGTATTTATGAATAGTGTTAAGCAAAAAGAATCGTTTAAATCGAGTATGAAACGCTGGTATGACTATAATAAATACAGCATTCCTACGATTTTCACAGTCATTGGGTCGTTGATTTATACACTGTTCTTAGATTTTAGAACCAACGGGTTTGTCTTTAGATCGCATATTTCTGCTATCAATGAATTGACTAATAAAGAGGTTGGATTCTATTTATTCGCCTTGTATATCATCGCGCTGGTTCAAATTTTCAATTCGATGTCGTTTTCTAAAAAACGCTCACCGATGTCGCTCATATTGTTCACCGTGCTAAACTTGTTTCAAGGTTTATTTGTGTTCTTATATTCCAACGCATTTTTATATGAAGCAGCGACGCGTGCCGATTATACACTTAAAAATTACAGTATCATGTCCATGGGAATCATGGCAGCCGGATTTGTATTTTATGTGATTGCTACGCTATTTGCGTGGGTTTATGTGGATTGGAAATATGTCAAAATTGAAGACTAATAAAGACCATGATGGGTTCAATCCCTATGGCATTGACAAATTAGCGAATATCAAACCTGGCGTCAAAATCGGATTCATGAAGTTTTGGTTCTCTGGCGCTGCATTCTTCGTCACATTTACAGCTTTATCCATCAATACATATGATGTGTTAGATCGTTTTGTTTTGCTCATTCTTATCTTAACTTTGGCTGTTGAATACATATCAAATAAAGTCATTATTTGGATGAACAATGATAAGACACATACCTTAAAATACCTACCATTTTTCATCAAACGAAGCTCTATTCTAAGCTTATTGGCTTCATTGGGCTTTGTTATCGTGATGGTGGTCACCAGTGTATTATTTGTAGAATTCTGGATGTGGATTCGTTTACCATCGGTAGGTATGTTGATGTTTGGTTTTGATAATAAAGGTATTGATCCGATATCATTCGGATTGGTATATTGGCTCATGGATTTCATATGGATTTCAGTCCGTCAATGGGTCAGCCATAAAATAAAAAAGTAGGAGTTCACCATGTTTAAACTCATATTTAAATCCTCAAGAAGTTTTACATTTGAGTTAGACAATCAAGCGATTTATTATAGCCCAAGCGCGTTTAACGTGTTTTTGAATGACACGTTGGTTTTACAAGACGTAAAAACCAATGTGTTTTCTATTTATGGCTTGTTGCCTAACACCACATATACCGTTCAAGTTGCGGATACAAAAGCAACTTTTACAACCGATTTCGAATCACTTTCGCTCAATATCATGGATTTTGGTGCGAAAGGGGATGGTTTTGCAGATGATACTATGGCCATTCAAACCGCTATTTTATCAGCTCCCAAGCAAGCCCGTGTATTTATTCCAAAAGGCATTTATTTGGTTGGACCGATTTTCTTAATGAGTGATGTTACCATCGAACTCGAATTAGGTGCAACCTTATTATATGTAACAGATCGTTCAAAATACCCTATTTTACCAGCAAGATTCACCAAACCGGATGGGTCGTTCTATGAATTGGCCTCTTGGGAAGGTGTCGCAGCACCACAATACGCATCGATGATTACCGGTTTAAACGTTGAAAACGTTAAAATCATTGGTCAAGGTGTCTTTGATGGCAACGCTCAAAATAGTGACTGGTGGGTAAAACACAAAGTGATGCGCGGTGCGTGGCGTCCGAATGGGTTATTCCTCGTGCATTCGAAAAATGTCGCATTACAAGGGGTAACCATTAAAAATACACCATCCTGGAATTTACACCCTTATTTTTCTGAACACATCGATTTTATCGATTTAAAAATTGAATCACCCAAAGATTCACCCAACACCGATGGTTGTGACCCTGAATCCTGTAAAGATGTTCGCATCATCGGCATCGATTTTTCTGTGGGAGACGATTGTATCGCGCTTAAATCAGGAAAGATTGAATTAGGAAAAACCTACAAACAACCTTGTGAACGTGTTGTGATCCGTAACTGTATGATGAAATATGGTCATGGTGCGGTGGTCTTGGGTTCAGAAATGTCGGGTGGGATGAAAGACATCGAGGTATCCCAATGTTATTTCTTAGATACCGATCGAGGTTTGCGTATTAAAACGCGTCGTGGACGCGGTAAAGACGCCATCATCGACGGCATCACATTCAATAACATTTATATGAAAGGTGTACTAACGCCACTGGTCATGAACATGTATTATTTCTGTGATGACGATGGCAAGACTGAATATGTGTGGTCAAAAGAAGCCTTACCAGTGGATGATCGTACCCCATTTTTAGGCAAATTTGTCTTTAAAAATATGGTTTGTGAAGATGTCCATGTAGCGGCTGGATTCTTTTATGGGTTACCAGAACAACCAATCAAAAGCATTGAACTTGAAAACATCCAATTCAGCTACGCTAAAAACCCGGAAGCAGGCATTCCTGCGATGATGAGTTTTGAAGAACCGAGAACGAAACAAGGACTCTACTTCAACTATGTCGATGACGTCCGTATTAATAATGTCAGCATTCAAGGGGCTGAAGGGGAAACCATTACCCTTAATCACGTAAAAAATAAAGAAATTATCGATACTACCTTGTAAAACTAAAACGTATACACTACAATGATGATAGGTGTCTATCATATTGAACGGAGATTATGATATGCAAAACCCCATTTTAGAACAAATTAAATCGGTTGGTGTTGTCGCTGTTGTGCGTGCACAAACCAAAGAAGAAGCAACCAAGATTGCAGAGGCTTGCATTCAAGGTGGATTAAAAGCCATTGAATTGACTTTTACGGTACCAAAAGCCGACGAAGTAATCGCTCATTTAGCCAACAATATTCCAGCAGATCGTTTAATTTTAGGCGCTGGTACGGTGTTAGATCAAGCAACTGCAGAACTAGCGATCAAAGCTGGCGCAAAGTACATTGTTAGCCCAGGTTTTGATTTAGCGACAGCTGAGTACTGCTTGTCTGTAGGTGTCCCTTACATGCCTGGATGCATGACCATCACAGAAATGCTTACAGCACTTAAAGCTGGGGTAGAAATCATTAAATTATTCCCAGGATCGGTATTTGGACCAGGATTTGTTAAAGCTGTTAAAGGTCCACTTCCGAACATTCAAATCATGCCAACCGGCGGTGTTTCACTCGACAATGTTGCTGAGTGGATCAAAAACGGTGTGGTTGCTGTTGGTGTCGGTGGTGAATTAACAGCACCTGCTAAAAAAGGTGATTTCAAAGCAGTAGAAGACAATGCTAGAGCATTCGTTGAGGCGGTTGCAAAAGCAAGAAAAGAGGCATAAATCATGATTGTTGACCACATTAAGAATCTACATTTGTATGTTTCGTTAAATCCGAATATTCAAACAGTGATCGATTTCATTGAAAAGAATGACATTAAAGCACTCCAACCAGGTAACCATGTTGTTGACTCGAATGTTCGTTTAATTCGTGAAGATTATGTCCCAAAACCATTGATGCAATGTTATTTTGAATCTCATCAGCAATTTGGTGACATTCAATTGGTATTAGAAGGTACAGAAATTTTTGGTTATTTGGAAGCAGACGATCTTAAATTCCAAGTCACAGAAGCTTACAACCCTGAAAAAGACGTGATGAAGGGTCAATCACTTGGCTATTTTTCAACGGTCTTATTGACCAAAGGCATGTTCGCAATGGTATTAAAAAATGAATTGCATATGCCAAAACTTTCCAACGGTACACAAGAAACCGTTAAGAAAGCTGTATTTAAAGTGAAATTATAAGGAGAACCTATGAAAATCATTACCCTTGGGGAAATCATGTTGAGATTATCTCCAACCGATAAAAACCGATTTGTACAAGCCGACAGCTTTGATGTTGTTTATGGTGGTGGTGAAGCAAATGTTGCAGTATCTTTAGCCAACTATGGACACGATGCTTACTTTGTTTCAAAATTACCAAAACATGAAATTGGTCAATCCGCTGTCAACTCACTCAGAAAATTTGGCGTTCACACCGAACATATTTTAAGAGGTGGCGAACGTATAGGGATATATTATTTAGAACACGGGGCATCGATGCGTCCATCTAAAGTCATTTATGACAGAGCAGACAGTGCCATCGCTTTAGCAAAACCAGAAGAATTTAATTGGGATGAAATCTTTAAAGATGCCCAATGGTTTCACTTCTCAGGGATTACCCCAGCAATTTCTGAAAATGGCGCAGCCATCACCAAAGCAGCATGTATCGCAGCAAAAAAACACGGTGTTACGGTTTCTGTCGATTTAAACTATCGCAAGAAATTATGGACACCTGAACAAGCTCAAAAAGTCATGAAAGACCTCATGCAATACGTGGATGTATGTATTGGTAATGAAGAAGATGCAGAGTTAACCCTAGGATTTAAACCTGGTGGTGACGTTACTAAAGGTGAATTGGATCACTCTGGTTATGAACGTATTTTCAAAGAAATGTTGGAAACCTTTAAATTCAAATATGTGGTAACCACATTGAGAGAATCTCATTCCGCATCTGACAATGGGTGGAGTGCATTGATTTATAATGGCAAAGAATTCTATTATTCCAAGTCCTATGAAATTCGCATTGTCGACCGTGTTGGCGGTGGAGATTCCTTTTCTGGTGGACTGATTCACGGTTTGTTAACCAAGAAAACCCAAGGGGAAGCTTTGGAATTTGCAGTGGCAGCCAGTGCCCTCAAACACACCATTTTCGGTGATTACAATTTAGTAGATGAAAAAGAAGTTGAAACATTGGCCAAAGGAGATGCTTCTGGTCGAGTTCAACGCTAATAAATAGCGAAAGAAGGTAACACAAATGAAAGACAACCGCTCCGTCAACCGTATTTTAGCCATTTTAGAACTGATTTCAAAAAATCCAGATGGTTTAACCTTGGGTGAAATTTATCGTGAACTCGATATGCCTAAAGCGACCGCTTATGATTTTTTACAAACACTCTATAAAGCAGATGCGATTTATTACAAAGATCCTTTTCGAAAGACATATGTCATTGGATCAAAGATGTACGCTATCGGGTCCGTTTACACCAAAAACTCCAATTTTATCACCACTTCAGCCCCATTGTTAAAACAATTTTCCGATGAGTATGGGTGCAATGCTTTCGCAACAAAACGCATCAATGGCGATAAAATCGTGTTTGTTCACGTGTATCAATCCCCTCAAAGCCAAATCGTATCACACGTCGAAGTGGGACTCATCTACAATTCATTCTCGGATAATTTTGTGGGTGAATGTTATGCCGCATTTGATAAAAAAATTGAAGGTGTGGTTCGCATTGATGAATCTAAAAAGAAAGATATCCTGAATAAAGGGTATGTTTGTGAATTGGGTGGCGAATTGAACCACGTCATGAATATTGCGATTCCTGTCTATAACTTTGAGAATAGAGTGGTTGGGGTAGTAGCAGTATCGAGATTACATACATCGATGGAAGATACCCAAGCCCTCGCGAAACAATTTAAAGAAGTCGGCAAGCAAATTTCACGACGTTTGGGTTATTTAGGAGATATATTGTAATGAAAATTGGGATTCGAGCACATGATATGGGTAAAATGGATGCGAAATCACTGTTTCAACGTGCTCAATCGTTCGGGTTTGATGGTATTCAACTGGTGGTCAACAAGGCACTAGATCAAGAACCAGAACTCACCGAAGCAGCATTTGAAACCTTATCAACCCATCAACATGGGGTAGAGGTTTTATTGTTAGGCAGTTATTTTAATCCCATTCATAGCAATCAAGCAAGAGTACAACAAGGCATCGAGCGGTTCAATCAACAATTGAAACTAGCCCATCTCCTGAATACAAAATATGTTGCATCCGAAACAGGGTCATATAACGATGACCAGTGGACTTATCATGAACAAAATCACACCAAAATGGCATATGAACAAGTTTTATCTGTGTTTAAACCATTGGTTAATATGGCAGAAAGTGTCGGTAAAACGGTTTTGGTTGAAGCAGCCTATGCCCACGTGATTTTCTCACCATATTCATTAAAACGATTTGTGCTTGACTTAAATAGCACGCATGTCAAAGTCATCATTGACTTATACAATTTGCTCAATGTCAGAAACCATCGTCAACATGAAGCTATTTTAAAGGAAGCATTACACCTGTTAAAAGAAGATATTGCAGTTTTTCATTTAAAAAATTACCAACTTAAAGAAGGCAAGTTGGTTCAAGTCGGTTTAAACAAAGGGTTATTCGACTATCGTAAACTTTTACCACTGATGTTAGAAAGCAACCCGGATGCTTATTATATATTTGAAGGCATCACTGGTGAAGACATCGCTGAAAGTTTAGCATTCATCCAACAGATACAGGAGGAAAACCAATGAAATTTCAAGTCCGTTATTCAACCAGTCCTGAGGATTCAAAATCCTATGATACAGCCAAATTGAGAGCAACCTATTTGATTGAAGAAGTCTTTATCAAAGACGATATCTCACTCACCTATTCGCATTTTGATCGCATCATTGCAGGTGGTGTTTTTCCAGTGACCACTTCACTTAAATTAGATGCACCTGAAGAAGTAGCAAGTGAATATTTCTTACAAAGAAGAGAACTCGGTGTCATCAATATTGGTGGCGAAGGGTACATTATTTACGATGGTTTTAAACAAACCATGGCCCATAAAGATGGACTATATTTGGGTAGAGGGGTTCAATCCATCGAGTTTTTCTCGGTAGATCCCAATCAACCAGCCAAATTTTACATCAATTCAAGCCCGGCACATAAAGCGTATCCAAATAAACATATTCCATTTTCAATCACAAATCCACGTGCAGTAGGTGCTGAATCTACCATGAATAAACGTGTGATTTATCAATATTTACATCCAGCGATTTTGGAAACCTGTCAACTTCAAATGGGGCTAACGGAACTCGCGAATGGGTCATCATGGAATACCATGCCTTGCCATACCCATGAACGCCGTATGGAAGTGTATTTCTATTTCAATTTACCATCGGAACATCGTGTATTTCATATGATGGGTAGACCCGATGAAACCAGACACATCGTCATGGCCAATGAACAAGCGGTCATTTCACCAAGTTGGAGCATCCATGCAGGTGTAGCAACCACCAATTATACCTTTATTTGGGGTATGTGTGGTGAAAACCAAGCGTATGATGACATGGATTTTATCCAAACCAAAGATTTAAAATAAAGAGGAGAATAGTATGGGAATCTTAGATCAATTCAGTTTAAAAGGCAAAGTTGCCATTGTTACAGGCGCATCCACAGGTTTAGGCCAAGGTATGTGCTTAGGTTTAGCCGATGCAGGTGCTGACATTGTCGGTGTAGACTATGTCGATATGCCAGAAACAAAAGTTCAAGTCGAAGCTTTGGGCAAACGTTTTTATGGCATTAAAAAAGATTTAATCAATTCAAAACAAGCCGATTTGGTTGCTTTGGTTGAAGAAGCTGTTAAAGCGATGGGTCATGTCGATATTTTGGTCAATAACGCCGGTATCATTAAAAGACAAGACGCCCTTGAATTCTCAGAATCCAATTGGGATGATGTCATGAACATCAATTCTCGTACGGTGTTTTTCTTATCACAAGCATGTGCCAACCAATTTGTAAAACAACAAACCGGTGGTAAGATCATTTCTGTTGCTTCGATGTTGGCATATCAAGGTGGCATTCGTGTGCCTTCTTATACCGCTTCTAAGTCAGCAGTTAAAGGGATTACCATGGCCATGGCCAATGAATGGGCCAAATATAACATCAACGTCAACGCGATTGCACCAGGGTATATGGCAACCAACAATACCAAACAACTCCGTGACGATGAAACCAGAGCGGGTCAAATTCTTGAAAGAATCCCTGCCGGTCGCTGGGGTTTACCAAGCGATATGATGGGTGCGATTGTATTCTTAGCATCCGATGCATCATCTTATGTCAATGGCTTTACACTCGCCGTCGATGGTGGCTGGTTAGCAAGATAACACAAATGGAACCTTTGGGTTCCTTTTTTGTTGAAATGATGAAACAAAAGTTCTATAATATGGGTGTACTTATGGGACCCTTTGTGGCCTAAAAAGGAGAAAAAATGAGAGATAAAAGACTGTTTCAACTCACACTAACAGCCGTATTTGTGACGATCATTATGACCATGTCGTTGTTACCACAAATCGGATTCATCACGGTGATGCCAGGGGTATCTGTAACCCTCGTGCACATTCCTGTGATTGTTGGTGTTTTTTTAGTGGATCGACGTAACGCGATCATTTTGGGATTTTTTATGGGGCTAGGCTCGATGATTGCATCGTATATTTATGGTGCTACGGCGTTTGACTTGGCATTCCAATTGCCATGGATTTCGATTTTGCCGAGAATGCTTTTTGCATGGGCAGCCTTTGAAGTGGTTCAAGTTTTTAAAAAGATTGAAACCATCAAAATGGGTAAAGTTATTCTATTTGGGGTTGTATCATTGGTTACACTTTTCGCATTGTTTTACGGTTCAAAAGCCATCGTGACAGCAAATGCTTGGTCAACTTATAATGGACAACAAGCAGAAATGTATGCATTAAGGGCTGAAGCGGATCAATTAGAATCTGAAGACCGTGATGTCGAAGCGTTAGCGAAACGCGCAGAGGCTTTAGTGATTGAACTGAATTTACCGACACTCGCGGATGAAGCTACCGCTAAAGAAGCCAAAATTGGTGGTATAGTAACCCCAATCGTGCTGTTCTTAACGGTGGTGTTCTTAGTGGCTTATTATTGGTTTATTGAAAAACATCAAGGTAGCTTTGTATTCATTCCATCGTCATTCATTCTCGCTACAGTCATCCATACCGTGCTGGTACTCAGTGTGGTTGCGATATTTAAACCTGCGATTTTCAGCATGGGATTTACCGATGTGATTTCGGTCATCTATGGCATCGCTATGACAAATGGACTGATGGAAGCATTGGCTGCAGTATTGGTTGGTACACCGATTATTGTCGGTATTCTAAACTATACTAGAAAGGAACTTATATGATTTTACTGATTGATGTTGGGAATACAGAAGTTAAAATTGGGGTTACCAGAGGAGATAAAATCGAACAAAAGTTTCGTCTATCCACTGATCGAAATCTATCGGCCGATGCCTATTATTTACTCATCCATCCATTCATAAAAAATGAAGTGGTTGAAAATGTAGCGATTGCATCCGTGGTACCACCTGTGACGAAGGCACTGAAAGAGCTATTCATCAAATACTATCAAATACAGCCTTTAGTGGTTGGACCTGGCATCAAAACAGGGATCAATGTTAAAACCGACTATCCCAAAGAAGTCGGTGCTGACCTCATTTGTGCAGTCGCTGGTGCGAGAACTGAACCAACACCGGTATTGATTGTCGATTTAGGTACAGCAACCAAATACATTTATATGGAAAAAGCCACCATTAAAGGCGTCATCATTACCCCAGGAGTGATGATTTCGATGCGTGCGATGGTGTCGAATACCGCGTTGTTACCGGAATTTGATCTTGAAGTACCCGCCAAAGTACTGGGTACCAACACGATTGCTTGTATGCAATCTGGTGTGACTTATGGGGTAGCTGCTCAAGTTGATGGGTTGATCGAACGTATTCAAACGGAAGTTGGTCAAAGTTTTAAGGTTATCATGACAGGCGGACTTTCCGAAATTATCAAACCTTTGTGTCGTACTCAGGTAGAACGTGATGAACACTTGGTTCTTCGTGGACTCTACGATATATTATTAAAAAATTAACAGCTTCGGCTGTTTTTTTGTTAAAATAGGGTGATAATCGTTTATAATATTCACATGAGGAGGGATAGTATGGATTACATCCAAAAATATCAGTCCTGGGTTAATTATGAAGCCTTGGATTCAACATTAAAAACAGAATTATTACAGATGAATGATGCACAAAAAGAAGATGCATTTTATGTCGATATCGAGTTTGGTACTGGCGGTATTCGTGGGTTGATGGGGGCAGGCACCAACCGTGTCAATGTTTACACCATCATGCGTGCGACTTTGGGATTTTCAAGATATATTTTAAGTCTCAAACGTCACAAAAAGGTCGCCATCTCTTACGACAATCGACTCAACTCAAGCGCATTCGCGTTGCGTGCTGCTGGGGTGCTCGCAGCACAAGGGATAGAAGTTTATATCACTAAAAACCTTAGACCGACACCGTATCTATCGTACATGGTTAGAACCAATGATTGTGATGGAGGTATTATGATTACCGCATCCCATAACCCTAAGGCTTACAATGGGTATAAAGTCTATGACGAAACCGGTTGTCAATTGGTGCCACGTTTGGCAGATATCGTCATTCAAGAAATCCAAACCATTGAAGATTATTTTCAAATTCCATTTGACGAATCTTCACCATTGATTCATTGGGTCGATGAAGCGTTTGATCAACAATATCTAGAACAAGTTAAAACCATTCAAATTGAAAAGTTGGATAAAAAACCACTTAAATTCGTTTATTCACCTTTACATGGTGCTGGTGGACCGATCGTTCCTAACCTTTTAAAATCGCTTGGTTATGATGTTTATCCGGTTGAATCACAAATGGTCAATGACCCTAATTTTGGCGCAACCGCATCCTCAAACCCAGAAGAAAAACTCGCGTATGAAGGCGCATTAGCACTGGCTAAACAAATCCAAGGGGACTTGGTTTTGGTCACAGACCCAGATGCAGACCGTTTAGGTGTCATGGTGAAACATCAAGGTAAATACCATTTCTTAAGTGGGAACCAAACCGCATCTCTAACACTCTATTATGTATTAAGCCGTAAACAAGCCCATGGGTTATTACCTAAAAACGGGTATGTATTTACAACCAATGTCACAACACCATTGATTGAAAAAATCGCGAAATCGTTTGATATGACGGTGGAAACGACCTTAACAGGTTTTAAATTCATTGGTGAAAAAGCCAAAGCCATTGAAGGGTCTGGGGTTTATGTGTTTGGCTGTGAAGAATCATATGGGTCTTTGATCTCCGACTTCGTTCGCGATAAAGATGCTGTACAAGCCGTATACATGCTTTGTGAAATGGCAACCTTTATGGCGGAAAAGCATCAAACCTTGATTGATTTGCTGAATACGGTTTATGAACAATATGGTTACTTTGTTGAAGAAACCCTCAATTTAAACTTATCCGGGATCGAAGGTAAAAAGCGTATTGAATCGTTGATGACTTATTTTAGAAACAACCGTCTATCGATTAAAAACAAAGAAATCGTTCAAATCGACGATGTTTTAAAACAACAAACTTGGCGTAAAACTGGCGTTGAACCGCTCAATTATCCAGTGTCCAATGTCCTTAAATTTTATTATCGCGATGGATCATGGATAGTCTTACGTCCGTCAGGCACTGAACCTAAACTGAAGATTTATATGTCTGTGGTGGGTCAAACCAAAGCAATGGCTGAAGAAACACTTGAAAACTATAAACTTACAGTTCAAGGCTTATTAGGACAAATATAGGAGAAAAAATATGTATATTAATAACCGTAAAAATGTATTGAATCGCATGGAAAATCAAAGCTTCGCAGTGTTTTTTTCAGGCATCGCACCTTTATCGACAGCAGATGAACAATACCCATTTGAAGTTAATCGTAATTTTTATTATTTGACTGGGATTGAACAAGAAGATGTCATTTTGGTATTACTCAAAGGTGCTGGTTTGGAAAAAGCCATCTTATTCATTGAACCGGTAGACCCTGTTCAAGCGCTATGGGTAGGTGCAGGTTTGACCAAAGAAGAAGCGATTGGTGTATCCGGTGTCACCGATATTTATGACCGAAAAGATTTTGAAGCGGTTTTAAGCAAATACCTTCAGGATTCACGTGCGGCTGTATTTGGCGCGCTCAAGTATCTTTATCTGGATTTAGAACGTCGTGATCTACGTCATATGCCTACTTTAGCCAATCAATTTGGGGATTTGATGAAGTCAAAGTATCCCAATTTAATGGTTGCGAGTATCCATCCTGAACTGGGTGAACTGAGAAGCATCAAACAACCTCAAGAAGTTGAAGCGATGCAAAAAGCCATTGAAATTACCCGTGAAGGTATTGAAGCCCTTTATAAAGCTGCCAAAGCAGGGATTAAAGAACATCAACTCGAAGCCCACTACAATTTTGTGTTAAATCAACATGGGGTTAAACCTTCATTTGGTACAATCGCTGCCAACGGGTCTAACGCAACCATTCTTCACTATCGTAAAAACAACGCATTGATTGAAGAAAATAACTTGATTTTATTCGATTTGGGTGTTCAAAAGGACATGTATTGTTCCGATATCACCCGAACATTCCCAGTGAGTGGTCAGTTCACTGAACGTCAAAAAGCCTATTATGAAATCGTCCTTGAAGCGAACAAACGCTCGATTGAGTTTTTAAAGCCAGGGGTTACTTTTAAAGAATGGAACGATTTTGGTAAAAAAGTATTGGCTGAAGGGTTGATTAAACTTGGAAAGATAAAAGATGAATCCGAAGTAACGAAGTACTATTACCATTCGTTAGGCCATTTCTTAGGCCTAGATGTTCATGATGTCGGTAATTACACCAAACCATTTGAAGAAAACCAAGTACTTACCGTTGAACCGGGCTTATACATCGCCGATGAAGGTATTGGTATTCGTATCGAAGACAATGTCTTATTAACCAAAGATGGTCGAATCAATTTATCGAAGTCAATTATCAAAGAAGTGAAAGACATTGAAGCATTCATGAAAAAATAATCGATTAGAAAAGGTATATCCCATGCCTTTTCTTTTTTTTTCATCTTTTTTTGTATGTATCTAGTAGGAGGTTTTCAAATGAAAAAATATCTGATGTTTTGTTTATTATGCCTACTTATCTCGCTAAATACGCTACAACTAAAGGCCGATAGTGACTATTTAGCCTATGAGTCCATCACGTTGCATGAAGGGCAATTTTTAAGTGATTATAGTGAAAAAGACTATAAAGCCTACCTTAAAGAAGTCACCAAAAGAAGATTTGCTGGTTGGAATGTGAAATATGTGTATGAGGATTGTCGGGTGACTTATAAGTCCAAATCGGTATTTTCTTATTATAATGACGGGACAACACCGATCGAATACAACTATAAATACGAAAGTAGTTATACCACGGCTCGAAACATCACCTCGACCGGTTCGATTGGAATCAACATGTCCGGTCCCGTGAAGAAATTTAAAGGCAATTTGGATGCGTCACTCAAAATCACATCCTCTACAGAAACCGTGAAGAAAGAAACAGAAACCTGGACGATCAAGATGCAAGTTGACCCACAAACGATGGCGAATTTATATGTGGTGGGTGAAGGGAAAATCACCAATGGGGTGGCTGCAAGGTACTTATTTTGGTTAGAACTCGAAAAGGGTGGTTTTGAGGTATTTGTCGTCACCACACAATACTATCGACTTGAAAAGGTGAAAATATGAAAAAATGGCTGTTTGTTGTTGTTACATTCGTATTGATTCTTTTCATTGTTCTAAGCGTACAATCGGAACAATTGCCTTCAAACAAGTGGTTGTTTAAACAAACGTTATATTCGCAATTGACCACGGATACCCAACTCAGCGTGGAGGGGTATACCAATCATTCATCACTTTATGCTGATGTGGATGCCATCGAAACCATCTATTTATCGTCCCTAGACGAACATCAAAAATTGGTACCCAAAACCATAGATATTAAGACCTATGGCCGGTATACCTACTTAGGTGATCGATATAATAAGGTTGTTTTCTTGTTGGAACTACCAAAACTTGAGGTTGATTACTATATTAAAACATGTTATTTGACCATTCTTTTAAAAAATGGGGATAAGCTTCAAGCAAGCATCGGACGATTGTCTTTGATGAAACCGAGTGAAGAACAAGAACTTTCTATCTATAATCAATATGGAGATAATGCCGATGAAGGGCCATTTTTGACACAAATTGTGTTGGATATTTCAGTGAAAAGACCAGTCACCATTGAATCGGTTTGTTATACGGTCAATCATTGTGTGCCTATCCTTAACACCATACAAAGTCAAAATTCTATTGCCATCGACATCGAACCAGATTTATTTTATTACCAAAAAACGTCATTACGAATATTTTATACTTTAGAAGGGACACTCTATGCTCAAACCGTTGACACGTTTTTGTATTTTGAACCGATGTCAACAGTGATTCCTGAGAATAGCTTAAATCGTATATATGTCATTGATTGAACTGCGTGAAGTTTCCAAAAGCTATGGTAATAAATCGTTATTTCAAAATCTATCGATTCAGTTTGACCCTGGGACCATCCATTTATTGGTCGGGCAAAACGGGTCTGGTAAAACCACACTTTTAAAACTATGCATGAATCGCATTCAAAGTGATCGTGGTGAAATCATCCATCGAAAATCGCTCAAATGTCGATATATGCCCGATTTGGTTGAATTGCCATACGCAGATCGACCCTATACGTTTATCGCATGGATGCTATCGATTATGCGTGTCCCCATGGATCTGGGTTTTTTGGCTGAATTAGACATCGATATGTCTAGTGAAGTAGCGAATTTATCCAAAGGCAATAAACAAAAAGTATTGTTATATCTCAGTTTGGTTGGACAACCCGATGTGGTTTTCATGGATGAACCGTTCACAGCACTGGATTCAAAAACCATGAAGGTGGTTTTAAAACGCATTGCAACCCTTCAAAGTTTAGGGACTTGTCTCATAATCTCGACCCATGAACCGAAGTTGTTCTCCAAACTGGTGGTTACAACCCATGCACTGGATTAATTATTTCAATTATGATTTTAGAAAAAGAAAACCAACCAAATGGGTCTGGTTGTCCGTATTGTTCTATGTTTTGTGGGTATTGTTGTTGTTTTATTTCAGTCATGCATGGCTATCAACAACGGAAAGAGGACTCAATCGCAGCTATTATCAACAATATTACTTAGAACAGAGCGGTTATTTGTGCTATTTATTGATTGGATGTCACACGCTAGTATACGCAATTGAGTGGATGGGTAAAAAAGATGCTTATTTAGAGGTGATGTTTGGGTCTTCTTATTTAAGGTTCAATTTAGTCCGATTTTGGCTGAATGTGATGTTACAAGTTATCATGTATGGCATTTGGGTACCCATTTTTTATGCATTATCCTTCCAAGAAATAGATATTTTATCCAATTTTTGGATACAATTATCTTTAAACACGTGCCTTTTTAGTGGTTTTATGGTAATATGGATACGGGTTAAATCCACATACATCACCCTGTTTGGATTGGTGATGTTGATTCTACACCCCAATCTGAGTGATCTATTACCGACCATTCGTTGGATCGATTGGGTCATGCCTTACAACCAGGGGACTTTTGAGTGGCAACCCATTTGGCTTGCATTGGCCTATTATTGGTTTGCATATCACTTATACGGGATAAAGCCAAAATAAATATGCATTTATGCTTGACATACCTGGGGCAATTCGTTATAATACATAAGGAAACTAGAAATAGTGAAAAGAAGAAGTACCTACTTCTCGCCTGATCGATGAATCGGTAGGCAAACGGTCACGTTAAATTTGATTTAAATTAACGTATATGAGTGGGTACTGTATGTACACACTTTTTCTTTTTATAAAACACATAGGAGGTGGCGTTTATCAAGAGTCCTGTTAAAGGAAACAGTCCTGTTAAAGGCAACAAACAAGTCGATGCACTAGTCAATGAAGGCATCGCAGCAAGAGAGTTGTTAGTCATTGATGATCAAGGCAACAATTTAGGATTAATTAAAATCCATCAAGCGCTTTATGAAGCAAGAACACGTGAGTTAGACCTTGTGGTCGTATCCCCGGATTCCAAACCAGTGGTTGCGAAAATCATGGATTATTCTAAGTTCAGATACGATCAACAAAGAAAACAACGTGAAATGAAGAAAAATCAACATGTCGTTGAAGTGAAGGAAATTCGTTTATCCCCAGTCATCGACACCCATGATTTGGAAACCAAATCCAAACAAGCCATCAAATTCCTTGAAAAAGGCGATAAAGTTAAAATTTCATTACGCTTTAAGGGCCGTATGATCGTTCATAGCGATCAAGGCGTTAAGGTCATGGAAGGCTTTATTCAATCGTTGGGAGACGCTATCGTGGTTGAGTCCCCAGTGAAGATGGAAGGCCGTCAATTATTCGCGACGGTTGCACCAAAACCAACCAAATAATAAAGGAGAGCAAACAATATGCCAAAACAAAAAACACATAGCGGTTTAAAGAAGAGAATTAAAGTTACTGGCTCTGGTAAACTCATGAGAGGCAAAGCTTATTCAAATCACTTAGCTGCAAGCAAAACAACCAAACAAAATAGACAATTAAGAGGCGAAACAGGTGTGTCTGCATCAGACTACAAACGTATCAAACAACTGATTTCGAACTTGAAGTAGGAGGACACACATGCCAAGAGTAAGAGGAAACGTGCAAACAAGAGCACGCCGTAAAAAAATATTAAGATTAGCCAAGGGTTACTTTGGTTCCAAACACACGATTTATAAGACAGCCCATGAACAAGTCATGAGAGCGCTCGCTTACGCATACAGAGACAGAAAACAAACCAAGAGAAATATGCGCAAGCTCTGGATTTCCAGAATCAACGCAGCATGCCGTCTAAACGGATTCAAATATTCATCATTGATCAACGGTCTATTAAAGGCTGGCGTTCAAGTCAACCGTAAGATGTTGGCTGATTTAGCACTTAACGATCCTAAAGGCTTCACAGCCGTTGTTGAAGTGGCTAGAAAAGGCTTAGCAGGCGAAATCAAACCACAAGTGGTTGAAGCTAAACCTGTCGTTAAAGCAGCTAAAGTAGAAAAAGCAGTCAAAGCTGAAAAAGTCGTAGAAGCGGCTCCAGTCGTTGAAAAAGTTGCTGAACCACAAGTTGAATTAGAAACTTTAACCGTTGCACAACTTAAAGAAGTTGCACAAGGTTTAGGCTTAACCGGTCTTTCTGGTTTAAAGAAAGCTGAATTGGTTGAAGCCATCAAAGCAGCACAAAAATAATCGAAAGAATAAAGAATGGACACTCCATTCTTTTTTTTGTATAATTTAGTATATATCGAGGATAAAATATGTCGCGACGTTTATTGATTGCTTTAACGATTGCATCATCGATCATCGTCAGTATGGTCATTGCATCGTATTTCTTACAATCCGACGAACAAACCATTTATCTCTTAGTGAGCGTCTTATTTTTACTATATGTCGCCCTCTATCTGTTTGGTGGTTTGGCCAAACTCATCGTATTTTTCATATACGGTGTTTTAATTGCGATTACATTGGCTCTCTTCGATACTCGGTTCAGTTTAGCCATCATATTCATTGGTACGTTGCTATTCGTTTTAAACCCATTGGCAGACTTTGAAAATTATTTGAATAAAACACTTGATGACGAAGACATCGAACCATTTAAAGTGCCTTGGTATGGCAAATTTGAAACATTCTATGCATACCGAAAAGAAATGAAATCACATTATCATCTACCACAAGTTCGAAAGCTTTATACCAAAAAATGGTATCAAAAAGCACGAACCATCTCGGTATTTGGTCTGTTCGCGATAGATATCTTTATGTTGATATTTGTTGCGAATGACATCGCGATATTCAGAAGCATCACCCCGAATAACGCATTGGTCATCTATTTCATAACCATTGTCTTTATCATGATGATTTTACTGCATAAAAAAGGCTTTACAACCATGATGCGTGTGGTAAGACTATCGGTATTTCTACCCATCATTTTCATTCTTGCTGTGACAGATGACATATCAACCACATATAAATGGATCTTTTTACCTGTCGTTATCATCTTTGGTGTAACCATGGGGATTGTCGAGCTCATACGCTATTACATGCGTGTCAGCTATAACGCTTATCAATATTACGATCAAGACCGTCAAGAACTCGTATTTGCTAATGCTTTATTTGAACCTTTGGTGTATAATGAGCATACGACTGAAATTGGTCACTATGGGATGGAAGTATCTTTAGAGACCTTCCAGTCACATTTATCCGAAATTTTAATCTACGCCAATTTACACCGATTCATCATTACAGCATACACCCACAATAAGAAGTATGCTTATATCTATGCTGAATTTCATAAGAGTCAACATCAGCGTATTTTAAAGTTTCAAACCTTTCTTGAAGGGGCATTCAAGACCCACGTAGGTTTGAGACAATTTTCAGACCTAAACCGTAAATTTTATGAAAATACATTTTTCCATAACCCGGATTATATTGTCGCTCGCGCCCTCAATTTAGCGCACTTATTGAACGAACTTGAAATCCGTGGTGAAGTCATCATCAGTTTGATGGTCTATTTTAAAGACAAAGACCATGCACGCACTTATGTAAAGGCATATCCATCGCGTGAACTCGATTATGATGAAGCAGGGGTCATCACCTTACAAACCAATGTAAGGGTGAGAAACCTCGATTACATCATTGAAAACACGGTGAGAGACATATTATTAGAATTAAAGATGAATCAAGGTACGTATGTACGCATCATGCTTTACTATTAGAAAGGAGATACGCCACGCGTAATCACTATGATCAAAAAAGCAGTTATCCCAGCCGCAGGGTACGGAACCCGTTTTTTACCGGCCACCAAAGCACTTGCTAAGGAAATGTTCCCCATCATCGACACCCCAACGATTCAATACATCGTTGAAGAAGCACTCGCTTCAGGGATCGAAGAAATTCTCATCATCGTTTCAGCCAATAAGAACGCCATTATGGACCATTTTGACCGTAATCTCGAACTAGAAAACATCCTCAAAGAAAAACACAAGGATGCGGAATTAAAGGTCATTACAGATGTCTCTAATCTCGCCAATATTCATTATATTCGTCAAAAAGAACAACTCGGATTGGGTCACGCTGTCCTTTGTGCGAAAGCATTCATCGGCAATGAACCATTCGCATTGTTGCTTGGGGACGACTTGTATGTTGGTGACAAACAACCCGTTTTACGTCAACTCATCGACAAATACAATGTGTATGGTGGCACCATTTTAGGTACATTGCCTGTCAGTTATGAAGATACCCAAAAATACGGTATTTGCGAACCAAGTCAAGAAATGGAAGCTGGTCTTTATAAACTTTCTTCTGTAGTCGAAAAGCCAAAACCCGAAAATGCACCTTCTAGAAGTGCCATTGGTGGTCGCTATATTTTGAGTCCAACCATTTTTAAATATTTAGAAAATCAACCACGCGGGGCAGGCGGAGAAATCCAACTAACCGATGCCATTAAGCGCTTGATGGCGGAAGAATCGGTCTATTCTTTTGACGTCGCAGGTAAGCGTTATGACATTGGTTCACGCATCGGTTACATCGAAGCGACCCTGGATTTTGGTCTAAAACGCGACGATGTTAGACCTCAAGTCATCGACCTTCTAAAGAAGAAATTGAAAGAAATCGAGTCAAAGTAGGTCATTTGACAAAATGGATTGTTGAGTGATACAATGAAGGTGCCTAGAAGGTAAGCTGTGGAACCCAACCATCCGAAACGGGAATTGAGGCCTTGCGGGGTTAGAATGCCTATAGATATAGGAATCACAAAGTAAAGGTCGATTTTACCCACTTTAGCACTTTTAGTTCTCACACCTTTCTAGGTAAAATAAGCACTTTTAAGCCCATTTAATATGGGCTTTTACTTTGTAAGCACTTTTACAAAATTACTGCATAAAACTTTAGGTTTTACGGCCTAAATATGATATAGTATTAAGGTATTATACAGAATTGAGGAATTGCATGATTACATTTAAAGATTTAAACTTACAAGAAGATATTCAGAAGGCGATAGACAAATTGGGATTCGTTTATCCAACGGATATCCAGGCCGCATCGATCCCAGTGGTTCGTGACGGTAAAGACATGATTGGGCAGGCCCAAACAGGTACAGGGAAAACATTCTCTTTCGCAATACCCATCGTTGAAGCGATCGATATGAATAACCCAAATGTACAAGCGCTTATTTTATTGCCAACGAGAGAGTTATCACTCCAAGTCTACGCTGAATTCTTAAAACTAATTCGCTTCTCAAGACAAATTAGAGCAACCGTCGTGTACGGTGGCCAATCGATTGAAAGACAAATCAAGAGCTTGAAAGAAAAACCACAAATCATCATCGGGACCCCAGGTCGTATCATCGACCACATGACCCGAAAGACACTCGATTTCAATAATTTACGTATGCTCGTCATGGACGAAGCGGATGAAATGTTGAAAATGGGTTTCCAAGAAGATTTAGAGATCATTTTGAAAGATACGCCGAAAGAAAGACAAACTGTCTTATTCTCCGCGACCATCCCACCTTTCATTAAGACCGTCGCTTCCACTTATCAAAAGGACCCTGTCCACATTAAGATTGAAGCGAAGACATTGACCGTAGAAAAAATCAAACAAGTTTACTACGAAGTCAAAAAGGAATACAAAGATGACTTATTGGTCAGACTTTTGGATTTCTATCATTTCAAATCCATCATCATTTTCGCCAACACCAAAGCTGGTGTCGATGATTTGGTCGCTTACCTCCAAAACTTGGGGTATAGTGCAGATGCCTTACATGGGGATTTAAAACAACTCCAAAGAGACCGAGTAATGAACGCATTCCGTCAAAAGAATGTCAAAATTTTGGTGGCTACAGACGTGGCAGCGAGAGGCCTAGACATCAATGATGTTGAAGCCATCATCAACTACGATATCCCACAAGAATTGGAAGTCTATGTTCACCGTATTGGTAGAACAGGTCGTGCTGGTAAGAGTGGTTATGCCATTACGTTATCGAATGCATGGAACAGAAGACGCATCAAAGAGTTGGAAAATTTCACCAAGTCTCCACTAGAACTCAAAGAAATCCCAACCGTTGAAGACATTCATGCCGTTACGATTAAAGGTATCTATAACCAAATCGCTGACATGATCAGTCAAAAGAAAGAACACAAGTATGAAATTGTGATTCAAAAGTTACTAGCGGATGGTTATGATGGGATTGACATCATCAACGCGTTGATGACCATGTCCATCGATGATCAAGAAAAAGAATACCGTGAGATTCCAATCGATAAACCACGTGAAAAGAAAACGTTCGATCGTAATGATCGTCGTCCTCGTGAAGCGGGTTCAGATGCTAGACGTCCAAGAGCCGAAGGCGATAAACCTTTCCGTGATAATCAAAAACAATTCGTTGAATTTGAAATCAACTTTGGTAAAGCAGACCAAATTCGTGCCGTATCGTTACTCGACTTATTCAAGAAAGAAGCGGACCTCTACACAGGTAATGTTGGTGACATCACGATTGGTGAATCCAAAACCGTTTTCCAATTGAACAAGCAATCGGTAAACCGTGTCATGGGCTTGAATGGTAAAAAATTCAAGAACAAGACCATCAAATTGAAGAAACTTTAAAAGGCATCCAAAATGCCTTTTTTTGTCATTTTTATTGCTTAATCATGCGGTTTTTTGGTATAATTTCTATAGGTGATAATATGCTAGGTACATACGAACAAAAGCCTTACGGGTTAAAGAAAATCAATGTCTTCGTACCTTATACATTGAATGGTCTTTATATAACCTCTAAAAAAGATGAACGCATTGACAAATTGGTAGATGAAATCAATCAATTGTTGCCACTCGAGTCGCCACTCAATAAAGCCTTTTTCAGATTGATTCAAGATGCTGAAATGTTGGATTGGATGCGCACTTCGATTGGGGATTATAGTTTTAGTGATTTATACGCACCATCTGGATTTAATTTGTTTTATAACGATTTGATTCACTTTCAAGAAACGTACGATGAAGCACCAGCCCATATGAAAAAAATTGGCTATGCCAACCGCTTTTTAAAAGATTTGCATTATGCATTGTTTTCGAAACATCAAAACCAATACCCAGGTGAGTTTAGAAGAACTCAATCCTTTGTAGGTAGTTCAATCGAACAAGCTACATATATCCCACCAGACCCTGAATCCATGATTACTATTATGGAAGAAATGGAACTCTTCATGTATCGTGACGATATTCCGGTTTATGTGAGAGCGGCACTGATGTATTATCAAATTGCCACATCGTTACCATTTCTGATTGGCAACGTTGAACTTGCGAGAATGGCGTCCCAGTTGTATTTAATCGAATTTGATGGAATCAAACACTTTATCCCGTTATCCCGTCATTTAAAGAACATAGAAGATGTCCGCAAAAAGGCATTGGTTGAAAACGACATCAATGGGTTCATCGTTTATTACTTAACGGGGTTGAAAGCCGCTATCAAAGATGCGAATAAGATGATCAATGGATACAACCGTATCAAGCTTAAACAAGAAGAGAAGATTGAAGAAAGCGACCATACGATTTATCAAAAACGTCGCTTGCTTGAAATGATTCATGTGAGTCATAAAGTCATTTACCTTGAAAATGAACCGTTGCAAGCTCATTTTGGTGTATTATCTAAGACCATCATTAAACGTTATCGCGATTTGATGGATTTAGACCTAATCTCAAAAAAAACCACGTATTTTAACAACCTCTATTACAATAAAGCCATCTTAAAGTTGTTCGAATGAAACAGGTCAAATTAAAAATCATTGCTGGCAGACTGAAAGGGAAAACCTTAATCAGTTTAAGCGATGATACCAAAGAAACTGCCTCTATCGTTAGAGGATCTGTATTCAATATGTTGTTTGAAGTATCTGGGTCTGTACTGGATTTATTTGCAGGGTCTGGCGCATATGGATTCGAAGCCTATTCTAGAGGGGCTGAAAAGCTCTATTTGAATGATTTACATCCATTGGCCATCAAGTCATTGAAAATCAATGAAGAATCGCTTAAAACAGGGGCATTAATCACATCTTGGGATTATCCAAAAGCCATTGGTTATTATAAAAATAATCAAATTTATATGGACTATATTTTCTTAGATCCACCATATGCTTATGATATCCAACCGATTTTAGAAGCTGTGGTCGATCTGATTAAACCAACGGGTAAAATCATCATCGAAATTGAAAAAAGTCATGCATGCCCGACTGTTGATGGCATCCACTTGATCAAAGATCGTGTTCATGGCATTAAACGCATCGGAATCTATCAAAAATAACCATCCATTTTGGATGGTTTAATGTAAAAAAAAATGCACTCAACTGAGTGCGTTTTCTTTTTTAGCGTTCTGAAATAGCTCCTACTGGGCAAACTTCTTGGCAAGCCCCACAGTCGATACATACGGATTCATCAATCACGTAAATGTCGCCTTCTGAAATACAGTCTACTGGGCATACAGCTTGGCAGCTACCGCAAGCGATACAGCTGTCATCTATCCATCTTGGCATAATCATCACTCCTTATACTTTATTTTATTATATGTCAAGCAAAATGTAAACACTGAATCGTGTAGAATGTTGGTTTTGACTTGCTTTTAAGGCTATGATTTAGTATGATATTATTGTTATTGAAGGAGTGATTTTTAATGGGATTAGAATGGCTTTGGTATTTATTGACTGGATTAGGCGGCATCTTAGCGGGTGGCATCGCAGGTTTCTTTATCGCAAGAGCGTGGTTTAAAAACTATCTTAAGAAAAACCCACCTGTCAATGAACGTATGATTCGTGAAATGATGCGTCAAATGGGCAGAACCCCTTCTGAAAAGCAAGTTCGACAAGTATTAAACTCAATGAATCAAGTAAAATAATGGGTGTGTAAACACCTTTTTATTTTATATGGTAAAATAGACTGAGAGGTAATGCTATGAAAACATTTTTAAAATTATTAATTGGATTGTCAATCCTTTCATATTTGAACGTATTGTTCTTAAATTACCAAATCCACACCGATGGTTTAGATACCATCCACCCGTTTTGGATTTTTACGATGATTGTACCTGTCATCTTAACCCTATTCGGGTTTTCAGAGTCCTTTCGGGATTTAAAGCGATACACACTGATTGATTTCCTACTAAAGATTTCCATCCTATTTGTGGTATTGCGGGCCAGTGCACTCGACGCCCAAGGCTATATTTTATTTAACTTGATTACCATCCCACTATTCGTCGCCGACATATTGGTTGAATGGTTTATGTATAAAGACTATGAAAAATTGTTAGAATTAACCAAGGAACCAGATGCATCCTACATTGATTTGATTGAAGAAACCCAAAAGCACCCTGAGAAGAGTGCGATCATCCAAGAAAAGTATTTAAAGGCAATCCACTATTCTAGAACATTGGTACAAATCATCATTGCGACCACATTTCAATTGTTTGGGATCATTTCTGTTTTAGCCATTTTGAAATATCACCATTTGGTGGCAGGAATATTGTTAGGGTTATCAGCTATTGCCGCCCTCCTGATTTCTGCATTTACATTTAGACATGTGTTTAACTTGCACCACAAAATCAAGTCTCATATTCCAAAAAAACGATTCATATGGAATTTTGTGTCTTTAGGGCTATTGAGTTTGTCGATTGGTGTATTGGTTGCTATCATCGATGTATTTGATTTGTCACTCGATTATTACTTGATTTTGCCTTTACTGTATGTGTTTGCGATGCCAATCGTCATTTCAAACAATCATTTCGCAAAATTATGGATGGATGAAACCAAAGTCTTATTGAATCAAGACCAAGAATAAAATAAAAAGTCCTACTCGGACTTTTTTTGATATAAGTGCCTAAAAAACTGTTCTTTGTGGTTCAAAAATTGTTTTAATAGCTGAACCGATTCAATATCATCATAACGAATTTCATCCATACCTTCAGGTTGAATCCTTAGAATGGTTGCACCTGGTATAGACATGAGAATGGGTGAGTGGGTTGCGATGATGAATTGATTACCGCGACTGACGGCCTCATCAATCACACTCAATAAGGTAATTTGATTTTGAATCGATAAGGGTGTTTCAGGTTCATCCAATAAATACAGTTCGTTGCTACGCAATCTGGAAATGAAAAAATCCAGATAAGCTTCTCCATGGGATGAACTCAACAAGTCTTTTTGGTACATTTGGTCAATGTCGTTTATGGTTCTCATATGTGGCATCCGGGCCATTGATTTTGCATAATCAGATTTATTGGCATATTCACGATCCACTTCATTCAAAGCGTCATAAGCTTCCTGACGGTGTTGTTCCAAACCGCGTATGTAAGTGGTAAAATCCTCAGCACTGAAGAAAAATCCTTTGGGTTTGGTTCTAGAGAAGGTGACTTTGGGTAAATTCAACCATTTTAATGGACTTTTACGTTTTGAAGCATCACTTGCATCAATTCGATACAGTTGAATCACATCGTTTATAAGCTTCAACAAAGTCGATTTACCGGTACCATTTTCACCAACCAAAATGGTAATTGGTGCAGTGATTAAAATGGTTTTTCCATAAAATGGCAAATAATAGGGGTAGTTTTGATCCGAAACGGTCGGGAATTCGATGGATTTAATCAACATGATTTCACATCCTAACATATATGCATTATAACATATAAAAACCCTTCAAAAAATGAAGGGTTCAGGTATTATGCTTTTTTCTTTGTAAATGACATCTTATTTTCTGTGCCTTTGAGCAAACGTTTGTAGTTTTCTCGATGGCGATAGAAGATAAACAAAATCATCATTGTGTATACAATCAACACAAATAGTTGTTCTAACAATAAACCTCTAATCCAAAACTCAATGAATGCTGCAGCGAATACCGTTAGTGCTGCAAACGTTGAACCTAGTGAAGCATATTTTGTTAGGATGACAGTGACGATGTATGTGATGATGCATAAGATCCCTGCAATCGGTGTTAAGGTTAACACGATACCTGCAGAAGATGCGACAGCTTTTCCACCTTTAAAGTGATTGAATAATGGGAATGTATGACCGAGTACTGCAACCACACCAAAGATGATTTCATAATCGTAAGCTTGATCGAGAATGACCACATTGGTCGTTAGCTCAATGGTTGCTTTTAAGATTCTAACAATGATGATTGGCAATGCACCTTTCAGTGCATCGAGTGCGAATGTTAGTATACCTAGCTTTAAACCCATCACTCTTAAGGCATTCGAAGCCCCAATATTTTTTGAACCATGTTCTCTTAAATCAATCTTTAAGAAAACTTTGCCTATCCATAGTCCATTCGGTATAGAACCAACCAAATAAGCGAATAAAATTAAACCGATTTGTATAGCGATAAACCCCATCTTTTCACCTCGTAACGTCAATATTATATCATATAATTTGAAATTCCAATTAAAATACTGCAAATATCGAAAATGACTATATTTTTTATTGTGAAAACGGTTTAAAATTTGGTATAATATCACTAAAGCAAGGACTGATTTAATGGAAGAATTGAAGAAGACTTATTCTGAGGATTCGATCCAGATATTGGAAGGACTCGAAGCGGTAAGAAAACGTCCTGGGATGTATATCGGGTCAACCGATACCAGGGGTTTACACCATTTGGTTTGGGAAATTGTCGATAATGCGATCGATGAAGCCCTATCTGGTTATGGGTCAGAGATTAACGTCACCATAAAAAATGATAATAGCATAGTGATCAATGATTTTGGTCGCGGCTTGCCATATAAGTTGCATAAATCTGGCAGACCAACGACGGAAATCATTTTTACTGTTTTACACGCTGGTGGGAAGTTTGGTTCTGAGGGTGGATATAAAGTATCTGGGGGCTTGCATGGTGTTGGTGCATCCGTTGTTAACGCCTTGTCAACATTCCTAGAAGTCACCATTTATCGTGATGGTCTCATCATGCAACAACGATTCACTGAAGGTGGGAAAGTGATTTCCCCATTGGTTGAGCTCGGTAAAACGAAAAGAACAGGCACAACGGTTTGGTTTAAACCGGACCCAAAGGTATTCTCCACCACACTTTACAGCTATGACACCATTAAAGACCGACTCCGTGAGAGTGCTTTTTTGATCCGCAATCTCAAGATTACCTTGAACGATGAACGTACCAATCAAAGTGACGTATTTCAATACGAACGCGGTATCTCTGAATACGTCGAATTCTTAAACAAAGGCAAACAAGAGTATCACCCAGTAAAAGATTTAATGGGTGTGTATACTGTCAATAAAAACAATGCGATTGAAGTCGAAACCGCATTCCAATTTACCAATCAATACAGCGAAACCATCATTTCGTTTGTTAATAATGTCCGTACGAGAGATGGTGGGACTCACGAAACAGGTTTCAAGAGTGCTTCCACCAGAGCCATCAATGATTATGCAAGAAAATACGGCATTTTAAAAGAAAAAGATCAAAATCTCGATGGTGTTGATATCCGGGAAGGCATGACTGCAGTCATTTCTGTTCGTATCCCTGAAGCATTTCTTGAATTTGAAGGACAAACCAAATCCAAGTTAGGCTCACCTGAAGCGAGAAACGCGATGGAATCGATCATCTACGATAAATTAACCTATTACCTCGAAGAAAATATGGAATTCTCTTCAGGTTTAATCAAACGTGCATTTGATGCTTTTAAGGCCAGAGAAGCTGCACGCAAAGCGAGAGATGAAGCCAGAAGCGATAAGAAGAAAAATAAAAAAGAAGTTTCCTTATCAGGTAAATTGACGCCAGCTCAAGGCAAAGATAAAACCAAGAATGAATTGTTCTTAGTCGAAGGTGACTCTGCGGGTGGATCGGCTAAACAAGGCCGTGATCGTCGTTTCCAAGCGATTTTGCCACTGCGTGGTAAGGTCATCAACACTGAAAAAGCAACCGTTGATGCGATTTTGAAAAATGAAGAAATCAATACCATTATCCACACCATTGGTGCGGAATTTGGTGCCGATTTCGATGTTAATAAATGTAATTATAACAAAGTCATCATCATGACCGATGCTGATACCGATGGTGCCCATATTCAAGTCTTGTTGATCACATTCTTCTTTAGATATATGAAACCATTGGTTGAAGCGGGTAAATTATACATCGCTTTACCACCATTATATAAAGTTACCCAAAAGAAGGGTGGCAAACTCCTTTCCAACTATGCTTGGAATGATGTTGAGTTGAAACGTCTGACTCAAAGTGGCAACACCACCATTCAACGTTACAAAGGGTTAGGGGAAATGAACTTTGACCAACTATGGGAAACCACCATGGATCCTAAGACACGCACATTGATTCAAGTCCGTCTAGAAGATGAAGGCGAAGCTGAAAAACGCGTTTCCGTCTTGATGGGTGACCAAGTAGGTCCACGTCGTGAATGGATTGAACACAACGTTGAGTTTATTGATGATGATGATTATCAAATCAAGGAGGCAGATTATGAGTAAGAAACCAGTCTCCCAAGCCATTGATACCTTTATCGAAGAGAAAATCACCAGCGAACGTTTAGAAGACATCGTTGGGGAACGTTTTGGACGTTATTCCAAATACATCATCCAAGATAGAGCATTACCGGATGCGCGTGACGGCCTCAAACCCGTTCAAAGACGCATTCTTTTTGCCATGTACAAAATGGGTATGTTTAACGACAAACCATATAAAAAGTCGGCTCGTATTGCTGGGGAAGTCATGGGTAAATACCACCCACATGGTGACTCATCTATTTATGAAGCCATGGTTCGTATGAGCCAAAACTTCAAAATGGGCGTTTGCTTGATCGACATGCACGGGAACAACGGTTCGATTGATGGTGACTCGGCTGCGGCGATGCGTTATACCGAAGCGAGATTGTCTAAAGAAGCTGAATTTTTGATTGCAGATATCGATAAACGTACGGTGCCTTTCATCCCAAACTTCGATGATGAAGAATTGGAACCAACCGTTTTACCTGCGAAGTTTCCAAACCTACTTGTCAATGGTGCGAACGGGATTTCATCCGGTTACGCCACCAAGATTCCACCACACAACCTAAAAGAAATCATTAAAGCGACCATCGAAAAAATCGACAAACCCGATTTAAATGTGGAACGCATTTTAAAAATCGTTCAAGGACCGGATTTTCCGACCGGTGCGATTGTTCAAGGCCGTGATGGCATCCGTCAAGCCTTCGAAACAGGGTCTGGGAAAGTCATTATCCGTTCAAAAACATTTTTTGAAACATTCAATAAAGACCAAACACGCATCGTCGTGACTGAAATTCCATTCGAAGTCAACAAAGCAGAATTGGTTAAATCGATCGATATGCTTCGAATTGATAAAAAACTGGAAGATTTACAAGAAGTTAGAGACGAATCTGACCGTGAAGGGTTAAGAATCTCGATTGAACTTAAAAAAGACTCTAATCCAGATATTTGCCTAGCTTACTTGTTAAAAAATACCGATTTACAAATCACATACAACTATAATATGGTTGCGATACACCACCAAAGACCCGTTCAAATGGGTATTTTAGACATCTTAGATGCGTATATCAACCATCAAAAGGAAGTCATCACCAACCGTTCAAACTTTGAACTCGATCGTGCAGAGAAACGTTTGCACATCGTCAATGGTTTGATCAAAATGGTGGATGTCGTCGATGAAGTTGTCCACATCATTCGTCAATCTAAAAATAAACAAAACTCTAAAGAAAACATCATGAATGCCTTTGGCTTTACAGAATTACAAGCGGAAGCCATCGTCACATTACAATTATATCGTTTGAGCTCAACAGATATTGACGCACTCATCAAAGAATCCAATGAACTGACTGAAAAAATCGAATGGCTTACCAAAGTACTTTCCGATGAACAGGTTTTATTGTCTGTCATTAAGAAGGAACTCAAAGAAGTCTCTTCTAAAGTTGGGACAGAAAGAAAAACACAAATTGAAGACGAAATTTCAGCCATCAAGATTGAAAAATCTGACCTTATCAGCGAAGAACGTGTTCGTGTAGGTGTGACTAAAGATGGTTACATCAAACGTTCGAATCTTCGTAGTTATGTCGCATCTAAACAACCAGGTCTAAAAGAACAAGATGGTATGTTATTCGATCAAGAAGTATCGACCAAAGATACACTGTTGATGTTTACTACCCTAGGTAATTATTTGTATATGCCTGTGTTTGAGATTGAAGAAACCAAGTGGAAAGATTTGGGTTCTTTCATCAACAACATCATCCCAATCGAGAAAAATGAATTCATCATTAAGATTTTATGTATCAGTGAGTTCGTTGAAGATCAAACCTTGTTGCTCATTACGGAATCCGGTCAAATCAAACAAACCAAGTTGAGTGATTTCAATGTTTCTCGTTACACCAAACCAATCCGTGCGATGAAGGTCGATGAAAACGATGAATTAACCTCTGTTGAACTCGGACCAAAACATAATATCATTGTGTTTACCAAACAAGCGAATGCGCTTAGATTCAATTCGACCGATGTCCCAATCTATGGTACACAAGCTAGTGGAATTAAGTCATTACCACTGGTGGGTGATGATAAAGTTGTCAAAGCCATTTATGCGAAATCATCCGATGATTTGGTTATTTTAACCTCCCTTGGTAATTTGAAACGAGAAAAGGTTGCTAACATTCCATTGTCTAAACGATTGAAGAATCCAATCCAATTGTTCGCGATGAAGAAACGTAATCCGCATTTCATTCGTGACGTTTCAAGACTTTCAAATGAACAAATCAAAGAAAATGTTTCTGTCCTCATCACTGCGAAGTTGGGTTCAGTTCAACTCAAGGTTGAGGATATCAAGTCGAGCGCAGAATATGGTAAACCATTTGTCGATTTCAACACCTTTGGCAAATCCTTATTCATCACCATTGAAACTGCCTCGAGTGAGTCTATTGATGAAGACATCATTGAAAAAGGTGAAGCCGTTCAGAAGGAAAAACCTGTGAAGGTACCTAAACCAAAAGCCGAGCCAAAACCGATTGCTCAAACCATCATTAAAGAAGAACCAAAAATACAACCAGAACTAAAAAAGACAGAAAACCCTGTAAAAAATGAACCGGTTGAAGTTGTTAAAGAATCGGAGCAAAAACCGGTAGAGAAGGAAACAAAGTCTAAGAAAATCCAAATTAAAAAATTATCAATCTTCGATGAAGAAGATGATTGGAAGGAGTAACATGATTAGAATTACCGTAAAAAATCAAGTCTTAGAACTTGATCCAGGCATGACGCTTGAAGCACTCAAGAATCAATTGGGGATTGAAGCTTACGCTGCAACCGTCAACAACCGAATTAGAGAGTTAACATTCCCGTTGACTAAAAATTCAGAAGTGGTCTTCCTGGACTTAAAAGACCGAGACGCTGTCAGAATTTATGAAGCGACTTTGAGATATGTGATTGCGATGGCCGTAAAAAATCTGTATCCAAACGTCAATGTTAAATTCAACTATAGCGTATCTAGAGCCATTTTAGGGGTGCTAGAAAACTTAGATCAAAAGATTGATCGTACCATCATCAAATCGATTGATTCCGAAATCAAACGATTGGTTGAACTTGATTTACCCATTGTCCGTAAAAACATGGATTTAGAAGAAGCAATTGAACTATACAAATCCAGTGGCAGTATGGATAAAGTCGGTATTTTAAAATATCGCGATGAAGACAAAGTTAATATGTACACCTGTGACCAATACTTCAACTATATGTTTGGTTACATGTTGCCTAGCACAGGTTACTTAAAACAATATGTGCTAAGCCTTTACCATCCTGGGTTCATTATCCAATACCCACGTAGTGAACTTGGTGGCATCATCCCAGCATTTGATGACGCACCGATTTTCTCAAGAACCATTAAAGAAGCAACCAAATGGGGTAAACTCATTGGTGGCGATTATATTTCAAAACTCAACCAATATGTTGAAAAGGGTTTAGAGGTAGAACTCATCAATATGTGTGAAACCAAACACAACCGTCAAATGGCGGAATTGGGTGATAAAATTGCATCCGACATCGATTCGATTCGTTTGATCGCGATTGCGGGACCATCCTCATCCGGTAAAACGACATTCTCAACGCGTTTGAGAATTGAACTCTTATCCAGAGGGATTAAACCGTTGATGATTTCGATTGATGACTACTATAAGCCGAAATCTCAAGCGCCTAAAGATGAGTTTGGAAACCCGGACTTAGAACACATTGAAGCGCTAGATATTCAACTATTTGACGAACAAATGTTGGCTTTGATTCAAGGTGAAGAGGTTACCTTACCACATTTCAACTTCAAATTAGGCAAGCGTGAAGATGGTCGTAAGGTACGCATCAGCGAAACCACCCCAATCATCATTGAAGGCATCCACGCCTTGAATGACCGTTTGACTGAGTCGATTCCACACCATCAAAAATTCAAGGTGTTCATCGCCCCTCAAACCCAATTACACATCGACAATCACAATCCAATTAGTTTTACGGACTTACGTTTATTAAGACGTATTGTACGTGACCAAAAATTTAGAAACTCACCAGCGGAAGAAACCATCGCGATGTGGGCGAGTGTTCGTCGTGGTGAATTCAAATGGATTTATCCATACCAAGAAACCGCCAATTATGTCTTTAATTCAGAACTCACTTATGAGTTAGCCGTCATGAAGAAACATGCCTTTAGAACGCTCAATGCGATTCCAAGGGATTCTGAACACTTCATCACCGCCAACCGCCTCATTAAGTTCTTGAAATACTTTAAAGACATTGAAGATGATTTAGTACCAAACAACTCACTCTTGAGAGAATTCATTGGTGGGTCTGTATTCCACGTATAAAAAAACAATCTAAGGAGGTGTTATTTTGAAATGCTTGAGCAACATGGAACGATTGCATTTGCCCAATGACTTGGTCATGCAGTTGTTTAGACTGTATGAACAAAAGGGTCAATCCTATTATTATAAAGCGTTGTTTAGCCGTGATGATGAAGTGATGGCAAGAACCACACTCGAACTCGATACGCAAGCATTGGCTTATTATTTAAAGCTGAATTTAACACCGGCTAGAATCAAATTATTGAGCGATCCGAAAAAAGATTTTGTTGCGAAAAACAAAGATGAGATCCTATTAAAAAACTTAAAAGAAATCTTATCTCGTGTACAACAATTGGCAGACACCTTCGATTTGACCACCAATGAGATCAAAGACCTCACCCTAACGATGTTTAGAGGGTATGATGATATCAGACTCATTCGAGACCCCAAAGCGAAAGCGGAACGTTTAGCGAAATCTTTTGAAGAATTGACACCAGAAGACAAACTCAAAAAGATCATTGAGTTGTTTCATCAACATCGACGAAACAACAAATATGAGATGGTTCAAATCATGACGAACTTCTATATCGATTTTGTTAAATTAGGGCTATTTTCGGATAGAAACGATTTGATTGGATTAATGACAATTTATACGCTCGCAGCGAAATACTTTAAAGTATGCCGCTACGATTCATTCTTTCAAGCTTTATTACCTTTACAACCACAGTTTGATAGTGGATTCATTCAAGCATCTTATAACTGGAGTGAAGGTTTCTCACAAACCGAACCCATTCAACGCATTCTTGTCAATGTATTAGAAACCTTACACAAGAATGTAGAAATTAAAGCACATGAATATGAGTTCGAACGCAAAATGAATAAAACCAACAGTATTGAAGGCACTGTTTTAAGCGGGCCAGCAACCTTTAGTAAAAAAGACATCCGTGCCAAACATCCGTATGCTTCAGACGCTACCATCAATCGAACATTGATGAGTTTGAAAGAACGCGGTCTCATTCGACCTCTTGGCAGTGGTCGTACAGCACAATGGTTAAGGGTCACTGACAAATTAGAAAAGTTCAATCCCCAACAGTTGGATCTATTCAACCACGCAGAGTAAAACAAAACGCATATCGGCCGATATGCGTTTTTTTGATCTCTATTTATATGGGATTAAAACACGAACGACATTGTCATTCTTTTGAAACAAAGCGAATACACTAGACATATCATCTTTCAATTGATTGACTTTCTTGTATTCAGTCATTTCATCATTGAATTTGCCATCTAAGAAATCTTCATAATTCGAGATAGGGATTTCACATTCAATGAATTTATTATTGCTCAATGAAATGACCTTGGATTGTCCAACCGATTTAAGCCCTGCAGGGATGGATGCGTAACCAACATAAAGGACATTGCGTACACCGCCTTGCTTAATGACCATGTCAAACGTATAAACTTCAAAATCGCTAACAGCATTTTGATCTAAGTATTTATGAAGTTCGGATTGAACCTCCTCAGGTGATTTCCCCATGACTTGAACTAAATGTGTATGGGGTAAAGTGACACGATTAAAACCTAGAGACATCTTTTTACCTCGTTTCTTTTATACTTTTATTTTATACGTATTCCATTTAAACATCAATACATAACCATAGGTAATAATACGAATATTTATTCATATTATATTAAAAGATGATTAGATACCTGATTCCAAAAATAGTGACACAAACACGATGGAAGAAAAATAGTCTATAACTGTAATCATACCTCCTTTTCGTTATAATGAAAAATGACACCTATACCCATGAGAAAAAGAAGAAGTATTAGCAGTAAAAGATGGTCTAAACAAATCCCCCAAAAAACACCTAAAAAGGTCGAAAATGACCCTAGATGGGCAAATGTTAACAATACAAGATGTCATTTGTTAAAAACACCTCTCTCGCACTATATTAATTATATAATAATCGATTAGTGAGTATAATTAAATCATTTTCAATAGGTTTAATTGCCTCATTAAACAATATAAAAGTTCTATTCGTGATATCATTTAATCAAGAGAAGTTTCTTATTTTATTTTTATGTTTATGCCTATAATGTATATTATGTAAACCATATAGAAAAACGACTATAGTGCGGTCGATGGGTTTTTTGTGGGAATGTTTAAAACTCATTTGCCTTAAATTTCGGCCTTCTCAAAATGTGATGGGTGTATTTTACCATTTTTGGGTATATCGTTTAAGCTTCACTTTTAATCTCGAAAAAATTCTCTTTCAAGACCATCTTTTTTAAATGCAAATTTCATGGCTTCATGGTAAAATGAATTCGGAGTTGATGACTATGAAAAAAATACTAATTGTCTTTACCGGTGGAACGATTTCCATGACCAATGATGATCAAACATCTAAGTCTGTCATATCGAATAATGAATCTGATTTAATCAGTAAAATAGGAAAGCGTTTTCATAATTTTACATTGGTTCCGCATTTATTTTCTATGAAGCCTTCTCCATCCATCACACCAACCGATATGTTACAAATTGGTCAGCTGATTGATAGCTACTTATCTAGTGATGAATTTGTTGGTGCTGTGGTTACTCATGGAACAGACACACTAGAGGAAACAGCTTATTTCTTGGATTTATATGTCCAGACCAAAAAGCCTGTTGTCGTTACAGGATCTATGCGAAATTTCTCTGAACTGGGTTATGATGGGTTTAGTAATTTATTGTCAGCCATATTGGTTGCATCCAGTGATAACTCATACAATCGTGGGTGTCTTGTGGTTTTGAATGATGAAATCAATTCAGCCATTGAAGTTACGAAAACACATACCCTCGCTTTAGATACATTTAAATCTATGGAGTTTGGTCCACTTGGGATTGTCGACGAACAGGATGTCACATATTATCGTGATTCCGCAAAGAAAAAATATCACTTAACACCTTCTCAATTGACGGCTCAAGTTGAAATTGTTAAAGTCGTAACTGGTCAAAATGGTGATCTTATTGACTTCTTCGTTGATTCAAAAAAAGTTCAGGGCATTGTTTTAGAGGGATTTGGTCGAGGGAATGTCCCACCAACCATGGTACCAGCAATTAAGCGTGCACTTGACCAAGGGATTAAGGTTGTTATTACTTCACGTTGTCCTAAAGGACGCGTGCGTGACACGTATGGATATGAAGGCGGAGGCTATCATTTGAAACAATTAGGCGTCTTATTTGCTGGTGATTTATCGAGTCAAAAAGCACGATTAAAGCTCATGTTAGCCCTCAGTCAAGCCAATACAAAGGTTGAAAAATACTTTGAATTTTAACTTGAAAGCCTAGCGACCCTAGGCTTTTTATTATGAATAAATTAAGTAAAGCGCTTTCTAGATTTTACATCGTTATCTCGCCATTATGGGGTTTATTGTGATTTTTGAAAGGAATTGTGAAAATATGAAAAACTTGTCCTTTTATCTACCTTTTTATGAAATATGTGGTAAAATACTTATGGATGTTTAATCAGGATATTCATAACAGAATTGATCCTACGAAAAATCGAATTTAGGAGGCATTTTATGAAACGTAAAACCAAGATTGTTTGTACCATTGGACCATCCAGTGAAAATGAAGTAATGATTGAAAAAATGATTGAAGCAGGGATGAACGTTGCACGTTTAAACTTCTCCCATGGTTCACATGAAGAACATAAAAACCGCATTGAAACCATTCGCCGTGTCGCTGCGAGAATGGGCCGTTTTGTCGGTATTTTAGCTGACACCAAAGGACCAGAAATTCGTACTGGTGTATTCGAAAATGGTTTCGCATCCTTTAAAAAGGGTGACATTGTAAAAGTCCATAAAGAACAAATCGTTGGTACCAAAGAAGCCTTCCATATCGATTGTAGAGAATTATTTGATGACATTAAAGTGGGCGATTTCTTACTCATTGACGATGGTAAGATGCGTCTCAATATCATCGAAGCTAACAATGAAGTATTAACCTGCGAGATTTTTAACAACGGCGTTATTAAAACCAAAAAAGGTGTGAACGTACCTAACGTTAAATTGTCAATGCCTTTTGTATCTAAAAAAGACAAAGAGGACATGAAGTTCTGTGCTGAAATGGCTGTCGATATGATCGCGTTATCATTCGTTAGACGTAAAGACGATGTATTAGAAATCAAAGAAATCCTCAAAGAATTCAATGCACCAAGAATTGAAATCATTGCGAAAATCGAATCTCAAGAAGGCGTCGATGAACTCGAAAGCATCCTTGAAGTTTGTGATGGTGTCATGGTTGCTAGAGGTGACTTAGGGGTTGAAGTTTCAACCGCTTTAGTACCACTATATCAAAAGAAAATCATTTCTGTTGCCAATGCTAAAGGCAAACCAGTGATTACCGCTACACACATGTTAGAATCTATGATGAGCAACCCACGTCCGACACGCGCTGAAGCTTCTGACGTTGCGAATGCCATTTTGGATGGATCTGATGCAATCATGCTATCCGGTGAATCCGCTGCTGGTGAATACCCAGTGGAATCAGTATTGACCATGGATACCATTGCAAAAGCCATTGAAGACAACATTCCTTATTATGAAAAGCTACAAAAAGCGATTCAAACCTCACAATCCACAGTAAACGATGCGATTGGTATCTCTGTTAGTTTAAGTGCGCTCACATTACCTGAAGTTAAAGTGATCATCGCGTTTACTGAAACCGGTGGTACACCTAAACGTCTATGCAAATTTAGACCTTCTGTACCAGTGATCGCAGTATCCAATAACCGCGCTACTTGCAACCAATTGACTTATTATTGGGGCGTATTCTCTGCTTATCGTAGAGACTTTACAGACATGGGTTCATATGACCGTGTCGCTATCGATGTGGCTAAAGAATTTGGCTTCCAAAAAGGCGATAAGATCATCATCACCTCTGGTTGGGCACAACAACATGGTTCAACCAATACCCTACGTATCATCGAAATCTAATTTAACCAAAGAAAAAGAGTTCAACTCACAATTGAACTCTTTTTTTAGTATTTAATGATGTTTTTTTCTAACTTGTTTTGAGCGTTTTTAAGATCGCTTTCTGTATAGATACTTGGTTGATTTTGAACGTATGAGATGAAATCTTTTAGTGAGAAAAGACGTTCATTCATGGCGTCAAAAGTTTCATCGATCATGGTTTCTTTTAGAATAGTTATGCCTTTAATTGGATATGTGGGTAAATATTTTTGAATATTTTTTACATATAAATCGGTTTGCATGATTGGATTGGATAAGTGATTACTTTTAATCCAGTGATGATATAAATCTTGATCCACTTTAAGTGTTTTTTTGAGACCTAAATAGAAGTAAGGTGTCCAAGTACGTTCGGTAATGTCACCTTTTATGGGGCCATCAAAGGATAAAACTTGAATGGCGTATATACCTGAGTTATGGAATAAAATCAAATCAATGGATATATCGCTATGATCGAATGATTGATTTTCAAGCACAACATCGAAGTATAATGGACATTTAAACTTGTTGTAGATGCTTTCAAAAGCACTGATTTGATCGATATAATTCGGTAAATGGTACTCCTTTTGGTACGGTTTTTGATAGATTTTGAAACAGGTTGAACGAAAATATTGTTGTTTTTGTCGCTCATTTTTTATTTTTCTAAAGACGACAATTAATATGATGGCGATGGCTGTCCCGATTGTCAACGAAATGGACATCCAAGTGAATACATCTCGCTTCCCAATAACAAAATTATAAATACCAAATACCACTGATAACATAAACGTAATGGCTAGAATGATTAATCTCGTATAGAAGTCTAGTTCAAGAAGATCTCTCAAATACGCTCTAGATGAATGGTGACGATGCATAGACATGCCTTCTTTCGTATCGATATTTGTTTTTAGTATAACACATTTACTAACATTTGAATGAAATTAATTTAGATTTTACTATCTTAACTGATCAAAAAATAGCCATATTAATGAAAAAAAACACAGATAAGGACATTATCTGTGTATGGTTTGATTATTTATCCTCTTCTTGAAGTGGAATGGTGCCTAAGGGTTCAACAGAGGCTTCTTTTGTCTCTATCACTGGCTCAACGACATCAGTCTTTGACTTGCGTGATCTCGGTTTTTTAACCTTAACAGGTTCATTTTCTTCGACGACTGGCACTTCCGATGCCAGTGGAGCTGATTCGACTGGTAAAACAGAAGCTTGTTCAGATACTTCGGCTTCATCTTCCACTTTTTCTTCAGCAACTTTCGCTTTACGTGGGCGTTTTTTCTCTTCTGGTTTCTTATTTTGACGTTCGAGTTCCAGTTCTTGTTGCGCAACTTCTTCAGGCACAATCGCTTCAATCTTCGCTTTATTTTCTTCGAATTCACGTTTTAATGTGGCTTCTTTGATACGTTCGATTTCGAGTTCTTTTTCTTTCTTTAAGCGTTCAAGTTCAAGTTCTCTGGTGCGATTTTCCTTAATGGATTCTTCACGAATACGAATCTCATTGAGTTCAAATTCATCTTGATCAAGTTTATATTTGATGGCGTCATGTTCTTTCTTTTGTTGTCGACGAATTTCAGATTCTCTTAACGTTTTATTCGTCGATAACACCATGTGACGGCGTAATTTAATGAACGGTCTAAATACCAAACCAACGATTAATCCCGTACGTTCCATGAAATTGTATTGCCCAGATTCGAAACGAATGCGTTTCGCTTCGATGCGTTCTTGACGTTTCAATAGTTTGTATTGGTGTTTCATAAAACGGTTGTTGATTTTCGGTTTAATGGACTTTCTTAAGCCAATTTCATTCTCAACATAAATTCTAAATTTACGGTATTTTTTACGATTCGCGAACACGAATTTCTTGATTTCAGCCAAATTGAAGCGAACTTGGTATTTGCTTCTAGGGGCAATCATAACCAATTTTTCTTCGAGCGGATGTGAAATATTACGTAATTCCACACCGACCACGTTGATATGATTGGTAGAGAAAGCTTTATTAATGATGGTTAAATTGATGTATTGTTCGCCATCCATCTCCAATAATGTTTCTTGAATATAGAATTCTTGTTCACCTACACGGTTCGCGATACGTGACAAACGAACGAGTGTGATGATCGATGTCACAAATAAAACAAGAATCCCGGAGAAGACAATGATGTCTTCAGGGGTTAAAGATTGTAACCATTCTAACATAATGCCCTCCTTATATTAAATCCAAAAACGATTGACCATTTTCGGTTTTTTCCACTTTAAAGTTGTCTGAGATGGTAGCCGCAATATCCGCAAATGTCTTCATTAGTGGCAATGCTTTACCAGGTTTACCTTTGGCATAAACCAATAGCGGTACATATTCACGGGTATGGTCTGTACCATGATGAATTGGGTCGTTACCATGGTCAGCAGTGATCATTAGTAAATCATCTTCATTAAGATATTCCATGAGTTTTGGTAGGTCCTTATCAAAGGATTCAATGGCTTTACCATAGCCAATCGGGTCTCTACGATGGCCATATAAGGCGTCAAAATCAACTAAATTTAAGAAACATAATCCTTTAAATGGGTGATTTTTTGCAATCTTAATGATTTTATCCATACCATCTTCATTAGATAGGGTACGTTCATAGTGATTGATTCCTTCACCAACAAATATATCGTTGATTTTACCTAAAGCAATGACATCCAATCCATGTTCATCCATGAAATTCAATGTGGTTTTGCCAAATGGTTTTACAGCGTAATCATGACGGTTCGGTGTACGTTTGAAATCATTTTTATTGGTTCCAACAAAAGGACGGGCAATGACACGTGCCACTTTCCATTCCTCTTTCATCGTGATTTCACGAGCGATTTCACAAATACGATATTGTTCCTCAATAGGAATAATGTCTTCATGCATCGCTATTTGTAATACGGAGTCTGCCGATGTATAGACGATCAGTGCACCAGTACGCATGTGTTCTTCACCCAGATCAGCGATGATTTCTGTGCCTGATGCAGCCACATTACCAATGATTTCTCTACCGGTTTGTTTGGTCAATTCATCGAGTAATGCCTTAGGAAAGCCAGTATCGGTAAATGTTTGGAATGGTTCGGTGATATAGAGGCCCATCATTTCCCAGTGACCTGTCATGGTATCTTTACCCGTTGAAGCTTCTTGAATCTTGGTATAGCTTGCAAGAGGGGCTTGTGCAGCAGGCACACCTTTGATCGGTATGATGTTGCCATAACCTAATTTTTGCATATTAGGGATATGCAAGTTCATTTTTTCAGCGATATGACCGATGGTATTTGAACCAAGGTCGTTGTAGTCTTTAGCATCTGGGGCTTCGCCACATCCCAAGCTGTCCATGACGATTAAAAATACGCGTTTATACATTGTTTTTCTCCTTCGCTCTCGGATGTGTATTTAAATAGACATCCTTTAAATGTTTTTGACTGATGTGTGTATAGATTTGGGTGGTTTGAATGTCTTCATGACCCAATAATTCTTGTAAGGTGCGTAAATCCACACCGGCTTCTAATAAGTGGGTTGCGAACGAATGACGCAAGGTATGAGGTGAAACATCACGATCAATCCCAGCTACTTTCGCAATCTTCCTCAAGATTTTAAAGAAACCTTGACGGGAAAGTCGTTTCCCATCTTGATTTAAAAATAAGTAATCTATGCTATTCATTGTAAGTTGATTTCTGGATTTTGTCAAATAAAGTCTTAAGGCTTGAACAGACATGTCCCCTAGGGGAACTTCGCGTTCTTTATTGCCTTTACCGAGGACACGAACATAACCTTCAAGTAGATGGATATCTGCGATTTTCAAATCCAGTAATTCAGATACACGTAACCCAGAACCATAGATTAGTTCCAATAAAGCTTGATTACGGATTGATAGCGGATCGGTCCCTTTGACGGCTTCAATGATTTTAATGACCTCTTGAACCGATAGAACTTGCGGTAACGTTTTTTCAACCTTAGGTGACTCTATATCATAAGCGACATTCGTATCTAATTCATTTTCAATCAATAAAAACTGATGAAATCCTTTGATTGCGGTTAGCTTTCTCGATAGCGATTTTGAAGATAAATTTTTTTTGTGCAAACTTTTTAAAAATGTTTCGATGTGTTTTCGTTCTATCTTTTGGATTTTAGTGATTTCATAGGATTTTTCTAAGTAGGTCCGATATTGTTCTAAATCTCTTAGGTAAGCCGTTATGGTGTTTTGACTTAACCCTTTTTCACGTTTCAGATAGTATTGGTATTCATTGATTAAGTATTTCATATAAACACCTCAAACACTTGATTGCCTAACAATAAACCCTTTCGAGTTAATCGAAGGTGTTGATCCACAATTTCAATTAAACCCAGGGCTTGCAACTGAATCAATTTTGGGTATTTTTCGAATAATTTGAACCCAAATCGTGTTTCAATGTCATCGATTCGAATGCCTTCCAATCGTCTTAATCCGAAGATGAGGGTATCGGATAAATATTGTTGGTCAGTTTCATGATAAGCAGAGGCTAAAGGTTTTTCATAGTAATCAGGGAGATTGCGATGATTTTGAGTTCTGAGTTTACCATCAAATCCATGTGCGCCTGCGCCGATGCCAACGTAAGGATCCATCGACCAATAAAGTTGGTTGTGTTTAGAAGCGTGGTTACCTTTTGTGAAATTCGATATTTCATATTGTTTAAATCCCAACGCATTTAAGCGGTCGATGATGTATTCATACATATCGGCTTCTAAATCGATATCGGCTTTTCGAAACTGCTTCTTTAAGTATTGGTGATAAAATACGGTTTTCTCTTCTAAAATGAGAGAATAGTAACTGATGTGTTTGATGGCTAACGTGGATACGATGTCTAAATCGTGTTGAATCGAAGCCATGGTTTGACCTGGAATTGCGAAGATTAAATCAATACTGATGTTGTCAATGCCGATGTCATTTAAATCTTCGATGGCATAGAACACTTGAGTATTGTGGTGTTTTCTTCCAATATAGGTTAAGATTTCTGGTTCAAAGGATTGGACCCCTAAACTAACGCGGTTAATGCCATACTGTTTAAATAACATCCCTTTGTCATGGGTATATGATTCTGGATTCACTTCAATCGTATACTCTAAAGGTTTAAGGTCCTTAAATAATTCTAGTAAATAGGTTAACTGCTTGATATCTAACATCGAAGGTGTACCACCACCGATATAGACGGTATCAAATTGTCGATCAATTAGGGGGATTTGGTCAAACTCTTTTTTGAGATGGACCAAATATTCATCGATCATTTCACGGTTTTTCGCCACCCGTTTAGCGAAATCACAATAAAAACATATGTGCTCACAAAATGGGATATGGACGTATAAGCCTTTCATAACATCACCTGTAATAATTATAACACAGGTTTACATAATATTGAAAAAAAATAACCGAGGATTGCTCGGTTATCGGATACAACTTTGGATGAATTCATCCATGGCTTGGATACCTGAATCGTTCAGTTTAAAAACACCTGCATGCTCTAATACCGTTTTGAATTTATCACCAACCGCAGCTTCAAGATCTGCCATGTTGTGAACTTGGTTGGATTGTTTTAATGCATTCAACCAAGGTTGATGAATGGCTAATTCAGGGTAAATAGTACCATGTAATATGAAATCTAACCCTTTAGCAAGTTCCGTTTTGAGACGACCAGGTAGAATGGCCAACCCCATGGCCTCGATTAGACCGATGTTTTCTTTTTTGATGTGTTGGACATCACGGTGTGGGTGGAAAATGCCTTCAGGATACACCTCATTCACACGATTATTTCGTAGAATGATATCGATTTGATAAGCATCATTTACTTTTCTCGCAATGGGTGTAATTGTATTATGTAAACCATAAGATTTTGAAATGATATCGAGTGCTTCATGATCGTAGGTACGCCATTGGTTAAGTATACGTTTGGATACCTTTAATAAAGTGTCCCTATTTTGACTGGTCAATCTAATGGTGGATAAGGGCCAATAAATGTGTGAGAGGGTTAAATCTTGGATTTGATAGGATTTAATGATTTTAGCGGATTCAATTGGGAAATGGTGTTTTCCCCCTTGAAAATGGTCATGATCGAGGATCGAGCCACCCACAATCGGGATATCTGCATTTGAACCAATGAAATAATCTGGGTTATAATCGATGAAATCCAGCAAATAGTGGAATGTTTCTTCACACATTTTCATTGGTGTATGGTCATCACTTAAAATGATACAATGCTCGTTATAATAGGCATAAGGCGAATATTGAAAATGCCATAAACGTTTGTATAACGTGATTGGAATGATTCGCAAATTCATTCTTGCATTGTCATAATTGTGTTCGTTTTCTTTGCAAATGAGACATTTCGGACCTGTTTTTGGTACATCCTTTTGTTCCAAAGCTTTCGCAATATCTTTTGGATCTTTTTCAGGTTTGGATAGATTGATGGTCAAATCGATTGTCCCATAGATGGATGGATAATGAAAGGACACATTTTGAGCGATACGTTTGGTTTTAATGTAATTCACATCCATGGATAAGTGATATAAATAATCAAATGCCTTACGTCGATTTTGTTGATAAAGGCGTAAGAACGTCATTTTGGTTTCACTTGGAGATGGCATCACAAAATCAAATAAATACGCTTCAAAAGCATCCCGTTCATTCAAGGTATTGGGTTCAAATAAGCCCAAATCAAACCCTAAATCCAAGAGCTTTTCCATGACCAAATCGATGGGTTCATCCACCATTTTGAATGGACTAAGTGGTAGATTATAGAGTTGTAATAGTTTATGTAAGGATGGATTGGGATCGACAATCCATTGGTGTTTCAAACCGTAAGTAACTAACGCGAATAGTGGATTCATATAGCCTCCTAAAATTCGAACTCAAAATCAATAAAATGATGGTATGGTTCATTTTTCTTTAAAATCGCTGAATTCAATATAGGATGATGAATGCCATCAGGTTCATACTGACATTCGAATGTGATACTTGAATGAACCCCTTGAGGTACCGAGGTATTCAGTGGTTTTTTAGATATGAAATTATGGGTATAAATGACCACACTAGGGTAGTTGCTGTAGACATTCAATCGTCTTTGGGTCTTGGGATCGAATAAACTGCCAACGTGATTACTGTTGGTGATGAAACAGTGATCAAGCCCTTTTTGAGCGGTATCTAACAAAGCTAAAACGCCGTTCCTGAGCGGTTTTGGTTGTATAAAATCAAAAGGTGTTTGAGCGACATTTGCTTGCTTAATGAATCGATATTGGTCATCTAAGACATTGTATTTTCGTGCATTCAACATCAAATGGTGGTCTAAAATATCACCACCGTCAATGTTTAAATTGAAATACACATGGTTGGTTAAGTTACATAATGTATCTTTTGTCCCTTGAGCTTGATATTCAATATGCACCGTTTTATTGACCAAACGATACCATACGCGAACAGATAGTTCTCCTGGAAATGTATTGGTTTCAGGATCAACATAGGCTAAAATAACCTCATCCGATTTTTGTGATACCACATCGAATGTTTTAATCCATAACCCATCTTTACCGCCATGTAACATAAAAGGACTATTGGGATTACACTCCACATCGTATACATGTTGATTTAGCTGATAATTTGGGCCAAACAAACGACCTGAGATGCGACCAATCGATTTACCGTAATAATTGGTACTCGTTAAGTAATCATCTGGATTCGTATTGGTGACTAACACAGGAATTTCTTGATTCGATTTTAAATAAATTTGATAAATACCAGCACCTAGCGTCGAAATGACTGTCTTTAGGTGTTCGTTTTCAAGTGTGATGAATTTATTCAATGCGTTTCACCCCATCCGTAAATATGACATCATAAAAAGTAGGCACGAGTTCGGTTTTATCTGTATAGATTTGTGAAACCAAAGATTCAAATGAACCCATGATATCATTTGGGACAAGTGCGATGGCACAGCCACCAAAACCAGCGCCTGTAACACGGGCACCAATGGCACCTGCTTTTAGCGCACCTTCGACCAAGACATCTAAGTGTAAACCAGTGACTTCATAGTCATCTTTTAGCGATGCATGAGACGCATTCAATAGCGCAGCAAAGCCAATAGCGTCATTGTTGGCCATACGTTTTTCTGCCTCAATCACGCGTGCTTGTTCAGTCACGACGTGTTTAAATCGCTTGAGTAAAACGTCATCTTTAATCCATGATTTCAATGAGTCCAATTGATCTGGTGTGATTTCACATAAGGTTTTAACGGGTTGAATCGTTTGAATTTGATTCAAAACAGTTTGACATTCTTTCACGCGTTCATTGTATTTGGAATCGGTATTTTTACGTTTGTAGTTGGTATTCATAATGACCCAGGTATAGCCCTTAAAGGTTGCGTTTACAGCATGGGTTTCAAGGGTATGGGTATTCATGATGAGGGCTTTCCCTTCAATCCCTTTCGCAATGATCAGTTGGTCCATAATCCCACAATGTAAACCCATATAGTGGTTTTCGACTTCTTGACCAATTAAAGCGATGTTTTCGCGCGTTAAATTGAGGTTAAATACATCTGAAAATACATAACCAATCAACACTTCTAAGGACGCACTGGATGATAACCCTGAAGCTGGCGGGAGATTACCTTCAATCAAGACATCTAAACCGTGTTCGATCTGATAACCACGCTTTATCAATGTTTGGATGATACCTTTCGCATAATTCACCCAACCATGGGTTTCTTGATAAGATAAATCCGATAACGATACTGTGACGATGCCTTGATCTTTAAAATTGGATGAATAGAACCGGATCATTTGGTCGGTTCTATTTGAAATTGCAGCATAAGTGCCAATCGATATGGCAGCAGGAAATACCAATCCGCCATTATAATCGATGTGTTCGCCAATGATGTTGACCCTACCTGGCGAATAGTAGAGTCGTTCTGGATGTTGTTGATATACGTCATTAAATGTTTGTTTAAGTTCCATAAAAGTCACCTTCTATTCAAATTATACTATAGATACAAAGATAAAGCACTGATGTTCAGTGCTTAACCTTTCACAGACCCACCTGTGACACCTTCGACATAAAATTTTTGCATGAAAATGAAGAGCACCGATATAGGAATGGATACGACCACTGCACCTGCAGTGAATAATGAAAAATAATTATTGACCAAATTTCGGTCTAACATGTTATAAAGTCCGATCGCAACTGTGAACTTATTGGTGTCACGAGAAGTCATAATAATATTGGCGAAAACGAAGTCAACCCATGGGGCTAAGAACGCTAATAAGACAGTATAAACAATGATTGGTCTCGACAGTGGTATGATGATTCGCCAAAACACGTCCCATTGTGTAGCACCATCAATCCTTGCAGCTTCATCGAGGGATTTAGGGATGGTGTCAAAAAAACCTTTCGCAACCAAATAACCCAAACCTGAACTGGCAGAATAGACGATGATGAGGGCCAATAAACTGTCTGTTAATCCCAATGATTTTAAGATGAAATAAATGGCAATCATTGAGAGTACACCAGGGAATAATCCCAATATAACACCGATATTCATGAGTGGTTTTCGCATATTGAATCTCAAACGGCTCATCGTATAAGAAACCATTAATACGAACAAACTTGAGATGATGCAGGCGAATACTGCCACAGTTAATGTATTTAAGAACCATCTAGGGAAGTTAGCAACACTATCGGTTTGAAAAAACAATTGATAGAAATTATCCAGTGTCCAATTCATAGGAAAAAATTGTCGAATGTTGACCCCGCGATCAGTATTGAATGCGGAAGCAATCAACCAGAAAATAGGAATTAACCAAAAAAATGATAGCACAGCCAATAAACCATTATGAAGGATGGTTTTTATACGCTTTTTAGATTTAGCAGCACGTTTGATTTGATCGGGTGTTCGGCTCATTGGAAGCGGTCCTCCTTATTGGATTTAATGGTATAGTTAAATGCGAGTAACGTAAATATCGCTGACAATAGGAACATCATAATGCCGATGACTGAGGCCATTTTGTAGTTGTAGTAGTCTTGTGTCAACTTAAATAACCAAGTGACCAACAAGTCGGTATCTGATGCATTCGCATTTGCTAGTAATTGGTTGGATGTGACCCGTGTCGATGTTAAGAGGTAAATGACATTAAAATTATTGAGATTGTGGACAAAATTCGTAATCAAATACGGTGCGGTAACAAACAACATATAAGGCATCGTAATCTTAGCGAATAGTTGGAATTTATTGGCACCATCAATTTCAGCAGACTCATACAAATCCTTTGGTATGTTCATCAATACACCAGTTGTGATGAGCATGACGTATGGGAAACCAATCCAGCAGTTGATTAAAATCAACATCACTTTTGACCATACAGGGTCTGTTAGGAATGGCACGAACTCACGATTCGCACCAATTAATCCGAGTTGACGAATCCAGTCAATCCAGGTGTAGTCAGATAAAAATGGGATGTTTGAACTTAGGAGGGTATTCATGATACCTTGGTCAGCAAAGAAATGTCTAACCAGTAACAATGACACAAACTGAGGTACAGCAATCGTGATGACAAATATGGTTCGCCATAATTTAGGCCATTTGGTATATTTGCTATTGATGAGTAATGCCAGAATGATACCACCAATATAGTTTAAAAAGGTAGCGAAAAATGCCCATGTCAATGTCCAAGTCAGAACTTTTCTAAACGCATAACCAAATGTTACTGTGTTTGAACCTGTGGTTAATAATATTTCAAAGTTTCTAAACCCAACCCAACTGAATAGTTTGGTTGGTGGCATATGCAATTGGTCATAATTGGTGAATGCAACCAAGATCATGAATAACAACGGAATGATTGTGAAGAATACAATACCGGATACTGGCAAAGTCAACAAAGTGATGTGGAAACGATCATCTTTGAGTTGAATTAAATCCTCTTTAAAGGTGTTGATGTGCTGACCTTCAGCTTCACACCATTGTAGTTTTCTTTGTGTATGGATGTTTTTTAAATGGATATACACATAAACGATAATCACGATGATGCTGATGAGGCCATACAATAGAATTTTGAAAGAATGATCGTAATTATTGACTTCATTTCGTCTCGTTATTGGGTTATATACGGATTCAAATTGAATGGTACCCAAGGTATTGTATCGTGATAAATTTGGGATACCTGTAAAGATCATAAACAAAATAAACCCGATTTGAATGATTGAAAATAAAATGCCTTTAATAATCTGATGTCTTCTAAAAAAACCTATACTCAAGAACAGTAAGGATAGTTTTACATAAATATCACCGGTTTTAAAGTCATGACTCAAAGATTGCCATCCTTGATGTATTTTAGAGCCAAAACGTTTTATATTTAACCAAAAGCGATTAAGTTTTTTTAGAAGAGACCGATTCATGTTTTGAATGATGTGCATAGTTGACCTCGTGTAAAGGGTGAAGGAATGCACCTAAGTGCATTCCTATTCCATAGTGTTTATAACGATTATCCAATCGGTTGTGCCACAATACCTTGAACCATGATATCGAGTGCATCTTGGATGTTGCCTTGAAGGGTTAATTCGGCGTTAACGATCATATTTCCGAAAGTTTCGGTTGGTGACCAATAATTACCACCGACATTTTGAACGGTTGCGAAGGCACCTTGTTGAGCTAATGCGGAAATGGCTGGAGAAGCTTTCACTTCAGTAGAATTTGCAGCATTGACATTAGAAGGCCCAAGTCCACGTTCTTGGAAACGTAAGATTTGATTGTCTTCATTGGTGAACCATTCAGCTAATTTCATTGCCCAATAAGGTTGTAATGTAAGGGCGTTAACACCCATTAATTTATAACCTGCAAATGAACTCATTTGTACTTGTTGACCATCAAGTGTGTAAGTAGGTAATTTGGTAGCTGCGTAGTTTGCACCCCATTTATTTTGTGCTTCAGTGGCATTCCATACCCCATTAACACCTGCAGAAACGGAGCCATCCTTGATACCAGAAACGAATCCAGCATCATTTAAGTTGATGTATCCAGGGTGAGAAGCCATGCGAATGATGGATTCAGTGACTTTAACACCAGTCGCGTTATTCCAATTGGCACTATTTACAGTACCGTTATAGGTTAGTTGTAACCCAGCACCTGCAAAGAATGAATACAAATACCAACCATTGTTGATTTGCATGGTAAATTTAGAACCATCACTTTGTGCTTTGGCTAAAATACCATCCAAAGTTTTAACGTCATTTTCTGTATAAACAGATTTGTCATAAAATAGGAAATAACCATTATCAGCAGTCATTGGATAAGCATAAAGTTTACCATTTTTGGTTGCTGCTTTAATGGCACCGGCTTCTGCACCACCATTGGCAGCGATGATTGCAGCGGTGTTTTCTTGTACTTCTTGAAGCGCGCCAGCAACATAGAGTTCATTGATTTGATCATCTGCGAATGCGAATACGTCTGCAGCAGCTTCAATGTCAGTCAATACTTGGTCTTTTGCAGTAGCTTCAGAAACTGCACCTAAAGTAATGGTAAAGATGGCTTCATCTTTATACGCTTCTTTAAAACTTTCGATCATGGTTTGCATCAATGTTTGGTCTAATTCAGATGCCCATACTGTCAATGAAACCTCTTCTAATTCTTCTTCCTTGGGTTGACATGCAGCTAATCCGAAGATGGATATCAACACCAACATGAGTGAAAATACTTTTTTCATTTTTCTCCTTTTTCTCCTCTATATTTACTAAACTAGGTTTAGTTTGAGCCTTTTTTTACAATGATTTCTAAGGGTATTTGACGATTGCGATGTTGAATCATCAGATTGCCAACACCAATGGCTTTGCTTCTAATCCAAACAGCACGTTGTCCACCAATCAATGCGACATTGGATTCACCGATGACTTCGATAACGTCATTGGTTGTGATCGATATCACATCAAAAGCGTAAGCCTTTAAATTACCTCGATCATCTACCGCTTCTATATCAATCTTACAAACATCATAAGTATCGAAAACTTCAATCACTGGTTCATGAACATGAATTTGTAGTTGATAGTTGCGATAAGGACCTAGGACCTTTTGGATGGTTTGACCTTCATAATGTCCGATGATGGTGTAAGTGAATGATTCTGAACCCCAGTTAGCCACATACTTTCCATACATCTGCCAAGCCAATTGGATATCGCTGGCGTCATATGTGTCTAAAGAAGTCAGCTTGTCCAAACCACCCCTTTTTGCAATATCAGCCCCAATGGCTTTCAAAGTTTTAATTTTATCTTCAGTTAGTCCTAAAGATGCATAGGCATCTCCATAAAAATCATCGATGATGATGGGTGGATGCTTTAAATGTGGATAATGCTTGGTGTCTGGATAAAATGAACCTAATAAACGATTGTTTTGGTACACTTCGATGTAGCTCGCATTGGTTGCTACAACTAAATGATCGATGTATCCGGCGTCATAGTCGCCAATATCGGTACTATTTAGAACAGCTAAGTGTGGTTTTTCTTGTTGAGATAGATAAATATGTGCGGCTGGTTTTGGCAATCTAAACGCGTCATAAACCCCATGATAACAGATGTGATCACCGCTACCGAACTGTTCATGGGTGTTATAATCGATGAACTGCCAGCCAAATCCCCCCGTCACACGTGGGTTCCCCATGTGCGCATCCAATATGTGTGCATACCGTAACGCATGTTCGACTTTTCGAGTTGGGGTATCAAAGGTTTTGGTTGGAAACATGTGACCATTGAATTCTGTGATCAGATAGGGTTTTTGATCAATCGTCACATCTTTAATAGCCTTCATGTAATCATTGGTGCCATTGTGAAAGAAATCATTATAGGTGTAAACATCCTCTAGTGGATTGGAAAAGCTGAAACAGCGTACACCACCAGTTTGTCTACCATCTAGTGATTTGGCTAAAGCATTCGTAGACGCATATAAATTATCAAAGTCACCAGATTCATTAACTCTAACCCCCCAAAGAATGATCGATGGGTGATGTTGTTGTTCTAAAATCATTTCTTTGACCTGTGTGATGTATGACTGTTGCCATGAAGCATCACCAACATACTGCCAACCTGGGGCTTCTGTAAAGACCAATAAACCTAAAGCGTCACAGGCATCAAGAAAATGCTTGCTTTGAGGGTAATGCGATGTTCGAACTGCGTTACCTAAAGATTTCAACAATCTCGCATCTTCGATTTGTCCATTTCGCGGCATCGCATAGCCGACATAAGGGTATATTTGATGTCGATTTAATCCGACAATTTTAATTTTCTTTCCATTCAAATAAAAACCGTCTGTTCTAAATTCACTGTGCTTGAATCCGGTTTTAAAGACATAACAATCCGCGTCATCTAGCACAACCTTGATATCGTATAAAACGGGATGATCGATATCCCACAAGGTAATATTTGGTGTGATGACAATATCGTCTTTTAGGTTGTATACACCTTCATATACGACGTTACCATGTTCAGCCAGTTGGATTCGAACCCGTGTGCCACCTTCGGTTTGAATTTGAAAGTGCAGTGTGGGTTTAATGGTATCTTTTTGTAATGCAATATGGACATGTTTGATGTGATTTATTGGGGTTTCAACCCAATAAACTTCTCTATAAATACCACCATAAGTTAAATAATCAATCGTTTTACCAAAGGGTGGGATATTCAAAGTTTCTCTAGAATCTACAACGACCACGAGGGTATTTTCACCCGATTGAACATAAGGGGTTACTTCAAATTCAAACGCGGTATAGCCGCCATCATGTCTACCAACAAAATGATCATTCAAATAGACATCTGCTCGATGTAAAACACCTTCAAATCGGATGAAATGTTTTTTGGATATGGCATGCTCGATCAAAACTTTTTTACGATATACACTTTCAAACTGATAAACCGATTCAGTATAATTGTTATAACCTAAAGTGGCGTTAGAATGGGGAATATCTACTAAGGATAAATGGCTATCATCGATATTCATTTTGATTATTTCATCGGTTTTATGACCGAAACGCCACCCATCATTGATGGGGATGATTGTTCTCATTTAAACACCTACATTGATTTGAGGGCGAAATCATCGAAATGTGCCCATGCAGTGGCTGCGCCAGTGCCTTTTAGACCGATTTGAACGGTGATTGATTCGGTGATTGTAAAGGTTAATTCATTTTTTTGCCATTCACTCCAAGAACCACCATAAACAAAGGACTGTTCGAACAGTATAGTTGAACCATTACCAACATAAAGCGATACACTCGGTGTATTGACTTCTCCGTTCATCGCACTTCTGCCATAAACGACCAATATATAAGTACCTGGTGACAATGTAACAGTTTGATAAACTGTGAAGTCATAAGCGGCAGAGGCCCAGATATTTAAGTTGTTGTGTCCATTGTTATCGGATGTACGTGGATTTTTACTTTCGATTTTTACAGCACCATTGATATTTTGTGTGACTTGCCAACCATTGACTAAGGAAAAATCTTTGACGTCAGCCGTGACTTTTCCACCTTCTTCGAAACTGCCATTAACCAAGTAATTTTCATAAGCTTCGACTGTACATACGACTTGTAGGATTTGGTTGCCTTGGGTCACTGTGCCGTGAACGGTATAATTTCCTGCACCTTGAATGGCATCTAGTTCTGCTCTATTCCATGTGATTGGAACCAAGGTTCGTCTATCTAATGAGGTATAAGCGAGGGTATGTGATGGTAGTGTTTCATTGGCACGAATATTGATGACTACCGATAACTCTGTTTCAAGTGTTTCAATGCGTTCATCGTTAAATGTCGATGTTTTCATGAGATTGAACACATTTAAACTAGGTAATACTTTACCGGAAAAACTGAATAAGGCTTGATTTGCCCAAGAAGCTTTGCCAATCGATGAGACATCATCGCCTTGTGCATTCAGATATTCAATGGCACCACTACTAGCCCAGCCTGCACCAGCCACTGCTAACCAAGCAGGTTCCCAGTAAAATGAACCGATACCAGATTCTATCGAAGCAATCGCAGCGTTAACGTCGCGAATGTAGCTCGCTTGACCTTGCATAGAGGTTTTGTAGCCACCTTCAGATTCCATTTCAGAGGAATAAATATTGGCTGAAAATTCATTGCTATAATCGGTATAGCCATAAGAATATTCCATGACAGCGATTTTTTGAGTATAGCGCGCATCAAGCGCTTCTAAAGTTTGTTGGAATTGCGCTAAAGTACCATGCCAAAAGGAATAGTAGGATAAGCCTATGATGTCAAACTCGACGTTATTTTCAATCATTTTATCGAAAAAGTAGGTCAATCGTTGCTCCGAAGCCCCCTCTGCCAAGTGAATGACTGTTTGGATGGATGGACTAATTTCCTTAACCGCTTTGATACCCGCATTTAAGAACATCGCCAATCGACGGTAACCACGGGTCGCGATGTTTCCATTTGGATACACCATCCCGTTATTGATTTCATTACCGATTTGTACCATATGGGGTCTAACACCCGCTTTTTCAAAGGATTTCAAAGTTGATTTTGTATACTCATATATCGCATCAACCACTTGTTCATCGGTATAACCTGTCCAAGCTCTTGGCATGCTTTGTTTCGATGGATCTGCCCAGAAATCACTGTAGTGAAAGTCTAGCGCAATTCTCATACCAACGCGTGCAGCCTTTTTCGCAATCTCAATACCAACTTCAGTGGTATTATTGCCACCACCGAAACCTAAACCATTTGAATTGGTAGGGTTATGCCATAAACGGATACGTACATAATTCACACCGTAAGATTTTAAGATTTCAAACACATCTTGTTCTTCACCATTGGCGTTGTAGAATACACCGCCTTTATCCAAAACATCGATGATGGATGACATGTCAACACCAATGATAAAATCATCCGATAATTCGACGGGTAGCACCTGGATTTGATCGGCAGTCTCATCGTTGTAAATCACTTTTAAGTCTGCGATGGATTCATTGTTTCGTTTATCGCCGATGGTTGGGGTGAAACTGATGGGTTTATCGATATAATCCACATACACTTTGGATTGACATGCAGTCGCTAGGATGACAAATCCCAACGATAGAATTAATAATAACTGTTTTTTCATGATTCCTCCGATAATTGATTATTCTTTTGATATAAGGTTGGTGAAACCTTTTTAATTCTTTTAAATTCTGCAGAAAAGTGTAATGCGTTATCATAACCGACCTTGGATGCGATTTCTTTAACCGACATTTGTGAGTTGATTAAATACTGACTTGCTTTTTGCATCCGATGATTGGTTAAATATTCTTTTGGAGTAATCCCCAGTTGTTCTTTGAAAATATTGGCTAGATAATTTGGACTCAACGATAATGCACTGGCGATATCGGTGATTTTAATTTTAAACTGAAAATTGTTCTCCATAAATTGTTTTGCCATACGGATATGTGTTTCTTTTGAACTCAGTAAGATATCTTTTTTACGATTACTGATGAGCATACGATATAAAATGCTGATGAATACAGACAAGGATTCAATGGTTAAATACTTTGAATGGTTGTATTTATCTGCTAAATCATTGAATAGTGCCTTTAATTCGAGCGATTTACTATCATGGTAAATCGGTTGGTCAATGGATAAACCGATGCGGTTGAGATAATCATCCGATCTTGATCCATTAAAACCGATCCAAACATAGATCCAAGGGTCGTTCGGATCAGGGTAATATTGTGCAGTACAACCAGGTGGAACATAAAACAAATCGCCCTTTTTTAAAAAATACTTTTTGGCATTTAAGATAAATACACCTGATCCATAAAGGACATAATGAAAAATATGATATGGTTTGATATCCATCAAAATGCGTTTATCGGGTTGACATTTTTCCCTGCCACATTCAAATAAAGACAATTCAGTAAAATTAGCCACGAGTAGGCTGTCCATCGAGTTCATAAAGCCACCTTCACTTTCATTATAATAGAAAAACGCTTTCATCTGGAATGATTATAACATGAATCTTAAATTCTTATATATAGATTAAAATTGTCTATTAATAGTTTTTTACATTGCGTAGAAATTTGTATATATTGAAAAATCTATTATTAGGCTATTTATCGCGTAATTTAGATATTATAAAGGTATTTGAAATAGATGTAGCCACATGAAAAAATGATTTTTTAATATCTTTTAAAGTTAAAATATCTGTGTTCATTCCAAAATAGATACGTAGATTTACGTATATATCTATAATTAAGAAATGACATAAAATAAAAAAAACATCCATTTAAGGATGTTATTCTTCTGAGTTCGATAAGATGGCGAGGAAAGCTTCTTGGGGGACGTCTACCGAACCGACCGCTTTCATCTTCTTCTTACCTTCTTTTTGTTTCTCTAATAATTTACGTTTACGTGAGATGTCGCCACCATAACATTTAGCTAATACGTCTTTACGCATGGCTTTGATGGTTTCTCTAGCAATGATTTTATTACCAACAGCTGCTTGAACTGGAATTTCAAACATTTGTCGTGGGATGAGTTCTTTAAGTTTTTCCGTGATTACTTTTCCGCGTTGATATGCAAAATCACGATGAACAATTAAGGATAAAGCATCGACGATTTCACCATTTAATAGAATATCCATCTTTTGAAGTCTGGATTCTTTGTATTCACCAATTTCATAATCAAATGAAGCATAGCCTCTGGTTGAAGATTTGAGTTTATCAAAGAAATCATACACAATTTCGGATAATGGCAGTTCGTAATGGATGACAACACGTGTTTTGTCCAAATAATTCATATCGACGAATAAACCACGTTTTCGTTGTGCTAAGTCCATGACTGCACCGACATAATCCGAAGGGCACATGATGGTTGCAGTAACGTAAGGTTCTTCAATCGATTCAATTTCTTGTGGGGTAGGTAATTTAGAAGGGTTATCAATGACTAATTGGTCACCATTGGTTAAGTTGACATGATATATAACCGAAGGTGCTGTAGCGATCAATTCAATCCCAAATTCACGGTCTAAACGTTCTTGAACAACTTCCATATGAAGTAAACCTAAGAAACCAGTTCTAAAACCAAAGCCTAAAGCTTGTGACGTTTCAGGTTCAAAAGCCAAAGATGCGTCATTAAGCGCTAATTTATCTAAAGCGTCTTTCAATTCATTGAATTTTGATGAATCAATCGGATACAATCCGCAGAATACCACAGGGTTGAGTTTACGGTACCCTGGAAGTGCCTGTTTAGCACGGTTGTTCTTTAATGTAATCGTGTCACCCACGCGTACGTGTGAGATGGTTTTGATGGCTGCAGTTAAGTAACCAACGTCACCTGCCGCGAGGAAATCACGTTTTTCTTCCCTTGGGGCGTGTACACCGACTTCGATGACTTCATAGGTAGCACCATTACTCATCATTTCGATGATATCGCCCTTTTTGACGATACCATTTTTAATACGAATATATGGAATGACACCACGATACGCATCAAAGATGGAGTCAAATATCAATGCTTGAAGTGGTTCATCGATGGATCCTTGTGGGGCTGGAACATGCGCGACCACTTGTTCCATGATGTCGCGGATACCAATACCAGATTTTGCAGATGCAAGTACAGCATGATCAGCGGGAATACCGATGACATCCTCAATTTCATTTCTGACTTTTTCAGGGTCAGCACTTGGTAAGTCAATCTTATTGATGACAGGTAAAATTTCAAGGTTGTTTTGTAAGGCCAAATGCACATTGGCTAAGGTTTGTGCCTGGATGCCTTGAGCTGCATCCACGACTAAAATCGCGCCTTCACAGGCGGCGAGTGAGCGGGAGACTTCATACGTAAAGTCGACATGCCCCGGGGTATCGATTAAATGGAACGTGTATAGTTCACCATCCAAAGCGCGGTATTTGATTTCTACGGCAGTTAATTTGATGGTAATGCCACGTTCTCTTTCAAGATCCATACCATCTAGAATTTGTTCTTTCATTTCACGTTGAGTCAACGTTTGTGTTTGTTCCAATATTCTATCGGCTAAGGTCGATTTACCATGGTCAATATGCGCGATAATCGAAAAATTTCGGATTCGTTTTTGTCTTTCTAATATATCATGTTTATTCAAAGGTTGCACATCACTTTCTAACGTTAAAATTTTATCATTTTACCGCTTTATAAGCAAGATATTTCAATCTAGCCATGCTTAAATAGAAATAAAACGTTTTCAAAGAAGTCATCTTTATTTGGGATTGCATTTTAGTTGACAACAAGATATAATGATATCGTAATAAATCAATTCATAGGAGGAATTTAATAATGAAAAAGATTTTGGTATTACTACTTGTCGTAGTAGCCGCTTTTGGCTTGTCTGCTTGCCAAGAAAAAGAATTCAAAGTTGACGGCGAATTCTTAGCTTACAGCCTAGAAGTTAGCTCCAACAAACCACAAGTAACATTCGTAACTGTTACCGTTGAAAAAGGTAAAATCGTAGGTTACAACATTGATGTTCGTCAAGGTACAAGAACTCAAAACACAGAAACACAAGCTTATTCATGGGCATGGAACGCTAAGACTAAAAAAGAACTTGGTGATGACTATGGTATGGCTAAAGTTGAAGGCCAATTAGAATGGTACGAACAAGCTGCTTTAATCGAAGCATACTTATTAGAAAATGGTGTTGATTCATTAGATTCTACCCCAATCGGCGAAGCTTTCGCAGTTGACGGTATGGCTGGTGTTACCATCAAGAATGCTTACACTGAAGTTGCAAAAGCTGCAGTTGAAAATGCAAAAGCTGGTTTATTCACTTCTATTTACTGCTCTGGTACTGACTTCTACTTCGCAACCATGAACGTAGACGCAAAAGGCAAAGTTTCTAACTTATTAATCGATGTTAGACAAGCTACTAAAGATGCAACTGCTGGTACATTCGTTTGGAAAGATCAAACTAAACAAGAATTAGGTGCAGCTTATGGCATGAAGGGTACTGGTGCTAAGAATACTTATGCTAACGGTGCTTGGACAGCTTCTACTACTGAAAAGACTACACTTGAATGGAACGAACAAATCCAATTAATCTTAGACTATGTTGCAGCAAACGGTTGGGATGGTTCTGTTGATCCTCTAGCTGATCGTTCTGGTGCTATCAATGGTACAATGGTTGACTCTCTTGCTGGTGTTACCATCAAGACTTCTGGTTACTTCCACTTATTAGACGATATTTTCGAATACGCTGGTAAATAATCCAACAAACAAATTGATGCAATCCCAATGGGTTGCATCTTTTTTTTACGTTTAAAATAAAAAAAAAACAGCCGAGGAGCTGTTTTTTATTGTTGTCAACTTGCATAAGCCATGTTCTGTTCTCTTTCGAGTGTAATCATTTATCTCTATGATAAGCCCAAAGCTACATTCATTTATGCGCTTCGAGTGCCCCTACCAAAATTTGGGTTACTAGCTTGTGGGGTTTACCGCGTTTCATTCCATCGTTTCCAATGGACTCGTTTCTGTGGCACATTACAGTATTTGCATGGTTTCCTTTAGCAAATTTAACCGCCATTACACTTGCGTGTATCCTAAGTTATTGTTTCCTTAGGCACAATCACTACAATCATCTCAGACTGTGCTAGCATGGACTTTCCTAACCGACGAATCGGCTCGATTACCTTCAATTGACGAGGTATATTCTATAGTAAATCCAATCAAATGTCAAGGCTTTATAAATACATAGGTGATGCCATCATTGCCTCTTCGATAATCTGAATCACTCATGATCAAAGGTTTATATTTTTGAATGGTATCGGCGTAGCCCATGAACGAAACCAAGGCTTCACCAGGGATAAAATCGCGTATTTGATTGGTCTCTTTTAAGGATTCTAATACTTCATGGACCATGTGTTTGATTTTACCACCAACCCCAGATGAACCGTACCCATGAATGATTTTAATCACTTTTTCAGATCGATGCATTTTGATGCCATTCAGTAATAATGTTTTCGCAACCTCAACGGTAGGCATACTGGTTTTAATATCGACTTTGATCATAAGTTCTCCTAACAAAAAAGATGCCGAAGCATCTTCTTTAAATTATTGTTCTAAAGCGTCTTTTCTAGATAGGTCAATACGGCCTTTGTCATCGATGCCGATGCATTTAACGAGGATGACATCACCAACAGACACAATGGATTCTACTTTTTCTACGCGTTCTTTCGCCAATTTGGAGATGTGGACTAAACCTTCAGTACCTTTCCATAATTCGACGAAGCAACCGAATTTTTCAATTCTGACGACTGTACCTTCATACACTTTGCCGATTTCAGCTTGTCGTGTTAGGTTTTCAATCATCGCTTTGGCTTTCTTAATCCATACCATATCAGAATGCATCAAGAATACGCGACCATCTTGTTCGATGTCAATCTTCACTTGGTTGCAATCTTCAATGATTTGGCTGATGATCTTACCACCGGCACCAATCACATCACGAATCTTATCAGGGTTGATCTTCATCATAACGACTTTAGGTGCGTATGGAGATAAGTCTTCTCTAACCGCAGGAATGGTCGATAACATGTGGTTTAAGATTTCTAAGCGGCCTTCTTTTGCTTGAGCAAGTGCTTCTCTTAAAATATCTTCGGTTAAACCATCAATCTTGATGTCCATTTGAAGTGCTGTAATACCGTCTTTAGTACCAGCCACTTTAAAGTCCATATCGCCGAAATGGTCTTCCAACCCTTGAATATCGGATAAAATGGTATAAGCGTCACCTTTTTTGATCAAGCCCATAGCAATCCCTGCAACTGGGGCTTTTAGAGGCACACCTGCAGCCATTAAGCTCATGGTACCTGCACAAATGGATGCTTGTGAGGTAGAACCGTTGGATTCAAGAATTTCTGAAACCACACGAATGGTATATGGGAATTCTTCTTCATTTGGTAATACTTGGAGAATGGCTCTTTCACCCAATGCACCGTGACCAATTTCACGACGACCTGGAGAACCATAACGGCCAGTTTCACCTACGGAGAATTGTGGGAAGTTATAATGTAACATAAAACGTTTGGAATCTTCGGGGGAAAGACCATCAATGATTTGGTTTTCGCCTAAGGAACCTAAGGTTGTAATCGATAATGCTTGTGTTTGACCACGGGTAAATAATGCAGAACCGTGAACACGTGGCAATAAGTCAACACGGCTGGATAATGGACGAATTTCGTTCACCTTACGGCCGTCTGGTCTGACTTTATCTTCGGTAATGAGACGTCTAACTTCATCGATTTCGATGTTTTCTAACGTCATTTTAACGGATTTCATATAAGTATCTTTCGCTTCAGCATCAAATACTTTAACGCCTTCAACTTCTTTAAAGAATGCTTTTTGTCCGAATTTCTCAACGGTTTCTTCCACGATTAAGTCAATGGCATGTTGTCTTTCGTGTTTTCCTTTGACGGATACGGCTTTAATTAAACGTTCTTCAGCGAATGCTTTAACGGCTTTTTCAATTGCTTGATCCACAACGAACATATCGAAAGCGGCTTTTTCTTGACCCAATTCTTTTTGGATTTGTTCTTGGAATTCGACGATTTTCTTGATTTCTGCGTGACCGAACATCAAAGCAGCTAACATGTCTTCTTCAGTGACTTGTTTAGCACCAGCTTCAACCATGTTGATGGCTTCTTTGGTACCAGCAACGGTTAAGTCGATATCGCTTTGTTCCATCTCAGCGACGGTAGGGTTAATGATGAGTTTACCATTGACTCTACCAACGATGACACCAGCGACACCCATTTTAAATGGAATGTTTGAAAGCATCAAGGTGAGAGATGAACCGATTAAAGCGGTCATTTCAGGGGTTGCGTCATGGTCAGATGACATGACGGTATTGATGATTTGTACTTCATTTCTGTAACCATCTGGGAATAATGGACGGATTGGTCTGTCAATTAAACGAGAGGTTAAGGTTTCATGTTCGGAAGGTCTACCTTCACGTCTTAAGAAACCGCCAGGAATTTTGCCTGCTGCGTATAGTTTTTCTTGGTACAATACGGTTAACGGGAAGAAATCTTGGGTGGATGCTGAGTCTTTTGCGACTGCAACTGATAATACGGCTGAATCTCCATAATAAAGCATGGCTGCTGCATTGGCTTGTTTCGCTAATTCGCCGATTTCAACTCTTAGCGTACGGCCGCCAATGACCGTTTCATAAATGCGTTTTTCACTCATAATATAAAAATCTCCTTCATTTTATATTTTCTTCTATTTTATATATGTATGCCTTAATCATTATACACCAAATAAAGCCCTTTTACTAGTAAAAAAAAGATTGCTTTCGCAATCTTTTAGCCACGTAGATTGAGTTTTTCAATCAAAGCAGTGTAAGCTTCCAAATTAGACTTCTTTAGGTAAGCTAAGAATCTCTTACGTAAGCCAATCTTTTGGAATAAGCCGCGTTTAGAATGGAAATCGTGTGTATGAACAGCTAAGTGTGCGTTCAATTGGTTGATTTCTTCTGTTAGGACTGCGATTTGAACAGCTGCAGATCCTGTGTCCTTATCATTGATTTGGAATTCTTTGATAAGTGCTTGCTTTCTTTCTTTTGAAATTGCCATGTTTATATCCTTTCTCGTGAATCTAAAGATTAGGAGGCACCCATAATCCTTGATTACGCCATAACCATTTTAACACAAATTGAACAAATTGCAAGACTTAAATCTTAATAAATTGTTCAACGTTTAATACGAACACTGTCGCACCGCCAACCTTAACTTCTACTGGTAGGCTAGAGAACATACCAAATTCACTGATGATCGAATTTGGCACGAGTTTTGCACGTGTTTTAGAGTGTTCTTCGATGATTTCTAGAATTCTTGGTACTTTTTCATCATTGGTACCAATCAAAAAGGTTGTATTTCCTGTTAATAGGAAACCACCGGTAGTTGCGAGTTTTGTTACAAAATAGTTTTCTTTAACTAAACCTTTGGAAACTTTATTTGAATCATCATTTGAGATAATCGCTAATACGAGTTTCATGATATACACCACCTTATGTCTATTTTAACATACGCGAAGAAAGTTATCAATCATTTGGATGAAAGACGTTTGACATCTTCGATATCTTTTTGGAGTTGTTCAATCAAGGCTTCTTTGGACTTGAATTGCTTTTCAGGTCTTAAATATAATCGGAAAAAAATCTCCAATTTTTTGCCATAAATCATTTCATTAAAATCCAATATGTAAACTTCTACCCTTTTCTTAACACTGTAATTGATGGTTGGGTTGTAGCCAATATTAAGTGCGCCTGGATACATGTGTCCCTGATAAAGTACATCCACATAGTATACCCCATTTGGTGGCAACACATAGGTTTCTAAGTCTAGATTAGCGGTAGGCATACCCAGGGTTCGACCGACTTTGTCGCCATGAATGACAACACCTTCGATGCTATAAGGACGGCCAAGCAAGAGTTCAGCCCTAGACAATTCACCAGAGTAAAGTAAATCTTTGATGTATGTGGTTGAGATGCGGGTATCTTGATGTGTCACATTTTCAACGATGATGACTTCAAAATGTTGCTTTAAGTCTTCCACATGACCAGAAGCATGTGAACCAAAGCGAAAATCGATGCCAAGCACCAATCGCTTAACGTTCAAGGATTTTAGCCGTTCAATGAATGATTCTTTCGATGTGGATGCCATTTGCATATCGAAATTAGCGATGAATAAGTGATCAACCCCCATCGATTCAATGAGTTTGATTTTTTTCTCTTGGCTCATTAAAATCACATGGTCTTTCATTCCCCTTAAGACTTTCATTGGGTGTGGAAAGAATGTCATCACAGCACTTTCGGTATCTGGGTATAAAGTTTTTTTGATCAATGCTTGATGACCGAGGTGTAATCCATCGAAATTGCCGATGGTCAGTGTTAATGGTTGGTCATTTTTAAAAGCATGGAAATCATTGATTTGTAAATCCATGGCTATTCTCCTAACTGAATCAGTGGTTTATAATTTTTCCCATCTTTTTTAAAGATAGCGATCGGCTTATTGTCTTTCGAATACGCCGTGAATGGGCCATCCATGGTCGTTTGACGTTCATCGAGTCTGACACCATTTCGGATGAGTGGAATCAAATAGTCATCCACAACGAGTTTATCCAGTGTTTTTGCGTAATCTTCAACACTAAAATTTGGCATGGTATATTCATCAATCTCACCCAAACGATAAGCCGTTGATAATGAATATCGGCCTGAATGGGTGCGTCTTAAAGCACTTAAATGACTTGGGATAGCCAGAGATACACCAAAATCATGGGCGATCGAACGGATATAGGTGCCTTTAGATACTCTAATTTCAAAATTAAAACTTTGATTCATATAGGCTGAAGTTCGTTCAAACTCATGAATTACCATAGGTCTTTCATCAATTTCCACGGCTTGTTCTTTTCTAGCGTATTCATACAGTTTTTTGCCTTGTATTTTAATCGCTGAATAAATGGGTGGTAACTGTGAATCACGACTTAAAAAAGATTTGATGGTTTCATCAATTTGTGTTTCATTTAAATCAAATGTATCCAATGTATCGACCACTTTTCCAGTTCGATCATAAGAATCCGTAGAAAACCCAAAAGTAATGGTCCCTTGATAGGTTTTGGTTTCTGAAAGCAATAAATCGGATAGTTTGGTTGCTTTACCGACCAAGACAACCAATAATCCGGTTGCCATAGGGTCTAAAGTGCCGGCATGGCCGACTTCTTTTGTATTGAGTTGATTTCTTAACTTGCGGATGACATCAAAAGAAGTCATTCCAGCAGGTTTATCGATTAAGAAGATACCTTCCATATTATCACCTTCTTACATTATACAATAAAAGGTCGAAAATATGCCCAAAAAAGTCATTTTCCTGTATAATAAAAACGAGGTGTTTTTATGCAAATTCATCAAAAAAAGTTTTCCAAACTTACCACAACTGAGCTCTACCAACTACTCAAATTGAGAAGCGATGTTTTTGTGGTTGAACAAACCGCTATTTATCAAGATTTAGATGATTTAGATTATCAAGCAACCCATTTTTTCATCAAAGAACAAGACACCATCGTTTCTTATGTGAGAACCATGCCCTATGGGGTTAAATTCGATGACGCATCTTCTTTAGGTCGAGTGGTTTCCTATCCAAATGTCCGCAATAAAGGTTATTCAAAAGCATTGATTAAAGCGGCTATAGCGCATTTATTTCAATCTGAAACCATCATTCGAATTGAAGGACAAAGTTATCTTAGAAAATTTTATGAAAGTTTCGGATTTGAAGTGATTTCAGACATTTATTTGGTGGATGGTATCGACCATTACGCGATGGAACTAAGAAAAAAGGGTTCGTCAACTTGACGAATACCCCTTTGAACACGACATTGTCGTGTTTTTTTATTTATTGTTTGCTTGAATCCATTTCCAAACAGCGTCTTTTGGTGCAAATCCGCTTTGTCTAGATACTTCAACGCCATCTTTAAATAAGATTAATGTTGGAACCGAAGTAATGCCGTAAGTTTCTTTCGCAAGAGGTCTATATTGATCAATATCCACTTTAACAAAAGGAATTTGTGGTTGTTCTTCAGATAAAGCTTCCAATTGAGGCATCAACATCTTGCATGGTCCACACCATGTTGCAAAAAAATCGACTAAAACAAGACCTTGTCTGCCAACGACTTGTTCGAATTCACTACCGTCATACGTGATAAGCATAAAATACCCTCCAATTTCATCATTACTTAAGATTATTATAAATTATGTAACCGTTTAATTCAAGTCAAAAGCAACCTACTTTAACGATATGATGGTTACACCATTGAGACCTTCACCCTCACCACCGTAGCGATATGACCCAACATAAGGTGAGGATTTTATGACATCATAAACGGCTTTACGAACCGCTCCAGTACCGAAACCATGAATAATTCGCACGGAACGCATATGATTTAAAACAGCGGTATCAAGGAATTTTTCAAGTTCTTCTTTCACATCTTCAAAACGATAACCCCTCAAATCCAGTTCCATTTTCACATCACTAACCACTGTCTTGGTTTCAATCGGTTTTGATTTGACTGTTCTGGGTCTAATGATGGGTTCGTCTGTTGGTTTTAGGTCTTTTGCATCAAATAACAATTCAAACATCCCAAATTTGACTTTGAATTGATTTTTAATCTTTTGTGTGATGACACCATTTTGATCATAAGATTTGATGAACACATGGTCACCAACCTTTAAGTCACGGGCTATTTCTTTCGGAACATCATCAAAATCCAACTGTTTGAACTCGTATTTGATTTGAGCAACTTCATGGTCTTTCAAATCTTTCATGGATAAGATATCGATCAATTCTTGTGCTTTTTCCAAGTTAGCTTTCATCTTTTTATCGGCTTGTGCTTTGGTTTTAGCAATGATCGCATCTTTTTCGGCTTCTAAGGTATCGATTTTTTGTTCATATTCCTTGCGGAGCATTTCGATATGGAGGAGTTCTTTCGAAAGCTCAGCCTCTTTTTGTTTGACAATCAATGATTCATCTTCAAAAGCTTTGATGGATTTGGTTAAATCATTTTCTTTGAGACTAGAATACCCTTGAGCTAATCGTATCACCTGTTCGCTCAAACCGAGTTTTTTCGCAATGTAAAGGGCATTTGATGATCCACTAATACCATAATTGATACGGTATAAAGGCTTTAATGTATCGATGTCGAATGCGACACTAGCGTTCGCAATGTGTGGGTGTGTGTAAGCGTAGACCTTCAACTCAGAATAATGGGTTGTCACAATCATCCTAAGATTAAATGGTTCTAAATAGTCCAAAATACCCATCGCCAATGCGCTACCTTCTTGTGGGTCTGTCCCACTGCCCAGTTCATCCATCAATACCAGAATATCATCACTCGCGATATCGACGATGTGTTTGATTTTCTTCATGTGGGATGAGAATGTGGATAAGGATTGTAAAATGGATTGTTCATCACCAATGTCGGCATATACCCCTTTAAAAATCGAAAGTTCGCCTTCGCTTTTCATCGGTACCAATAAGCCGGATTGGGCCATCAATGATAATAAGCCTGTGGTTTTTAAAGCCACCGTTTTACCACCAGTATTCGGCCCAGATATGAGGATGGTTCGTTTAATTTCATTGAGTTCCAAAGAAATAGGTACGACCATTTTAGGGTCAATTAATGGGTGTCTCGCATCGATTAAACGAATCAACCCTTGATCATTCATAGAGACAGCATAGGCGTCAATTTCAAGGGCGTATTTGGCCTTACTCTGGAGTAAATCCAACACCAGTAAGGCATCTAGATTGCCTTTGAGCGCATCAACATCGATTTTAAGTTCACCAGAAATCTCTTCGAGTATTTTGATGATTTCTTGTTGTTCAGCAAACATCAATCGTTCGAGTTCAACGGTTTTTTCAATGGTTTCAATCGGTTCGATGAATGCAGTGGTCCCGGATGAGGATTCATCATGGATGATTCCTTTAAAGGTGTGCTTATAATCGGCTTTAACTGGTAAACAATAGCGATTATTACGCATCACAATCATTTGTTCATTGAGTTGTGAAGCTCTTTTTTGTAAAAGGCTATTGAGAATTTCACGACGTTGTTGTTCTAATCTTCTCTGCTGTTTACGGATTGTCATCAAAGCCTCGGAGGCACTATCTAGGACAATCCCATCAGGGTCAATTTTAGAATCAATCAATGAAATCAAATGATCGGTTGGAAACAAGCGCTCATGAATGTATTTGATGGAATCAAAATTCATCTTATTTCGAGTCATTTCTTTGAACTGATTTAAAATGTCACGTGTCATCACCATGAATAAACGAACGGAGAGAATGTCCTTTATCGATAATGTTTGTCCAATGGTAATGGCGTTGAATAGATCATCGATATCGTAATCTTCAATGAATGGAAAAGAACCCATGCGAGCGATGAGGTCTAAGGTTTGTTTGGTCTTTTGAATCTCTACCTTCACAGTTTCAAGGTCATCCAATGGAACCAAGTTTATGATGTTTTGTACCGTCGTTTGACACATGGCATATTTCGAAATGCGCGTCAATACGACATCAAACTCGAGTGCTTTGAAAGCGTAACTCATAGTATCACCTCTTACATTTTATCAAATTTTATGGTATAATCATATACAGTTAGGAGAAAATATATGGCAAATTACAGTTTGAGTATTTCACCCGAACAATTAAATATACTGATTCAAGCATATAAATCGTTCGAACGTGATCACTCGAATCAGTATGTTGCTTTCTCGGCCGTTAAAAATGGACTAACCATCCACGCATATAAAACCGGTAAAGTGGTGCTACAAGGCGATTTTGAACAAGAACTCAGCCACATTAAAAGCATTTTAGGGATTGAAACCTACGCGGCAATTGGTTCTGATGAAGTGGGGACTGGAGATTTATTTGGACCCATCGTTGTCTGCAGTGCCTATGTCTCTAAAACGGATATTGCGTTCCTAGAATCGCTAGGTGTGAAAGATTCTAAAGCGATGACAGATACCATGATTTCCAAGATTGGACCGATTTTAGCCAACCGTTTAATCCACTCTATTTTGATTCTTAACCCTGAAAAATACAATGAAATGGTACGTAAGGGTTATAATATGAACAAGATTAAAGCGTATTTACACAACCACGCCATCATCAAGACATCCGAAAAATTAACGGAAAAAGTGCCAGTGATTTTGGATCAATTTTGTGAACCACCGATATACTTTAATTATCTTAAAACCGAAAAACTCATTTATCGCGATATCAATTTCTATACAAAAGCAGAAAGCGTGCATATTAGTGTTGCTGCTGCTTCCATCATCGCTCGTTATGCTTTCCTCGCGAAAATGCAACAATTTTCTAAATTCATCGGCCTCAATTTACTCAAAGGTGCAGGCAGTGAGGTGGACAAGCAACTGGTTGAGATCTATAAATCCAGAGGTTATCAAGCATTACCACCGATTACCAAATTGAATTTTAAGAATTTAACCAAGAATCACATTGAAGGACCCATCAAAATAAATTAACCTCCACACTTGTGGAGGTTTTGTTTTATAGTTCGTTGTTTTCTAGTTTTTCCAATGTTTGTCTAAAAATCTCAGGCGATTCATGTGAGAATTCTAGGTATTTTCCAGTTCTTGGATGGATAAATCCCAATGTTTTCGCATGCAAAAATTGTCCAGTCGTGCCGTATACAGGTTTATTACCATAAAGCGGATCACCTAATACAGGGTGTCCAATGTATTGCATATGTACACGAATTTGATGGGTTCTGCCCGTTTCAAGGACACATTCAATATAATTGTGTTTTTTATAACGTTTGAGCACCTTAAAATGGGTTACCGCTAATTTACCATCATTGGTTACAGCCATTTTTAAGCGATTGATTTCATCCCTGCCCACAGGAGTGGAAATGGTGCCTGAATCTTCAACAATCGGATTCAAACAAATGGCTTCATAAACACGTCTAACCGTTTTATCTTGAAGTTGTGTTACCAACGATTCATGCGCAAAATTGGTTTTCGCAACCAACAACAAGCCTGAAGTATCTTTGTCAATGCGGTGAACGATACCGGGTCTGAGTGTGCCGTTGATGTCTGATAAAGTTTGGATTTGATACTTTAAACCATGAACTAAAGTAACTTCTTTATAACTCACAGCCGGGTGGACAACCATCCCTTGTGGCTTGTATACAACAGCGACGTCATCATCTTCATAGACGATTTCTAAGTTCAAGTTGACTGGATCAATCTTAACTGCCTCATCGTTTGAGTAGACTGTCAGTTCATCATCAAATCGAACTGCGTAACTAGCCTTGATGGGTTCGCCTTCGATATGGACTTGTTTCGCATCAAATAATTTTTTAATTTGACTGCGCGTGGTTTCGGTTAATAGTTGTGCGACAAACACATCTGCACGTAACCCGACGTGTGATTCTTCTACATTAAATACCCATTTATTCATCGTTTTTGCTCCAAAAAGAATACATCGATTGCGAATAATATCACACCAACCGTTAGCGCTGAATCGGCGATATTAAAGGTTGGAAATTCATAACTACCAAAAATAAACTGCAAGAAATCAATTACATAACCCAGTCTTAAGCGGTCAATAAAGTTACCGAGCGTACCACCAATCATGAGTGAAATGGCTGTGCTATACACCCATTTTTCTTTAAAACTGACCGATTTGAACAAATAACCAAAGAAGACGAGTGATACGATGGTTACTGCTACTAAAAATAGCCAGTTGCCTTCAAACATACTCCAACCAGCACCATAATTGTGTCTTTCAATCAAGTTGAAAAACCCATCGATGATAACGATTGTACGGTCGCCAATTTGGGTAACCGTCAGGTATTTGGTTATTTGGTCTAAAATAATGATGGCGACAATGATGATGATGCCTGTAATCATACGATATAACCTCCAAAAATCATATATAAGGTATAAACCAATCCAAACCATAAGGTACCCAATAAAAAAGTATACAGTTTGAATAGCCTTCTTATTTTAACAAATTCAAGGTCATTTGAATAGTCTTTTATTACATTCGTTTCAAATAAATAAACAAGGTGGATGAACCCATAACCTATGAGTGCACCATAGACAATCCAAACCTTCATGTAAGTCACGAACATCAACAAATTGATGACCAAAAGCGCTGGAATAATCATGATCCATAAGGCCATACCTACAGTGTTTAGGGTGTAAATTAGTGACTGTTTCCATGTCCATTGCTTTTTAATGTTCCGATAGTTCTTTCTGGCATCAAGATAGTCTATCCATAATGCTTTGAATCGCTTCATCGATGTCACCTACCTTGATCAGTGTAAAACCAGGATGATCTAATGTTTCATAAATGGCCAGTGCTGCGTCGTAATTGGCCGCTGCACACAAGAAAATATCGATATCATGATCATTAGCTGTCCATATTTTTTGTTCAATGCCACCAATTTCACCGATGGTACCATCCATCTCAATGGTACCTGTGCCGGCAATCTTCAAATCCTTCAAATCAATATTGAGTAGTTTCATATATATATCGAGGGTTTGTATCATACCACCCGATGGACCACCAATAAAATCATTGCCATAGGTTGTTTCGAGATTCGGTGTGGTTTCGATATCATAATATGGTTCTAAACGAATCCCATAACGGTCAATAGAGGTTAATTTATTTAATGTGAGCTCAATCGGATTACCTTCTCGAATGACAACCACTTCGACTGTGTTTTGATTCGAAAAGTATCCAAAAAAGGCGTTTTGAGGTAAATTTGCATAATTTTGCCCTTCAACTTCTACCAAAAGATCCCCCAATTCGATGCCTGTTTGTTCCAATTCAACATAACTGACCATGTATCCAAGCAGATCATATTCGATTTGAATGGACGGATCAACCAAGTTGGCTTTGGTATAAGCCTGGATGGTTGCGTATTGGTAGCTGATTTCTTCTGCGATTTGACCCATTTTGTATTGTGTCATCGCACTCATACCACGATATGCTTCAGGTAACCTGGAAACATCGATTGAATCGGTGAGTGTGCCAATCCAATATTGAAATAAGGTTGGACGATCCATACTGACCACGTAAATGGTATAGAAATGGTCATCTTCCGAATCTAACAATGTGGTTTTAACTGGCGTCAAGTCACCCTTGAGGGTTAAGGTATAATCATCCATTCGATACGTGAATAAAATGGCTAAGCTGGCATAGACAAGCAATATGACTAGGCTAATCCATTTGTGTTTAATCATCCATTTCATTTTTTAATCTCGAGATGACCCAAATGAAATTGTCGAATTTTAACACCTGCAGCTGTAAACATCCGCATCGATGCTCGATTCGATGGTGTATCTTCATATTTATTTTCTTGATAAACCAATTCTTTAATTCCACTTTGAATTAACAGTTTGGCACATTCGTGACAGGGGAATAGAGTGACATAACAAACCCCATTTTTGAGGGATTGTGTGGCATTTAGAATGGCATTTGCTTCCGCATGAACGACATACGGGTATTTGGTGTCTTGTAGGTCGCCCTCTTTGGTCCAAGGGAATTCATCGTCCGATAAGACCTGTGGTAAGCCATTATAGCCAATACCGATGATGCGTTTATCGGGATTGATGATGCATGCACCAACTTGTGTGCTTGGGTCCTTTGAGCGAAGCGCTGACAAAGAAGCAACCCCCATGAAATACTGATCCCAAGAAATGTAATCAGTTCTTTTCATTTTTCTCATCCTCTTTTAATAAACCAAGATTCACGTGACAATACCCGTTTGGATTCTTAATCAAATAATCTTGATGATACTCTTCAGCGATATAATAGTTTTTTAATGGTTCAACCACAACCGCAAACTTGCGTTCCGATAATGCTTGTCTTGAAGCGATAAATTGACGGGCAACCTGAGCGTCTTCTTCGGATTCAAAGTACACCCCTGAGCGGTACTGAACTCCAACATCATGTCCCTGACGATTGAGGGTATAAGGATTGATGATTCTAAAAAAGTGTTCCAATAGGGTTGGTAATTGAACCACGGTTTCATCGTATTCAACCAATGTTACTTCGGCGTGTGTCGCAACCCCGTTACATACTTCTTTGTAGGTTGGGTTCTCTTTGTTTCCATTGGCATATCCAACTTCGGTATGTTTAACCCCTTTGACATCTCTAAAATAGGCTTGAACGCCCCAAAAACAGCCACCAGCTAAAATGATTCTTTTCATGTGATTACCTCCAAATTGCTTTATAAATATCATACCTTAAATTGGTCATTTTGACTAGTAAACAACCCATTATTTGATGATGTATCCATAATTATGGGATTTTTTTTGTAGAATGGTCCAAATCAAATTTAGTCTTATCATCAGTTGGCGTATAATGGAATTAAAGATTTTTTACTTTTTACTGGCGAAACCATACAAGTTATTTGTTATATAGGTGTCAGGGATGTTGGGAGTGGTCATATGTTTGATCAAATTAAATTGAAACAAGCCATGAAACAGTTAAAAAATGGTCAGAGTAACGCGATGGATGTGATTTATGATATAACCAACCGTATGGTGTTCTATCAAATCTACCAAATCGTGAAACGGACAGCGGTTGCTGAAGAAATCATGCAAGACGTCTACATGAAAATCTATCAAAACCGTGCATCTTATCAGGATGACCAACCCAAATCATGGATCATGCGCATTGCTAAAAATGAAGCCATCAATCATTACCACAAACAATCGAGAGAAACACTCGTGGATGTGGAAACACTCAATCAACCCACCCAAGAAGACACAGAAACGCCGCTCATGGATTTAGCGGCCCAAGTATTGGATGAAGATGAATTCTATATTGTGATGCATTGTGTTGTTGAAGGAAAAACGAGACAAACAGTTGCGAAAACACTGAATTTATCCACCTCAGGTGTGACATTTAAACTCAATGTGGCACTTGAAAAATTGAAACACCAGCTGGAAGGAGGTACCAATCATGACAAATAAATCTTTAATTGAACAATTAAAAGCCGAAGGAAAGACCATTGAACTGGATAAAGCACGTATTTTATCCCAAATCCCTAGACAAGAAAAGCATAAATCGAGCGTTATCCACTGGCATCCAAAACTTGCCATGACAGTTGGACTTCTATTATTGGTTTTGGTTGGTATCACCTTATTTAGACAAAACCCTACGACCCCATCGATTGTGACGGTTGACATCAACCCATCTATCGAGTTTACCGTGGATGAGAAAGATGAAGTCACGTCCTATCGTGCCCTCAATTTGGATGGTGAAGTGGTCATTGAAAACATGGTTTTGACCAGCTTATCCGTGAATGACGCCATTGAAGCAGTCATTACACAAGCCACTGTGTTGGGTTATGTCACAGATGCTTCTGTGGTAAATGTCAACGCATATAATGAAAAATCAACGATTGAAAACAAATTAAATGAGCGTATTCAAGCGCGTTTTCAATCCAGAATTCAAATGATCCAAGTGACTGAAGCCTTGATTTCAGAAGCCAAATCGCTCAATATCACACCTCGAAAACTCGCTTTGATTAAAGCCATCATCGCCATCGATCCATCCTATAGCTTAGATACACTTCTATCCTATGATATTCCAAGATTGAATGAAATCAGACGCGGCTTTGTGGCAACAGAAATCGATGCACTTAAAACGCAACTCGAAGCATTAAAACGAAATCTCGATGATCAAAAAGCATCTTTGTTACTCGAAGTGGATACGTATATAGAGAACCTAAGAGCAGCCATTGATAACTTAAAAGAATTGTATGATTCAAACCTTGTACAGTTCAATCAAGCCTATGCAACATTCTCAACAGAATACTTTCCAAACGCGACCATTCCATTGTTGCCAAGCGTGAAATATCAAAAATTATTGGTGCTTGAATCCAAAATAGATGCTTATGAAGCCTATTTAAAACAACAAGTAGACACGTTATTCGAGCTAAGTGTTCGTGGATTATATACCCATTTGGTCGATACACATGCCAATTTAAATCAATTGAGTGAATGGCAAGCGCCAGCCCATGCCATGCAAGTCCTAACTTCAGTTGAATTGTACTTAGATGCTTCATTGTATGATCAATTGTTCTTGGCTAGTGCGAAACGATTAGACACCATACTTAACCAGCCTTCTGCTGGATCAGGGAATGCTTATCGTCGTATTTTGGATGAAGCTTACCAAGAATTCATGGTTTATTACAATTCGAATCAAGTCACTGAATCCCTAAAATCATCCCCATATATTCAAACAATTTTACAAAATTACCAACAAAAGGAGCAATAACATCATGAGAAAACTATTTGTCATTACTGTAGCCTTATTAATGATTACGATCCTCGCTGCCTGCACCGAATCGGTGAACGCAGCGAATGCGAGAATTACGGTCGATATCAACCCAAGCGTTGAAATCACAACCAATGCCAGAGGTCGTGTTGAACGCGTAACACCGCTCAATGACGATGCACAAACGTTATTATTAGATACCGATTTTACAGGTAAAGTGGCGGCTGATGTCGTCGTCGATATCACGGAATTGGCCAGACAATATGGCTATTTAAAAGCGGGTATGGAAAACGCGGTTGTCGTCACGACTGAAACCGATAATGCTAATCGTATGAGCCGCATCCAAGCCAATATTCGTAGCCGCATTCAAGCCCACTTGGAGTCCAAAAATATGACTGTCAATGTGGTGGATGGTAATGCAGGCATCACCCAAGAAGACATCGATCAAGCGGAAGCACTTGGTATCTCAGTCGGTAAATATCGCATCATCAAAGCGGCGATGGCTTTAGATGTCGATTTAACTTATGAAGTAGCTGTCAATATGAGTGTTCGTGAATTATTAAACATCATCAATGAAAATCGTGAAGCATTGAACGATTTCGCAACCGACCACGTTAGACTTGCATATCTACAACTTAGAGCGAATGCGAAAGCCGCTTTCCACTTCTTACGTGTATCCTATATTGAAACCCAAGCCAATCTAATGTTGATCACAAACCCATCTGGATTTGATGCATTATTGGTGGATTCAGATTTGGATGCTCAAGCTTTAGTCGCGCTATATGGAGCATATGTCGATGCCATCGAAGCGATTGAAATTCCTAGTGCTGACGCCTATGAAACTTCTATTCAAGCGAAAATTGATGCGGATGCAGCTATCCAAGCCAAAAATGAATTATTGATTGGTTATAAAGTAGAACTAAAAGCATTGTACGAAGAATTCAATGGTAATCGCCAAGAACGCGCGAACCTTAGAACCCAAGCTCAAACCATCTTCATGAACTTCATGTCTACCAAAGCTGAACTAGATCAAATGGTTAAAGCGTATGTGGATGCAGAAAATATACCACACGAGTACTTGTTCTTCTATCAAAATGGTGAACTTGAAATCCTGCTTTTAGAAAACTTCATGGATGATTATCGAGCCATTCGCGAAACCTATCGCCAATTATTCTTAGAACATCAAGTCGATTTAGCAGCGTTTGAAGATTTATTCTTAGGTGAATTGAATCTCCAACTTCAAGCAACCCTTTTACAATACAATCAAGTCCTCAACCAATTCAGACTTCAAATGGCACAAATCAATGTTCAAGCCAGACTTGAATTCCGCTATGAACATATGGTAAGACAACAAACACAACAAAATAACGGCTAAATGAAGCCATTTTGAAAAAGATAAAGACGATTGCTCGTCTTTATTTTTTGATGATTAAATTGAGTTCTTCTAGTTGTGCATCTGCGACACTCGATGGGGCTTGCATCATCAAGTCTCTCGCACTTTGTGTCTTAGGGAATGCGATGACGTCTTTGATGTTTTTGGTGTTGGTCATCAACATTACCAAACGGTCCAGACCCAATGCGAGTCCGCCATGAGGTGGGGTACCATACTTGAGGGCTCCGACCAAGAATCCAAAACGTTCTTCAATGATTTCTTTAGATAGGCCGATGGCTTCAAACATTTGTTGTTGGATATGTGATTCATGGATACGAACCGACCCACCACCCAATTCATAACCGTTTAAAACAATGTCATAGGCTTGTGCACGACAAGCTTGTGGGTTGGAAAATAGTAATGGTTTATCGGCTTCTTTAGGGGAAGTGAATGGGTGATGGGCTGCAGTGAGCGAACCATCTTCATTGACATCAAATAAAGGCCAATCAACGATCCATACGAAACGATAATCATCATCACTCGCTAACTTCAAGTAGTCACCAAGTTCTTTTCTAAGCGCACCAGCGGCTTTGGATGCCGATTCGAAGTCCTTACCGGCAATGACCAATAATAAGTCATTTTCAACCAAACCAGCCGATTCGATGAATTGCTTAGGGTCCGTAATATTTTTTAACAGGGAACCAGATAATTCATGGTTTGATACTTTTAAGAATGCTAAAGCATCCCCGTGGTTCTTCTTCACGGTTGTTGTAAAAGCATCGAGTTCTTTACGCGATAAATGCGCACCATTTGGCACCACAAAGCCACGAATGGACTTGTTTGCTAAAAATGGGATGGCATAATGATCGAATAGTGGATTTAAGTCTTTCAATAATAACCCAAAGCGTAAATCCGGTTTATCTGAACCATATAGAGACATCGCGCGGTCAAAAGGCATGCGTTCAATCGGTAGTTTAATCTCTACATTGAGTACTTTCTTAAACGTATGAGCCAATACGCGTTCAATCATCGATTGGATTTCTAATTCAGTTAAGAATGAGGTTTCAATGTCCACTTGGGTGAATTCCAATTGACGGTCTGCACGTAAATCTTCATCCCTGAAACAACGAGCGATTTGGAAATATTTTTCGAATCCAGCGACCATATATAATTGCTTATAGATTTGTGGGGATTGTGGTAATGCGTAAAATTCGCCTGCGTACAAACGGGATGGCACCAAGAAGTCTCTCGCACCTTCTGGGGTTGATTTACCTAAAATTGGGGTTTCAAACTCATTGAATCCTTCTAATAAAAGGGCTTCTCGTACCGCTTGGGTGATCTGAGCGCGTTTAATCATGAAGTTTTGCATGACAGGACGTCTTAAGTCCAAATAACGGTATTTTAGACGGGTATCTTCTAAAGCGGTATCTTCATTTGAAATACCAATAGGTGGTGTTTCAGCGGTGTTTAAAACCACTAGTTCTTCGATGTTGACTTCGATGTCACCTGTTGCCATATTCGGGTTTTTCGATTCACGTTCAATGACAACACCGGTGATTGCGATCACATATTCACTCTTCAGTGTACTTGCGAGTTCATACGATGGGTGACCTGGTTGAACCAAGAGCTGTGTGATACCGAAACGGTCACGAAGGTCAATAAAAATCAAACCGCCTAAGTTGCGTTTTCTTGCGACCCAACCTTTAAGACGTACGGTTTGTCCGAGGTGGGCTAAATTTAATTCATTGTTATGATGTGTATAAGCCATATTATTTACCTAACCAGCTTTTGACGGAACGGATCGCAATCTTGACTGGTATTTCTTCCTGTTGTTGTGTTGTGGTATTTTTTAGTGATACGGTTTTATTTTGTAACTCAGATTCACCGATGATACCCAAATACTTCGCATTGGATTTTAAACCGGATTTGAGTTGGGCTTTGAATGAGGTCGATACGAAATCCATATCGGCAACCAACCCTTGTTGTCTTGCTTCAAATAAGAGTTTGATGGCTTGAATACGCGCTGTTGTGTCTGTTGCAATCAAGAAGATATCATTCACTTTATCCTCATTAAATGCGATGTTTTCTGATTCCATCGCGATGATTAAGCGTTCCATGCCAAAAGCGAATCCGATACCAGGTAGATCTGGTCCACCGAGTTCTTTAACCAATGATTGATAACGTCCACCACCACCAAGGACATTTTGAGCACCAAAACCTTCGATATCGGCTTCGATTTCAAATACGGTATGGGTATAGTAGTCCAAACCTCTTACCAATTTTGGAGCGATTTCATAATCGATATTAGCAGCGTCTAAATAAGCCAATACTTGTTGGAAATAGTCTTTTGAACTGTCGTTTAAGTAGTCTTGTGTGGTTGGTGCTTTGAGTACCGCTGGGTGTTGTTGATCGACTTTGCAGTCCAATATACGCAATGGATTCTTCTCAATGCGTAATTTACAGTCATCACATAGGGTATCGACATGAGGTTCAAAGTGCTTCTTTAAAGCGTCTTTGAAGTCAGCACGAGATTCGTTATCACCCAACGTATTGATACGAACTCTGACCCCTTTTAACCCCAATTTTTGGATGAATGCGTAGGCTAATCCGATGACTTCTGCATCTAGTGCAGGGTCATTAGAACCAATCGCTTCCACCCCAAATTGTGAGAATTGTCTAAAACGACCTTTTTGAGGACGTTCATAGCGGAAGTTAGGACCGATATAATAGAGCTTATTGAGTGGGTTTTCAACATATAACTTGTTTTCTACAAAACTGCGAATGACACCGGCTGTACCTTCAGGTCTCAGGGTCAATCCGCGGTCACCTTTGTCCATGAAGTTATAGGTTTCTTTGGTGACCATGTCGGATTGTTCATTTTGTCGATGAAATACTTCACGGTATTCAAAAATCGGTGTTCTCACTTCTTTGTAACCGAATAAAACACAGATTTGGCGTGCTTTTTCTTCTAATGTGTGCCATTTATAGGATTCGGTTGGTAGGACATCATAGGTCCCTTTTGCTTTGCTAATCATAATGATTGTTTCCTCCATTTTTCGTATACATAAACATCGTGAAAACGGTGCGTTTTCGGATGAAAAAAGCTTTGTTTATTGATTTCAATGAATTGATAACCTGCTTTTAATATGACGCGTTGGCTGGCCATATTCTCTTTGATGTGTTTGATGATGACACAATCGATATCTAAGTGCTCGAAAGCAACTTTGGTCATCGCATCAACACAGGCTGTCATGATGCCTTGGTTCCAATAGGCACGTTTTAACACATACCCAATTTCACACGTGTTATTCTTTCGATTGAATGTGTGAAATTCAATCGTACCAATCATTTGATGGGTCTCTTTGTCTAAAATGGCATACCCAATCGGTTCTTGACGGGCCATGCGTCTAAAATAAGTGAATTTAATCATGGTTTTCGCTTCTTTGATGGTTTTGAATGGCCCCCAGGTTAAAAACTCCGTTGTGATCGGGTCTTTTCCAACCTCAAAGAAATCGTTGGCATCTTTCTTCAACAAGGTTCTAAGGATGACTCTATCCAATTCAATTGTCGGCATTTTTCGGTTCGTTATCATCGATTCACCCACAAAAAAAATAAAAAGCGCCCTTATTTCTAAGGACGCTAAACATGCGCGGTACCACCTTAGTTCTATGGTTATCCCATAGCCCTCAACTAGTTATGTCTTCCTGAAGTGTCCCTGACAGGTTATTCTGGATGCTTCCACCGTTCATCCTCGCTCTTAGACCTTGCCTTGTCATTCTTTTCAATCAACAGACGATTAAATTACAGTTAAATGATACAATATTCTGCTTTTAAAGTCAATCTTATAACGATTCTTTAAAACGTTTAAGTCTGGCGTGAATCGGTTCTTTATAAAAGTTATACGTGATGGTAATAAATAAGATGACAGGGATTGAAATAACCACACCAACCAATCCAAAGAATGCTTGCATGAGCAGGATGGCTGAAACCGATAATAGTGGGTTTAATTTCAATTGTTTCTTATAGATATGTGGATTAATGAGGTAAGCATCTAAATTTGGGAAAATGAGGATGAATAACCCAATTGGTACGGCTGCAATCAATGGTTTTGGTAGCGATAACGCAATCAAAATCATGAAGAATGAGGATAGATATCCACCAAAATACGGAATTAATGAAAATACTGCGACCGATACGCCTAACAACAATGCGAGATTCAAGTATTCAGGGATAAAGATGCTGATCAAGAGGAACAAACCCGCATATTCAATGAATTGAATGCCAGCGATGATGATTTCCGCAACCAAATAATTCGTTAAATCATGATAAAGCTGGGAAACATATAAATACATTTTTTGTGATTCTCTTGAAAGCAAATATTCTTTTGAACGATTTTTAATGTGTTCGAAGTTAATGAGGAATATGATCCCAACAATGACAATGACTGCACCACCAAATATCGTACCAATAACCAAGTCTGCGCCTTCACCTGTCGCAGTGAAGAACGAGAAAATACTGTTATAAATATCGGTGACCATCGCAGATAATGATACTTGGACTGAACTGGTATCAATATTGAGCAAATCGCCTATTTGGATCAATAGATTCCCTAAACCAACGGTGATGTTGCTTAAATCTTCAATGTAAGGTTTCACAAATACGAATACAATCAATAAGACCATACCGATGATGGATGCATATAAAAACAATATAGCAACGACCCTCGGGATTTTAAACCGTTTTTCTAGCGTCGTCACAATCGGATTAAAGACGAATGCGATGGCGAACGCAATGATGATGGGCAATAGTGCTAAAATCGCCTTTTCGAATAAACTACCCCACAATGGTGATAGCACATAAAGCATGTAAATAATCAACAGTAACATGAGGATATTCACATAGCGCCAATTCAATTTGCTTTTCATGGAATCACTCCTTCGTATCGATGATGATGGTCACGGGGCCTTGATTGGTGAGGGATACTTTCATATCTTCTCCAAATAGACCCTTTTTCACGATGGGTACCGTTTTGGACAAATCATCGAATAGTCTCAAATAATAATCCAATGCTTTATCGGGTTTAGCACTCTGTGTAAATGAAGGGCGATTATTACCCTTAACAGAGCCTAAAAGCGTGAATTGAGAAATCAATAAAATACTGCCATTGACCTGTGATAAACTGAGGTTCATCTTACCTTCTGCATCCTCAAATATGCGAAGCGATAAAATTTTCTTTAGCATATAATCATAGTCTGAAGGCTCATCATCGACATGAATGCCCAATAGAATGAGATAGCCTAACCCGATCGACTGATGGTAGTCACCGACTGTGACTTCAGCACTGGTGACCCGTTGAATGACCGCTCTCATTATTTAAATCTTCTTTCGATGTGATAAATATTGTTGATCTTCATTAAGTTCACCATGACATTCTCAATTTCCGATTTACTGCTTGTCAATATCTTTAGGGTTGTAATGCTTTCTAAACGCGCATTGCTTATGGCATTGACTTCTGCAATGGTTAATGAGGTCGCATTGATGGTCGCGATGATTTCTGAAAGGATATTGTCACGATTCTGACCAATGATTTGAATTCTGGTTGGGTACTTTCTCGTGATATTGGTTGCCCAATAGACATCGACAAAACGCATCTCCGTTAAGTTTTTAACGTTTGGACAGTTTTCATGATGGACAGCAATCCCACTGCCTTTGGTGACATAACCTACAATGGAATCACCAGGGACTGGTAAACAACAGTTGGCAATCTTGATTTGTGGTGTGGATAGACCTTCCACGATCAATCCAGATTCGTGGTTCGTCGTTAATATGCGTTTGGCTTTTTCAAGTTGGCGTTGTAACATCGTTTCTTTGTCGAGTTCTTTGCCAGAAAGTTTAGCCGCCACGGTTTTAGGACTGATGATGCCTTTACCGACTTCAACAAAGAGGTCTTCGACCGTTTCAGTCATATTCTTCGAGAAATGTTTCACAACAAATTCATCGGTTATTTGCGACATTTCTAGTTTCAATGGTGTTAGTTCACGTTCAATCATGTCCTTACCCATTTCAAGTAGATTGTCCTTGTTTTGTTTGTTCAAAAAGCCTTTAATCTTATGTCTAGCATGAGAAGATTTGGCCATTTTAAGCCAGTCTTCAGATGGACCAGTGACGTTTTTAGAGGTTCTAATCGCAACGATGTCACCCGTTTGAAGTTCATAATCGAGTGGGACAATACGATTGTTGACGGATGCACCAACCATTTTGTTACCGACATCGGAGTGGATACGGTAGGCAAAATCAATCGGAGTACAGCCTTTGGTTAATTCAACGACTTGACCTTTAGGGGTGAATACATAAACATTGGCCTCTAAAATGTCGTTTTTAACGGTTTGAACGAATTCGTTTGCACCCTCATTTTTATCGTCAGCATCTTCACTCATCTTGAGTAAATCTGCATACCATTTGAGTTTTTGTGCAATTTCAAATTGTTCTTTTTCTTTGGAATACTCTTTACTTTCTTTATACGCCCAATGGGCTGCAATCCCGTATTCTGCAACTTTATCCATTTCATAAGTACGAATTTGAACTTCAAAAATCGAGCCATCATCGGATAAAATCGTTGTATGCAGAGACTGATACATGTTTGGTTTAGGTACGGCAATATAATCTTTAAATCGCTTTGGAATTGGTATAAAGTGCGCGTGAATCACACCTAAGACTTGATAACAATCCTCAATTCGATCGACGATGACACGAATCGCTAAAATATCGTAGATGTCTTCAAAATCTTTATTTTGCTTGGTCATCTTTTTATAGATGGAATAGATATTTTTTGTACGACCAGAAATCTGATAGTGTTCTACATGATGCTCACTCAAATGTTCTTTAATCTTGCTCATCATGTGTTCAATCGACACATTTTTGATTTGTTCTTGGTTTTCAATCAAGTGTTTAATGCGATGATAAAAAGGCCCATTGACAATGCGTAACGAGATATCTTCAAGTTCAGCTTTAATTTTAAATAGACCAAGTCGATGGGCAAGTGGCGCATAAATATCTAACGTTTCATTGGCAATTTTCAATTGTTTTTCTGAAGATTGGTAATGAATCGTACGCATGTTGTGCAATCGATCGGCAATTTTAATCAAGACCACACGAATATCTTTTCCCATCGCGAGCAACATTTTTTGATGATTATCGGCTTGTGATACTTCTTGGTTAAACGAAATCTTACCAATTTTGGTAACTCCATCCACCAGTTGAGCCACTTCTTCTCCAAATTGTGCTTTGATTTCATCATAGGAGGTCGGTGTGTCTTCAAGGGTGTCGTGTAATAAAGCCGCAATCAGGGTATTTGGACCTGCCGAGAGTTCGCTTAATATGTACGCGACTGCGAGTGGGTGTGTGATGTATGGCGCGCCACTTTTTCTGGTTTGAGTAGCATGCTTAAAAGACGACATTTGATATGCCGCCTCAAGTCTAGCCAAGTCACTTTCACGTCGGATATATGTCTTGACATTGTCGATTAACTTTTCAAAAGTCATCAACGTTTCCAATCTATCACCTTAGTATTTCAATGAAGCAAAAATCGGATATTTAGCCAAGCGTTCCCTACCCTTGAGCGCTTCAAGTTCAATGAAGAAAGCAGCGCCAACGACTTGTCCGCCCAACTTTTCTACCAGTTGTACTGTCGCATCCACGGTTCCACCGGTTGCGAGTAAATCGTCTACAATGAGCACACGGTCACCTTTTTTAACAGCATCTGCATGTAATGATAACTCATTCGATCCATATTCTAAATCGTATTTAACAGTGACAGTTTCTCTTGGTAATTTGCCTGGTTTTCTCACTGGTGCAAACCCTAGGTTTAATGCATAAGCGACAGGACAACCAAAAATGAATCCCCTTGCTTCAGGACCAACGATGACTGTAGCGCCGACTTCTTTAGCAAACGCCACCATTTGGTCACAAGCATATTTATACGCTTCGCCATTCAGCATGAGCGGTGTAATATCTCTAAACAAAATGCCTTCTTTTGGAAAATTTTCAATGGATGCAATATAATCTTTTAAGTTCATACAATTCCTCCGTGTAACATAGTTATTTTACTATAAATACCGCGTTTTTACTAGACTAAACGCCAACTTTAACACCGATATCATAGATTCGCGATGCATTGCTAAACAGACTGGTGTACAAGAAGTCAAATTGATAAGAACCTATCACATCTAATCGCTGTGGTAAAATCAGTCCTCCGATGATAAGTCGTTTTTTGCCTCGATTGTCCAAGATGATTCGTCTGATGGCTTCATCGTTAAAATACTTGAGACAAATATAATCCACTGAAGTTGAATCGATTTCATAAAATTGTTGGATATCTGTAATTTCAACCATGACTGGTTTTTCTTGAATGGTTTTTGCTTTTTCAATGGCCAACACCCTGTTGCCATACAATTCAATCATGGTTTCATCTAATTTAAATAAGTCCAAGTTTTGTGCGCCACCATCTTTCATGGCTTTTGCAGAAATGGCTGTTTCAATCGTTGAAAATTCATTTAAATCAATGATTCCTGCATGTTGTAATTTGGATTGGTATAGTCTAACCAGACTTGCGATTCCCATCATTTTACCAACCACATAGGTCAAAGTCGGTAAAATCATATAAATCGATGCTTTTTCGCCCTGCATCGAACATAATATTTCACCACGTTTAACACTTTGGCCATTGTTTTTATGTTTTCTAAAAGCAATCTCAATATCGTATAAATTCAATAATGTTTGAATTTCATCCAAACCAGAAACGATGCCTTCTTCTTTGCTAAATAAATAAAAAACGCCCTGCGTATTATCCACCATTGGGTTTTGTTTCCCTCTTAAAGATTCAATGATGGTTTCGAAATACCTTAACATAGCGACACACCCTTTCTTGATGCTTCTATTTTAGCCTTGTTTGTCACCTTGATGCAAGCATTATGTGCTATAATCATAAATGATTAAGGAGTTGATTCGATGAAACCTTTAGCACATCGTTTGAGACCTACCCGATTTGAAGACGTGGTTGGTCAAGACCATTTGATTGGTCCAGATGGCATCATCACCCATATGATTGAACAACACAAATTGATTTCATTCATCTTATATGGTAACCCTGGCACAGGCAAAACCACCATCGCTGGTTTGGTAGCCAAACGTGCGAATTTAGAATCCTTTGCCTTCTCAGCAGCCACCGATTCGAAACAACGTTTAAAAGAAATCATCGATATGACAGCCTACAACGATGTTTTATTGATCATCGACGAAATTCACCGCATGAAAACCGATATTCAGGATTACTTATTACCTTACGTTGAAGAAGGTAAGGTAACCATCATCGGTTTAACCACCAATAACCCTTACATCACTGTGAACCCTGCGATTCGCTCGAGATGTCATATTTATCAGCTCAATGACATTACTGAATCCGATATCATTAAGGTGCTTGAAAACGCGTTATTATCCGATGAAGTGGATACCGATTTAACATTGACTAAAGATACATTAGCTTACATCGCCCAAAGTGCTGGTGGGGAAATTCGCACCGCGCTCAACATGCTTGAGGCGACCTTACTGCTCACCCAATATGAAATCATCACACCCAAAATCGCGAAACTCGCGATTGGCAAACCGGTGTTGCAACTGGATGGGAATGCAGATAATTACTACGAGGTTTTAAGTGCTTTCCAAAAGTCTATTCGTGGTTCGGATGTCGATGCGAGTCTACACTACCTAGCGAGATTGATTGTCATGCAAGATTTGGTGTCATTAACCAGACGTTTGATGGTCATTGCGTATGAAGACATTGGTTTAGCCAACCCTCAAATCGGTCCGAAAGTCATGGCTGCATGTGACGCTGCGATCAAACTGGGTTTACCAGAGGCAAGAATTCCACTGTCTGTCGCGGTGATTGATTGTGCATTATCCCCTAAATCTAACACAGCCTTAGTTGCACTCGATCAGGCGTTAGAGGATTTTCAAAATGGCGTTTCTGGCCCGATTCCAAAACACATCATCAACCGAGAAATCAAAGGGGATGCTTCATTATACAAATACCCCCACAATTACCCCTATGCCATGGTTGACCAAACTTATCTGCCTGAAAACCTTTTAAACAAACATTATTTTGAACCTAAAGAAGATTCTACCTATGAAAAAGCACTTAAAGAACGCTTAGAATGGATCCAAAAAAAGAAAAGCCGTGGATAACGGCTTTTATGCTTCTATAAGCTCAAAATGTCTGATAAATGCGACTTCAAAATGGAATGGTAAGTCCGCATCCTGAATGTCTCCTGCGTACCAACCGCCCACAGCGAGATTGACAATCATGTAATATGGTTGGTCAAATGGCCATTCTTTAAATGTATCGCCTGGTTGTTTTTCAACTTTTAATATCTCATGATAATCGACCTGAAACGATAAATGCTCAGGTGTCCATTCCAAGATATAATCATGGAATTCCCCAGCCAAGTCGGTCATCGGGTAGGTTGAACCTTTATGGGTATCAATCTTGTGGTTATAGGTTTCGGTGTGAATCGCACAAGTGACTTGATTTGGGCGATTGCCTGCATATTCCAATAAGTCAATTTCTCCCATCGCTGGCCAGCGGTGCTCTTTGGTGGTCCCTAAAAACCAAACGGCAGGCCATGAACCACGACCTTGAGGCATTTTAGCTCTGACGACAAAACGTCCATATTGAAAGTGTTTTTTATCCTTTGTCATTAAACGAGAGGAGTAGTATGGACAACCAAGGTCATTCGTTTTGGTAGCGATGATGTGCAATGCCCCATCTTTGACATAACAATTGTCATCAAAATCGACATAGCATTGTTTTTCATTATTTGCCCATTTTGGCCCGACTTGATACGTCCAAATGTCTGGGTTTGGTTTCCCCGTATAATCAAAGTTTTCTTCAAATGCAAGTTTAAATTTAGCCATTGTATTCCCCTTTATACAAAATAAAATCAACACTCTAATTATATAATAATTAAGTCAAAAATGCTATTCATATATGAGAGATGACAAATGAAGTGAGATTTAGTATAATGAGTCCAAATGGAGGTATTTATCATGTCATACGAACACTATTTTAAACCAACCAATCCACAAGTCGTGATGGTGGTTCAAGGGTTTGGCACCATCGAAATAGAATTATTTCCTGAAGTCGCGCCAAACACCGTGTATAATTTTATTGATTTGGTCCAAAAAGGGTATTATACAGGCTTAAAGTTTCATCGAATCATCCCTAATTTTATGATTCAGGGGGGCTGGGGACCTGAACTCAAACCCATTCGAGGGGATTTTAAACAAAATGGATTCAATAACCCTTTACTACATGATCGCGGTGTCATTTCAATGGCACGTACCAGTAATCCCAATTCTGCCACGTCACAATTCTTCATCATGCATAAACCATCACCGCACTTAGATGGTGCTTATGCCGCATTTGGTGTGGTCACCAAAGGCATTGAAGTCGTAGACGCGATTGTACGAAGCCCACGGGATTATAGCGATAAACCACATACCGATATCGTGATTGAATCGGTGACCATCGATTTAAAAGGACAATCATATCCAAAACCACAATACGTATAAAACAAAACCGTTAAGCCTTCAAATGACTTAACGGTTTATTTTTTGGTTATTGATACGTGAAACTGAAGGTTTCACTCATTTTTGAAACACGACCTCTAAAGTCGACAGCTTCAATACGAATGCTGTAGGATTGACCCTTGGTTAAGCCACCAAATGTAAATTGGTTGACCCTTGAGACGCCTCTAAATTCACCATCGATGTAAATGTTGTATTTTTCAACACCATAATCATCTTCTGCACGCTTCCAATAAATCGTATTGGCGAGTTGTTGTAAGCTGATTTCGGTAACCTTACTTGGCGCTTCTTTATCGACTTGTCCATAGTCTCTTTGATAGACTCTGACATAATCCACTTCAAATGCGGTTGGGAAGATGGAATCATCCACATTACCACCCAAAGCCCCACCAATGGCGAGGTTTAAGATCATGAAGAAGTTTTGATCGAATGGGAATACTTGGTTGTACTTATATTGTTGTGTGAATTGTGGGGTATAAATGACTTCATTGAATTTGACGCCGTCCACATACCAACGTATGTTACCAGGTTCCCACTGAACTTCATAGTTATGGAACTCAGAATTCGCGGTTGGTAAGGTATATTCACGAACCGGTGTATTACCACCATTACGGATTTCGGTATGTACTGTACCCGACACTTTGGATGGGTTGTTACCAACATATTCCATGATGTCAATTTCACCACTCTTTGGCCAGCCACCATACACATTCATGGTTGGCATCATCCAAATTGCTGGCCAAGTACCGCCACCCACTGGGTTTTTAGCACGAATGATGAATCGACCATAAGTCCAGTCACCTTTGTACTTAGATACAATACGACTTGAGGTGTATTGTTTGCCTAGATAGTCTTCTTTTTTCGCGATGATGCTCAAAATGGAATCTTCAACCACGGTATTATCGGCAGTGTAATATTGTAACTCACCATTACCGCCACCATACCCATTGACTTCATAAGTCCATTTGGTTAAATCGACTTCGGTACCTTCAAATTCATCTGCCCAAACGCAGACCCAACCACCTTCAAGGGATTGTTCGTTACAATCTTCTGCACTTTCAAGGGGTGGTAGTTTAGGTTCTTTGGTACAAGCGACCAAGACCAAGGCCAATACAAATATGACCAGTAAATTGATTTTTTTCATCTAATGCCTCCTTATTCGCCTGTGATACCAGTACGGTCAATACTTTCAGTGAATTGTCTTTGTGCAACAAAGTAGAGCACCAACAATGGTAGTATGGAAACCATATTACCAGCCAAGCGAATGGCTTCATTGAGTTCTGAACCGAGGGTTCCAGGTGGATATAATGTTTCATACGACGATACAAATTGTACTAAACGCAGTGGCATCGTCACGTTGCCGCCCACATAAAGAGCGGTCATGAATGTTTCATTCCAATACCAAACGGTTGCGAACAAGAATACGATCACAATCGAAGGTACAGCGGATGGTAAAGCGATTCTTGTAAAGATTTTAAATTGACCAGCCCCATCAATTTCTGCAGATTCCATCAAGACTTGTGGAATGGTTTTAAAGAATTGATAGAAAATCAATATGAAAATCGATTGATTCAACCCTTGTCCAAAGATGGCTGGGAACAACATTGAGTTTTGTGAACTCATGAATCCACCAATCCATGTGAATGGCGGCAATTTACCCAAGGTATTGAAGATTTCAATATTGGTCACCATCGTCACTTGTGGTGGCAATATAAAGGTAACCAACATCAAAACGAATAAAATCTTTTTAAATGGGAATTCGAATTTCGCAAACCCATAACCAACCAATGCAGATGTTACTGTCGATGCGATGGATACCTTTAAGACATAACCTAAAGTTCCAAAAATCGATTGTGGTAAGGCTAAAACCTTAAACGCACGGTTGTAGTTTTCAATCTCAATCGTGGTTGGGATCCATTTGACACCTGGGTCAATGAGGTCATCTACGGTTTTAAGTGAGTTGACCATCATAAATAACAATGGGTACAAGTAAACATAGGCGAAGCTGATGAGTAAGGTATAAATAGCGATTTTAAATACCAAACCGTCGGTTAAGTTCATCCCAAGCAATAGTTTTTTGATACGAACTTTGCGTTGGTGTTGATCACCTAAGCGGTTTTTTAGTTTATCTATTAACCCCATCGTTTCACCTCTTTTCGTCTAATCGATAGTAGACCGATGAAAATCAACATGACTAAGACCATCAAAATGAAGTAAATCCAAGCGATGGTAGCGGCATAACCATAACCTAGCCAGATTTGATTGTCTGGTGCACCAGCCAACATGTGCGTTCTGGTTAATTCGAGAATACCACCGGTTTCAACAAACAAGGACATCGATACGACCACATATATGATGGCGACTGAAATCAATGGTTTGATGGAAGGTAACGTAATTTTCCAAAAACGATCCCATGGCGAAGCACCGTCAATCGACGCGGCTTCATAGACCGAGGAGTCAATCTTTTGCAAACCGGCCAAGAAGATGAGAATCGGTACCCCGGCATACCATAAAATGAGTAATAGGGATGCGAATAGGGCTTCAATTGGTCGAGCAATCCATTCACCTAAGTTATCGAATAAGAATTGTAAAGCTGCCGATTCACTGATGGATGGTAAGCTAGTCGCTTCTTGTCTGGATAATTCGGAAATGACTGGTCCGGATGAAATAATGACTGGTAAAAAGAATATGGTACGCCATAATCCCTTGCCTTTGATCGGTAAGTTGATGAGCATGGCAATTAAAATCGAGAATACAATAATGAGCGGTACTGCAATCGCCATCTTCGCCAAGTAATCGGAGAATAATGGCAATAATGTTTGGCTTCTTACCACGTTAATGTAGTTTGAGAAACCAAATAAGTTACCTTGACCCACGTTGAATTCCACTTGATAAATCCCACGATTGATGTTGTAAAAGGATTTTGTAAATGTGAGATAAAACGATTTGATCATTGGATAGAATGTGAACACCAAATAGCCAAATAGCCATAATCCGATGAAGAGGAAACCATGAAGGTATTCTCTTTGTTTGCGGGTCAAACGACTCGCTTTTTTCACTTTTGGTGCCTTAATAACGTTGCTTTCAGGGGCTATGGTTTGTTTTTTCATAGGACCACCTCATACGATTTACCAAATAGGATGACATCATTATTCATGTAGATTTCATCGCTATAGTTGACATATATCGATACACCGTTATCATAAGTAACTCTAACCACACCTAACGCAACCACTTCACGTTCAACGATCATCGCACCAATGACATGTTTTAACGCATCATTGATATATTGATACGTATCGATGATTTCCGCTTCATAATCTGAAATAGCGGTGGTGTATAGATTTGAAGAACGGGTGTAACGCATTTTATATGTATTTTCTTCTGTCAAGACATAACGTGGGTTGATGTTGAAGTCGATCATCATCAACAGACGTTCATTGCCAAGCGCATTAAAGTTTAAATAAGGGGTAAATACAGGTACACTACCCGACAACACGATCGGTAAAATCGGTGCTAAATCGGTATAGAAATTAAATTGCCCATTGGTGACAGCCATGTCTAGATAACCATCCATATATTGCCATAGGTAACTGTTGGGTGTAGACAATAATAGGTTATCGTAGCCTTCAAGCGCATCTTGATAATAAGCCATCGCGTCACCACGTTCGTAGACTCTATTATCATAATAGCTAAACAACATATTACCCACAGATCCAGTTTCTAAACCATAACCCAAATTGTTATAGAACTTTTCATCGCCTTTGAGCTTCGCAGCTGTGGCTTTAGGGTATAACACTTGAATGTTGGATTCTACCCCTGAGAAGGAAAGATTGCTATAAGTCATTTTAAGTCTGGATACATTTCTAGCGATATCATTGATGTAATTGACACGTCTAGAATCTGATGCAACCACATAATCATTATTGAGATAAACTGGATTGCCATCCTCAGCGAGTGTATCGGAGAGTTTTTCAAATTGACGTCTGGATTCGTTGAGTTTGGTTCTTGCTAGACCCACACCATTGCCATCATTACTCCAACCATGTAAAGTCACCATTTGATTGGTAACGCCTGCTTCTTTTAAGGTTTCATACATGTCTAATACATCGTTGATTCGGGTCATACGGATACGTCGAACACCGATAAAAGCATTTTCCGTATCTGCCATGAGGTAATTTAAGTGAATTGGAATGTTGGCACTTGGTTCAACCAAATCTTTAAGGATGCCTGCATCGCGCAATTTCTCACGATAGTTAGCAGCAATCCCAACATATGACGCATCCGAACCTCCTAAGAAATGGTAATCGGTTGCGTAATCGTATTGTGTCAATTGGTCAAGTAAAGTCAGTGAGCCACCACCTTCTGCATTGATGATGCGGCGGTATAATTCGCGCACACTGTATTTGGTACGCATGTAGTTGTAACGACTGTTTGCGCCATATAAATCGGCGTAAAGGATGCCTTGTTGCGCCCCTTCGACGATTTCAGCGTAGAAACCATTGCCACCCACTTCATGGACAATCCCGAAGATTGGCATGGTCAATTGGCTGGTCGTGTAAGAATCATAACCATATTCTGAACCAAAATAACGGCTTTGGAAAGTATCCCCATGCATTTGATTGATTCGAACCAAAGCACCTACGCCATCCGGAATGACAAAATATCCTGGGGTGGTATCTTTTCTGGTTGAGCCTAAATATGGAAATACATAAATCCCTGTAAGTTTGAACTTAGGATCATTTTCAACAATGGTGTCAGAGTACACTTTGGCTTTGAATACGCCATTTTCAAGACGCAATTCGACGTTGAATGAGAAACCATATTCAAAGATATTGACTTTGGTAACAATCGCATCAGCGCTGGTTGAAACGCGGTCAACACGGACACGACTTTCATTGTAACGTTCGGGAATGATGACTTGTGAACATACATTGGATGTGGCGTAACCAAGCGCACATTCTGGGTAGTTCGCGATTAAGTTTTCATCATTTGGATATGCAACCCCAGCGATACGGTATAAGGACTCGGTTTCCAATGACTTTTCGTTGATATTGATCGGTGCGCCACCATTGGTGAGCATACGAACCGATTCAATCCATAAGCCTGAGTTCATCATGTTTCTAAAGAGTGGGGTTTCATTGGTACCTTCAATGTGTTGGAATTCCGCACGAGATGACCAAAAATAACCCGTTTCTTTGTTTTGAATGACAACAGAGAATGATTTTTGTTCAAAGTAAACCCTGAGTTGTGCATCGTTTAAGATTTCTTCATACCCTAAAAATGCCAATTCATCTTCAGTAAATGAGAGGGTATAATCGTCACGATACAACTGTAAAGCTTCAGGGGATACTTGTTCTTGTTGGGTATATCGAGAACTTTGTAAAACCAAATCTTCAATATATCCGAAGTTATCCGAAAGGACAATTTCATAGGCACTATTCTGGGTACTAGCGTTGACCACAGTGATGGTTAAGGCACTGAATATCACCACGACGATGAGGTATTTAAATACTTTAAGCACGTGAGGTCACCTCCCTGTAAATGTCTAGGAATACTTGTAAAATTTCACTCAATAGGATGTAAACGATGGAAACCATCAATAATATCATGAGTGCTGTGAAAATGGTGATGAAAATATTGCCTAAGGTCTTTCTCATCTCATAGAAATGAATTTCTTTGACCATGACAATGAGATAAATCACCGTGATGCCAATCGATACGTTGAATAGGAAGTCAAAAATGAATGCTTCATTTAAGGTTAATCCATGGGAAATGAACGCTAAGATTGGTAAAGCAATGATCATCGGTAATAAGGCATAAGCACTGGCTTGATATACATCGCTTAATTTACCTTCACCATCTCGAATACTACATACCAAGTAGTTCGCGATGACCCACAAGAAGAATGGTACGAACACGGTGATGACTTGTTGTAAGACATTGATTTCTGCAACCACACGGTCATTGAATAAGAACGATGTGGTATAGATAAACACAATGTACATCAAGAAGAATGTGAGTAAGTAAATGGTTGCGGATAAATTCGATGTTTTGCCTTCACGTTTGATGCCATAATACCCATCATTCGGATTTCGAATGACATGGAATCCAAACAATAATTCATTGTATAATTTGAAACGCTTCATAAACACATGTGCTTTTTTAAATGGCGCTTTGATGTATTTCATGAATGGCAAGAAACGGTTAACAATCGATAGAATAATTAAAGCGAAAATGACATAAACCAACCACGATGCAGCCGCTAGTAACGCGGTATTACGCACTTCCCAATACGCATTAGAATAACCTTCTAAGTGTCTTGAAATCGCGTAATAGTGCATCGCTTGTTCATATTCTGCTTTCGCGAAATGCGCATCGCCGATGCCTTTATTTGCTAAGTCGAATAAGCTATTCATCTTAAGGACTTGTTTCCAAGGTTCTTCGGATTCACTATAACGACCTGCTTGATATAAAGTGATGGCGGTATGTACCAAATCCGCGAAAGCGGTTGGCACGAAAATTTGTAACGAGGATGTGGATTTATCGAGGGCGTAAATGTTGTTTCTGGCATCTACTGCAATCGATGTTGGTGAGTTGAACAACCCTTTGGTATTGGAAGACTTATCCGGACCTGCAAAAATGAATAAGGTCTGTCCTTCTTGGGTATATTCGGTAATATAACCTTCGGCGTTGATGGTGAAGATTGTATTATTTGGACCCACATACAAGTCCATGAGGTTATCAAAACCCCAATTGGATTGGCTAAACACCAAGTTAGCGATGTTTAATTTCAAATAACCGTCTTGCCCATTGGTGATGGTCAAAATCAAACCATCTTGGTCAACGGCGACGTTATTGAGTGCTTTAGGAATCATCTTGAACCAATCACGACGTTGTTGTTCATCGAACAATAACGATTTGATGATGTTATCCCAAGTATTCGGAATACGGTTGGCCCCAAAGAATCCAAAGAATTCCCCATCGTTCTTATATTCTGCTAAACCATTGATGGAACCAGCCAATAGGATATAGACGTTATTACCCGAATCGGTAATGATTTTTGTCGGTTCAAACGTATCGGTTGGAGCGAAATAAGGTGAATTGACAGGACGTTCATACGTGACGGTTAAATCATACGAATTATTGGCATTGTCATAAACATATTTATAGGCTTTCTTGTGAGAAAAATCGACCACATAGACAGCACCGTCTAAGCCAACATGGACACCCATTGGACTGGTTAAGAAACCATCGCCAATGAGGGTTGCAGCATTGGTTTGTAAATTGTATTTGATGACACGTCCATTTTTCGTATCCGCGATGTACACGTTGTTGTCTTTATCAATCGTGAGATCTTCCGGAGAATCGAGGGTATAACCCCCAATTTCATTGGTAATGGATAGTGGTAAATACGCATCTTGAGTTGGTACGATTCGACGTTGAGTCGAAGAGTACGTGAAGGTGTAATAAGGAATACCATTGTTCGCTTTGACGTTGACTGGGAGGAGACAAACGAGTAGGAATAGGGCAGCAATCAGGACCTTTTTCATTATTTGATACCCGAATGCGCCATGGTATTCATGACTTTACTCTGTAAGAATACGAACAATAACAAGTTTGGTACGAACATGATTAAGCTCGCTGCAGCAGCCATCCCCTGACCTGCGATGTTGTTCCCGACGGAACTGGTTAAACTCATCATATAAAAGGCAAGTGTACGTTTCGACTCGTCTGTGATGAAGATGGTCGATGTCGATGTATCGTTCCAAATGGCTTGGAACGCCAAGATACCTACTGTCGCAATCGCAGGTGAAACGATTGGTACGATGATGTGATAGAAAATCTGCATTTCCGATGCGCCATCGATTTTCGCCGATTCGATCAGTTCATTCGGTGTTTGGTCGATGAATTGTTTGATTAAGAACATCGCTACTGGCATGACGACGACTGGCAAAATGTGTGCCAAATAGGTGTCAATGATGCCCATTCTCGCAATGACTAAATACCTAGGAATTTGGACTGCGATTGGGACGAACATGAGTGCGAGCGTATTGATTTCAAACAATACCTTCTTCCCTCTAAAATGCAATTTAGATAAACCATATGCACTGAGTGCAGTGATGGTAATCGCGAAGAATACACCAATCGAAGTGATCAATAAGCTGTTGATTAAGTATCTTGAAAATGGAATCCCTGATGCACTCGATATGCGTGCCAATTCCGTAAAGTTGTTTACTGTAGGGTTCTTAACGAAAAATGCTGGTGGATACGCAAATAATTCAGAAATGGGTTTGAATGCGTGATTGATGATGAATAAAATCGGTAATAACATCAAAATCGATAGTGGAATCAAAAACGCATAAAAGGTGAGTTGACTGCGATGGAAGCTCGTCGGATTGATTTTTGTGCCTTGGAAACTAGCCATATTAATCCCTCTCTCCTAGAATTTTTTGTGTCACTTTAGACAACATATAGACCAATGCCAGCAAGACCACGCTGATGGCCGATGCATAACCCATCGCGTATCGAATGAACCCGAAGTCCTCAATGTGGTTTACGATCAATTGACCAGCGTATTGTGGCGTTGGGTTCGACCCAGATAAGGCGACCCCAATGCCCCCGGCTTGGAAGGTTCCCACCACAGCCATAACGGCACCGAATAGCATTTGTGGTCGCATTTGTGGAATGGTGATGTAAAAAATTTCTTGCGTTCTGTTTTTAATCCCGTCAATATAAGCAGCTTCATACAAGGTTTGGTCGATGTTTAACACCCCGGCCAACATCGCTAAGAAGCCAACGCCCATACTACTCCATAAAGAGACTATGATCATGATGTTCATCAAGTATTGTGGGGATTGAAGGAACTGAATTGGTTCGAGAATAACGCCCCAGTTTAAGAGCCAGCTATTCAAATACCCATTCGCGTCTCCTGAGAAAATGATACGCCACATGGATGCCATCGCAACCCCCATGGTTAAGGATGGGGAATATAAAATGATGGCCAAAACCGTTCGCGGTTTTTGTGGAATTTGAGCCAACATCCATGCCAATAAGAACGATAGTAAATAACCAATCGGACCGACAATCAATGCAAACTTAACGGTATTTGGCAATACGTTTTGCATGAAGATGTTGTCCATCGTAATCAATTCAATGTAGTTGGTAACCCCAATGTATCGTGGTGCTTGAATGGAGTTAAAGTAGGTGAACGATAACCCCATCGCAATCAATACTGGGATGATGATAAATAGTGAGAATAGGATCCAGTACGGGAGAATAAACCATGCTGGATGATTCATACGTTTAAGCATTGTTTACCTCCGTTAGCCACAAATCGATGTTATAAATCGAAGGCACTGTGTAATTCTTAATGATGACTCCATTTTCAACATAACCAAATTCAGCCATCTTATAGAGGATTTCACGGTTAGAGATTCTCACTGCGTCATCTAGCGCTAATCGAACATTGGTACCATTGTAAACGACCTTACTCCAAGCATTGGAGAGCTCACGTTCAACCATGTAAGCACCCGGGATACGAGATGCTTCAATACCATAAGTCCATTGTTCAAGAACGACATTCTTGAATTGTTCTGGCATCGATGAATTCATAAATGCATTCACGTTGGCAGAATTCCAGAAATATTGACGTCCATAAGTGGTTTGTAAATTGAATGCGAAGTCACTTTGAACTTCAGTAGACATCCACCAGCTCAGGAAATCCCATGATTCTTCTTTGTTCTTTGTGGAAGATAGAATCATCGACGCTTGCGCACCGACGGCAGAGTATCGAACGATTTCATCTGTGAGTTCATTATAAACCCCTGGGTGTAAGTCCATGGACCATAAACCATCGAGTTCAGATGCGGCGGTGGATAGTAAAATATAGCTGGATAAATCGGAAATACCAATTGGCAAGGTACCATATCTAAATTGATTATAGAACGACGCTACACGTTGAGGTAAATTATACAAGGTGTATAAATTACTCATCAATTGGATCCCTTGGAGGGTTTGATCGCTATTGATCGCGGTAGACATACCATTCGGTGCGTATAGGTCACCACCAAATTGATAGATGAATGGTAGGGTTGCAACAAACGGTTTTAACCCTTCGTATTGGGCAAGTGGAACGAAGTAATTCATTCCGTAACTTTGTAATAAAGGTAATATTTCAATGATTTCATCCCAAGTTTGTGGGATTTCAGTGACGCCAATCGAGTTTAAAATGTCGGTACGATAGTAAGTTACCCAGAAGTTTTGGGTTTCAGGGATACCAAAAACGCCATCTTCAAATACATAAGGGATCATCGCACCTTTGGTAAAATTGGTGACCAAATCGGCATAACCTTCGAATTGTCGTAAATCCAGGGATGCGTCACGAATGGCAAATTCGTATGGAATCCAGTGGTCAACCCCAATCGCCACGTCCGGTGAAGTACCAGCCACATTGGCGAGAATGAGTTTATTTTGGTCTGGCATTTGTGAAAGGGTCACTTTCATATCGCCATCATACGATTGGTCAATCATCATTTGCATGATTTCAATGTATTGGCGTGGGTGATTGACCCAAACAACCAATTCATTGTCACCTCTTCTTTGGGTGGAATATGGGTTATTCACGAAGGATAATACCAAACGTTTTAAGCCTTCCCATGAGCTCACAAAGACGTTTGCATACGGTTTAGGCAAGGCTTTATCACCATGAACCATGGTTCTTTCTAATTCAAGGTTAGCACGCATGAGTCGTTGCATCAAATCTCCAAGCATTTGGTTAACGGAGGAGTCACCATCGGAGAATTGAACCATACGACCAGGCAGTTTATTAACATTACCAGCGATGCTGCGCAAACGCGTAGCTGCTACCTTTAAGTTAAGTATTTCAGACGGGGCTTTGGTATCGGTTAAGACCAATAAATCTTCATAGATTTGATCTAATTCCAATGCCCAGAAGCGTAAATCGCCTTCCGCGTTTGGAAAATAAGTTTCGATATCCCAGTCACGATAGCGGTCAGTGCCACCAGAGGTATATTTCTTAATACGTAATGCCAAATCTTGTATTTCTGACATAATGTATTTAATAGATTCAATGGTGTTTCGATATGGATACAATACCGCTTCTAATGTGATGGTATTGGTACCTGCTTCCAAATAAATCTTCAATGCGTCGTTGTTTTCATCGGTCAATGTACGATGCATGAATGACGTGGTATATGGGAATGCATAGCTTTCAAGTAGATCGAATGGGACTTCACCATTCACATAAATCTTTCTGAACACAGGCATATCCTTAATCATATATTGGCGGTATTTGAATGAAATGTGATAGAAACCAGCAGTTTCCACTTCAATTTCATAAGTGACAGCTTGACCACCATTTTGCCATGAGTCACCAAAAATGGTGTTCATCTTCAAAAATTGTGTGTCGTAATGTAATGATGATGGGTCACGTTCTGCTCTTAGACGAATCGATGCGTCATTACGGGATGCCAAATCTTTAGCCGATACTTGAACCAACTGATTCATCACGGTTGCGTTAGGGTATTGATTCAAATACGCTTCATAAGAAGGGGTTTCATCCACTTGAACGAAATGAACCTGTCCAATGAGGTATTCACCAGATACATGTTCTAAAGTGATTTCATCATTGGCTTGTAAATAAAATTGAAAATATCCGGCATGCATGCCCTTAAGATCTCGCAAAATCATGGTTTTCCAAGCCAGTTGTTTGCTTGAACCGGGTTGGATTTCATTCTGATAACGGTCTAATTCAAATTCAGTACTATCGAATACCCATTCACTTTCTAAAATGAGGGTACGTGCTTCATAGAATGGATATACTTGATTGACTCTAAGTCCAACCTGTGTCGCTTGAACACTTTCCGATAATTCATAATAGTCCACAGCGATATAATACAAGCCGCTTGGAATTGCGCCGACGTTAAAGGTGACTTGGTCGCTTAGACTACGATATGCAGAAACGGTATCATTGGCCCCGTTTCGATAATCCGCATAATCATTGATGGCGTCTTGGTATCTCGGGTCTAGTGCCGATACCAACGCGCCTGTCATATCTATTGGGTCAAACGTTTTCTCGAGGGTACTCTCGGTGTAATTATGGGATAAATATCCTTTTTTAACCGTGGAATACGTTTGTTCACTCAAACTGAGTGTCGCGCTGTCCTCATAAGCACGTGTGAGTGCGCGCGCATCGAAAAAAACATCGTTTGATGCTACTCTAAAAAAAGATGCAACCACATAAATGACCAATACCAAAGCTATTAAAGACGACAATGTCTTTTTGAAGCCAAAAGCAATAAAAAACGCTTTGACTTTTTGGTAGTATTCACTTAAAAAGCGCACCCATTTCATTTTTTTCAGGCGTTTAATCATAGATTTCCTCCAATAGATATGATATCAAGAGGGCAGTGGTTGGTTGCCCTCTTGAATCATGGATTTGTTATTCGTCTTTACCTAAATTGGCAATTTCTTGTTGTACCAATTCATTTGCTTTTAAATTCCATTGTTCTGCGAATGCAGCTACTGAGTTAGGACCAGCAGTTTGTAATGCAGTCCAGCTCCAAGGGTTGTTTTCAGTATCGCTTACCCATGCCCAGAAATCTTTATAACCGGCTAACCATTTGTCAAGGTCAGGACGTGCATTTTCAATTCTGTCCAATGTGTATTCAATACCAGGGATACCGTCGACTAAGTCAGCAACTCTTTCCCAAACGCCAGGATAAGCAGCTACTGGGAAGCGGTCTAGATATTTAGGGGTTTGACCAGCAGCTTCTGCAGCGGCTTTGTCATCTTCATATAAATCTAAACGAGCGTTCCATCCGTCTTGTCCAAATGTCATCCATTTAGCAAGTAGATAAGCTTCTTCTGGGTGAGCAGTTTGGCTAGAAATGGCTTGGTAGTCAAGAATGGTTGGTGGGAATAATCCTTCGGAACCCGATGGATAAGGCCAGAAGCCCATGTTGATTCCTTGATCTTGTGCTTCTTGGATGACCCAGAATTGCCATGAACCTTCGATATCCATTGCGGCATAACCGGATTGGATGACATAGGTTTGAAGTGCAGGGGTATTTTCCCAGTCAGCAGTTGGATAACGTGAAGTCACACCTAAGTTGAGTTCGTAGTTGTCGATTTCAACTTTAGCACGCATCGCATCAATCCATTCAGTGGAGGTATAGTTGAACTTTTCGCCATCCCATGTATCGTAACCGAAACGGGTGGAGTTCATCATTGGCCATACTTGTTGGAAGTCTGGTGAACCGTACCATGTATCAAAACCGATGACTAAGTTTTCAACGTTTTGAATATCATAGTTGGTAATTGCTTTTGCAATTTCAACGAATTCTGAATGGGTCCAGTCTTTGACAGGATAACCATCAGCGTCTAAACGATACTTGCCAGTAACGGATTGTAGACCAGATTCTTCAAAAATATCCAAATTAATGAAAATACCTTTTAAGAATTGGAAACTAGGTACCGCATATCTGTGGCCGTTATAAACCGCAGTTTTAGCGACATCTTCATATACCATGGTGGTATCTGAGTCAGCGTCCCATAAATCAGCAACGTCTAAGGTCAAACCAGCTCTAACGACGGTTGGTACGTTATCGGTTGCGAATACGTCAGGTAATAGACCAGCTTGTGCTGCTGTTACGAGGTTCCCAGTAAAGGTTGCACCTGAACCGGTAATGTCCTGTCTTAATGTAACAGTGATGTTAGGGTATTTTTCCATGAATTTGTCAATCATACGTTGATTGAACACTGGATCACCCCAGTCAGCGTAAGTTAGTTCAATGTATTTAACAGTATTGCCACCGCCGCCATTACAAGCGGCGAGTGTCAATGCAAATAATGAAATAACGAGTAGTGCGAATAATTTTTTCATAGATATCTCCTATGCTATGACTTGGTAAAGTAGAATTTCAGAAATGGTGAATGTACCAGGTAAGCTGATGAGTTCGCCACCAAGTGTACCAAAGTCAAATTCAAACTTCACTTGATCAGTGATGTCATTAGCGACTGTGAATGGCACGTAAACGACTTTTTCAGTGTCTACTTCAACTGCGAAATCATGTGATCCACCAGGGATAATGGATGAATAACCCCATGCAGGAACTACAAAGTTTACTCTAAGGTCTCTAGCAACTGAAGAACTAACAACCACTTTAAGCATGTAGTTACCAGCTTTTAAGCCAGAAAGCATTTGGTACATATGAGGTTGATATGCTGCGCCTAAGGTTTCAACTGTAACAACAGCTTTACCATCAACTAATTGCATGTTACCAGTAGCACCACCGGAGTTGTCATAAGTCCATTGTAAGACTTCTTGTGCAGAACCATTCATTAATAATTCAGGGCCTTCAGCCTTCTTGAAGGATAGGTTATCCCACATAATGTATTCATCACCAGATTCAAACGGTGCGAATTGTGTACCGAATTCAAACTTAAGTTCGAATGGTAACGCAACGCCTTCACCTGTAGTTGCAGTCACAGTATAAGTAGCCTTAGTGGTTGTGATTGCGACTGTACCGGAAGTAACGATATTGTTCCAACCAGCAGCATCCCCTTGAGTGAAGAATGGGTTCAATGTTAAATCTTTAGATGCATATGCATCGAATGTGAATGTATAAGTTGTGTTTGGTTCAAGGACTAATTTAGTACCATAGATTAATTGTAGTAAGTAACCTGCAGAACCATTGGTATACTTAGTCAATGAATACTTGAATTCGCCATTAACAACAGATAGAGATGCCATTGAGCCTTCCCAATCGTTGTAGAAACCTTGCCATCCAAGGGCGTCAAATTCTGTATTGACTAGTAGTGGATCTAACACTGCTTCTTGTAACTTAATGTTATCAAAAGTAATGATTGAAGGTGCAGCGTTTGGTGTAGCACCTAAATCAAATTCAAACTTCGTATTATCAGTGGTCTTATCGACTGTAAATACATATTGGAATGTTTGGAATTCAGTGGTTAATTGAATACCAGCTTGTTTGAAGTGTTCATAATAAGTAACGTCTTGAGTAACCACAAAGTCAATGTCTCTTGCTACAGAAGATTTCACATCAAAGGACGCACGGTATGTGACACCTTCAACGAGATCAACTTTTTGAACGAATTGAACAGACCAAGTACCTGCATCACCAGGATTTGTAATGTCCATTTGGTAAGCGCCATCTACGATAGAACCTGTAAATACAGCGACATTACCCCAGTCTTGACCCCATGTGGTCCATTCTGGTGTGGTTTCATTGATTGGTGCTGCGAAGTCACCATTCTTAAGAACGTTTGTTTCAGAGAATAACATACCTAATACGGATAAGGTAACTGTGAAGGTTGCTTCATTGCCAGCTTCGTCTTCAATCGCATATTCTAATGTGAATGTGCCTTCAACTGAAGTATCTACTGCAGTAACAACAGCTTGTGAAGCGTCTTTAATGACAACAACGATATTGTCAGTAACATCACCGTCAACAACGTCAAATGCGGTAACGCCAGCTAGTGGGTCGAATGATGCACCAATAAGTACGGATCTTTCAGCGGTTAAGCCTGAGAATGTAGGTGCTACTGTGTCTGCATCTGGTGTAGATTCGGTAATTTCAATGTCATCAAACCACATAGTTGCGTTGATTTGATCGTTACCTAATTTACCTAATTCAAATAAGATACCACCACGTTTGTTGTCTAACTTGTGAGTGAACTTGTAAGAATAAGTTGCCCATTCAGTGGTAATTAATCTATTTTCAGTTTGACCAGGTTTGAAATCTGTAAACCAAGGAGATGAGGTTAACAATTCACCAACTTGTAGGTTAATGGTCTTTTCAACAGATGATTTCGCTCTGAAGGATACTTGGTAAGTTTTGTTGAGTTCAAATGGCACGTTCATTTGTCCGAAACGAGGGGTATAAACGTTGGCACCTGCAACAACTTCTACTTTTAAAGCACCATCTTCAGCAGAAATGGTCATTTCTGCGCCATCTGCGATGTAGTTGACATTCGGGTCAGTCCATCCTCCTGTACCACCGGAGAAGTCTCCGTTGATAAGCATTTCGCCTTCAACTGCAGTTGGGTTTAATACGGTTAGATAACGCCATTTTTCACCGGTAACATTGCCGACAGTTACGACATATTTAACTGCTGCAACACCCACGGCTTGGGTATCTAAAACGCCTGATTCTGAAATGGTCGCAACCGATTGTACAGTGATTTTGTCTGTATAATCTTTGTTATCGTCACCAATCGCTTTAACACCGGTAAGAACGTTGAATTCTGTACCGTAAGCGATGTCTGTAACGTCGGTTACGCCTGTGAACGTAATCTTAGTCAACTTGGCTTCTTCTTGACAAGCGACCAATGCTACAACACTTAAAACCGTTAATACTAACAACATAAATGTTTTTTTCATTTGGCTTCCTCCCTATTTATGTATACATTTATTTGATCAATGCCGCCGGAGCGAACATTTGATGCCAATTGGGTCAATTGATCACCTTTGATCCAGTGTGAACCGAATGCATCGATGACTTCAATATCGGTGATGCGTGCTGCTTTGTCATACGTATTCAATCCGAGTGGGTTGATATAAGTGACTTTTGTATTAAAGAATTTAAAGGATACTTTGCCTTCTTTAAAGAATCGTTTGTTCAAGACTGGCTTGAATGATAGAACCAATTGATTGTCGACAACGGTGAATGGGTGTTTACCGATAAACATCTCTTTATACATCGACAACATTTCCGCGGTTGAACCAGACAATCTAGATACGAACCCTTGACCATGCTTTTTCGGATCTGGGTTGGTTGAGGTGGCGATGAAACTGGAGTTTTCAAGTGGTGAGCGGCCATAGACCTCTGGGTCCATGAAGCAAACCATATTGGTATCCATTTCATTGTAGAACTCATCATAAAGACCAGCTTTTAACAACCCGAGCAAATACTTATAAGTCATGTGCAAGAAGTTCGATTCTCTTTCTAACCAACCCTTGGTGAATGCACGGATACGTCCAATCTCATTGGAATACGCATCGAGTGAAACACTGGTTTGATAGAACTTCATCTTAGCATCATACAATTCCGTACCTTTAATCGTTTGATATAAGGCTCTAGCTTGTGCGACATCTTTGGTTTGTTTTAAATAACGTGCAGGTGCTTCTAAGAATGCCGGGATTGGGTTCATCTTAAACTCGAGTACTTTAACCAATGGTAGTTTGTAATTACCAATCTTAGGTTGACCATTGTCTAAAATGGGCTCATATCTAACCGCTTCATAAGTGAGGTAGGTTGGGTATACTGGGTCAATCTCATGGGCTCTTCTTTCTGCAACTTCCAAATCCGCTTGAATTCTTTCTAATACACGAACAGCGGCTTTGGTATCGATCCAGCTTAACGATAATGGTTGTTTTAAAGCTTCACGATAGGTTTCTAATGCGGTGGTTCTTTGATCCCAAAGTTGGTGGCCTTCGCCTTGGAGCGATTCATAGGCACGAATTAAATCAACCAGAGGTGTCAATACTTCGATGTGGTTCGCTGGATGTTGTTTGAAAGCATTCAAGACATATTGGTTTAAACGCTTTAATTCAAACATCTCAGAAACGCCTGAACCGAACAAACCAGGTAAACCATTCATCGCGTCGTTCCAGCCAGGTTTGTTCGCGTCATACGATAAACCAATACCAGCGGGGTCTAATAATCCATATTTATTCAATACAAGGGTGAGCAGTTTAGACGCTAAAGTGACTTCAACCGGTTTATTTTGAATGAGTAACCAGTCTGAATGCCCATGATGATGTGCAAGTGCGCCATATTGTCTAACTTTACCATCTTTGGTTAAAACGGTCTTTTCACTTCTCGGTAAGACATCGGTATGGTTATCAAAGAAACGATACACTTTCTTTTCAAACAACAACGCTTGTTCTGTTTCAGGATAAATATCGAGATATCCTTCAATCAAATCATAGATGTAAGTGAAGTGGTCATTCCAATAACCTTCACCGAAACTTGCTTTGATGTTTGGGGTAGATTCTTTTAAAATCACCTTCATTGTATTTTCAGCTTGTTCATCATCATAACCAAGGTCGATTAACTTTTTATAAATCGAACCTGGGGTAAATGGTTTTTCAATGAAACCATCCAGTCCCTTATAAACGACTTTACCTTGATATTCGAATTGAATACCTTCAATCGATAATGGGTTATAACCATCAGCGCTGATCAATGAAGCGAAGTGCCATAGGTTGTGGTCCTTAACGAAACTATGGAATAAGGTATCACTGCGTCTGTTTTGTAAAACGTCTCTAAAGTTACCATTGCCTTGAGAATAATACTCAGGTTCAATGACGAAGAAATTATAATCTCTTTCTAAGTCACCATGTTTGCGACTGAATAAGTGATAGCTGGCTACCCCTGATTTGGTTTCAATCGGGAACGGTTCACCACCACGCAACAAGTTATCTAAGTAACATTGTTTTAAATACGCATCAAACAGTGGTTCTGCCGTTTCGGTATCAATGGCACTGGTTAATTCACGGTGTAACTCATTGTTCTCTTTGTCTTTTGACATGAGATAACTGGTATTGAGTTTTTCGACGTATTCGTCGAGTAAATTTTTATCGGATGTATAACCAACCAAGGTATTCAATGTCACGACTTTGTCTAGCTCGCATGCAAATAAACTGAAAGCACACGGTACTTGGTTTACAACGACTTGAGGTTTATCTTTGAATGCGTCATACCCATGGTACATAAAGCCATAAGGTTTAGAGAATGATGTATCGGTATCAAATACCAATTTTGTATCCGCGATGATCTTCACGGTTTCGTTTTCTAATTTAGATATGTAGAAATTACCATCGGTGACTTCACTGACTTCTGCCGAGTCACCTGTAGATGCTCTTAATTTATAAAATGCATAGCCTGGATTAAAATCGACATCCATCCAAGATTGTAATAGGTTTGAAATGGCTTTGAAACCGCCGTAATCAATCCCTGAAGGCAATATTTGTGTCAATCCATCCAAGACTTCTATGTGTTTCTTGGATAAGGATAAGTTTTCAAAGGTTACTTTTCGAACGAGTGCGCCAATCTTTTCATTTGGTAAGGTGAAGTATTTAACCGTCACTTTGACCTGAATGGCTTCATTGACTTCTGAAATAGACACCGAATCGCGTTCAACATAAAGCGTTTGATTTAGACCATCTTCTTTGAAAAATTCATAGATGATCCCGTCGACACGAATGAATGTTCTAAATCCAATCGTTTTGGTGTACATATAAGCCGCGTTGGCTGGGAAAAACTCTAAGATTGCACCATTCTTGTCACGTCGACCAAAACTGGTGATGACTTGACCTCTATTTACATAAAAACTCCATAATGGAATCCCCTTTTTACCTGCAATCCCCGGTAAAAAAGATGAGAATGGTTTTTGTTTTTGATAATTCTTTTGAATGAAAGTGGTGTGTTGATTCGACTTCATTTTGTCCTCCGGAAATCGGTTTCTTAATTTAACAATTAAAGGGTGCACCCTGTGCCACCTTTATTAAAAACGCTTACATATTTTAGGAAATCGGTTTCTCACTTTCCATATAATTATAATATCACAATGTGTAATCGTTTACAAGCATTTTTGTTTCTGTTTTATCGAGTCGTATCTCGAAGCACCAGTTCTACTGGTATTCGAATCACTTCTTCGACTTTTATGTTCGGATTATTGATCAGTTGTAAAAGCTTCTTCGCTGCTGTGGTGGCGATCAATTCACGGTCCTGTTTTACAGTGGTTAAGGCAGGTGTGAAGTGTTTTGCGAATGCGATATCATCGTATCCGATGATTTGGATGTCTTGTGGAATTCGAATGCCTTTATCTTTGAATGCTTTAAGGACACCTAAAGCAATATCATCTGAACCAACCAATAAGCCTTCGGGTAGTGGGTTTTCAATCAGTTTTAATGCGGCCTGATACCCCGAGGTGAACCCAAATGATTCTGCGAATACGACATGTTCTGGTCGAATCGGCAACTGATGTTCAGCGTGATATGCTTTAAACGCTTCATAACGTTCAAAAAAAGCTTTGGATTGTTGTGGTCCTGCAATTAGACCAACAGATTTTAACCGATTGGTATGATATAAATGATCTAAACTCACTTGAATACCCATGATATTGTCTGAAATGATGGAATGGATACCCGGAATGAGGATATCGGTGGAAACGCATGGGATATGCTTCTTCGCGAGTTCATATAGCCCTTCATCGCCATAGTCACCGACCACAATGTAAACCCCATCGACTTTTTTATTCATACACCATTCATAATAACTCATACGGTTATTGCCTAATTTAGACACAATAAAAGACAATTCATAGCCTTCATTCTCAACATAGTTTTTAAAATGTTGAAGAATGGAGGAAAAGAACGGGTGTTCTAGACCAATGTGTAGATCTTCAGAAAAGACGACACCAATGGTATAGCTGCGTTTGGATTTTAACATGCGTGCTGACGTAACCGGTACATACCCAACTTCTTTGATGTGGGCTAGGACACGTTCACGGGTTTCCTCAGAGACGTTCCCGGTACGATTGATGACTTTCGAAATGGTACCAGGGGATAAGCCAAGCTCTGAAGCAATCGTATAAATGGTTCTTTTCAAAACTATCCAATCCTTTCGTATACTTTGACGTATTTGAATTGCATGGTGACAGGAAATATCGAATCATCGATTTTACCGCCCCACCAACCGCCCAAGGCTAAATTCAATATAAGGTAGAATGGCTGATGGAATGGCCAACCGCCAATATCTGTCAATCGATGTTCATCCCCTTTATGGAAGGTGACATGGTGTTTTTGATCAATGAAGAAACGCAATTCTGTTTCATCCCATTCAAATGCATACTCATGGAACCCTTCGGTGAGATTCATATCTTCAACGATGTGGGTAGGTTGAAGGTGATTTAAATGGTTATAACTTTTAGAATGTAATGAGAAATGAACGAACCCAGGGTGATGTCCCACGTGTTCCATCAAATCAATTTCACCACAAAGTGGCCAAGATGTACCTGCTTTAAATGCGTCAGATAATAACCATATGGCTGGCCAAGTGCCATGACCCAAAGGGAGTTTAGCGGATACCTCAACACGCCCAAATAAAATGGATTTTTTTCCATAAGTCGTCAGTTTCGCAGAGGTATAGTGGTTCTTTTGATAATCTTCTTTGTATGCAACAATATTCAAAATCCCATCTTTGACAAACGCATTTTCGAGACGGTCGGTATAGTACTGAGCTTCCCCATTACCAAAACCGTGACCACCCGTTTCATAGACCCAAATCGATTCATCGGGTTTACCATCTTGATTAAAAACGTCTTGCCACAATAATTTATAAGCCATGATTTAACCTCGCTAATGCAACCAATTGATTGCGTTGTTCTAATGTTAAGTACATCATCGGTGAATTATCATCCGATGTATTTTCTTCTTCAATGATCAATAATTTGCATGTTTTAGATAGGGTATGTGAATGAAATACCCCTTTTTTAATGTTATAAATTTGATGCTTTTCCATGTGGATAGGCACGATTTGATCATCTTCATAGATGAATAATGTACAAGCACCTTCGAGTAACACAAAAGCCTCATCGGTTAAATTATGGGCTTGAAAACGATGGATGTTTTCCGGCAACAATTCATCGATATAATTGAGTATCGCTATGCGCCAAGATTGAAAATGAAATAATTTTTGATACCCAATGCCATTAAATTGATGGATTTCAATACCTTTCATCTAAAAGCACCTCCAAATCGCCTTCGAGTTCAACAAAGTAGTTTGGTACCAAACGTTGGTTCATGTGGATGCTTCTAATCTCGTATTTACCATAGGACAAGCCTTTAGGGTTATGATAGGTAATACGTCTCTTTTGTCCAAACAAATAAGTTTCAATCGAAGCTTTACCATCGATGAAATCGGATTTCATGAGTTTTGGATGGAGGGTGAGTGTACCTAAATGCATTTGAATACCAAAGACTTCCGTCCTAAGCAATTTCAATAGCCAAGAAGCGGAACCTGTTAAATAACTGTACTTACCTTCCCCTTTAGGTGTGAAGTACTCAGGGATACCTGCCAGCATATTCGCATCCTTGTGTATCGCGCGGTTCATGAGTGCGTTGATGGCTTGATGACCATAGGCTACCAAATCATATTGGTATAACCCATAGGCATACATCACAGCCATGTGTGAGAACACAGCGCCGTTTTCTTTATGGCCATAAGCAAAACCATAGGCTCTACCCATGTTGAGTTTGACTTCATTGAAATTGGAATTGAGTTTATAACCACCAATGTTGGCGTCAAATAAAGCTTTCTTCGTTTCGATGGCGATACGCGCTGCTCGTTTTTTAGATACAGTTTCAGACAATAATGCCATGGCTTGACCAGTTAAGGACAACGTATCTTTACGGTCTAAGAATAAACCATCATTATCAATATAGGATTGTAATGCCCCATTCGGATGAACCCCAAAGGATTCTAAGTGTTTAATCATGGCTTTGGCTTTCGCTTTGAGGGCACGAATCAATGCTTGTGTATCCGCAGATACAACTTCTCCATGGAACTGACGAACATCATCAAAGAATCTTTCTAAATTCGCATGTTTATGGACATTCAAGCTGAGTTCAGCCAAGGATTTGAATAAGGTAATTTGAGGTTGATTGGAAACTTCTAAAATTTCAGCCAACATACGGAGGTTATTCGCGTAGAAATGGGTGAACGCCAATGTTTCCCCTCGTTTGGTTGCCATATCGAGACCATCGTTCCAGTCAGCATCCTCTAGTTTGATAAAACCTTGTTCACCAATATTCAGTGCCGCGACCACGTTTTCTAGAAGTAAGTGTTCGTAAATGGTGCCTTGATAAGGTTGATTGTTAACCCTTAAGACGTAATCTTTAGGGAAGTTTTGTTTGGTTTGTTTGGTGTAATGTGTGAATTGATCGTCGAAATAAGGGGTATTGATCCACAAGAAGTCCAAATCCCCGGTTTCATGCACATACATGAGTGTGGTGATGAGTGGCCACGCACCGTGGTCGCTCCAAACACGCACGATGTTGTTTCGATCGGCTTTAAACTCACCTTTTTTGGATCCAATGATGGTTGCGTTAGAACCATCGATACGAATACCAGCGAAGTTATTGACTAAGGATTCTTTGACGGTTGGGTCATTGTACATGATTAATGACAATAAATCTTGCCATAGATCACGCCATCCCTTACCGCCTTTACCATAGTCATGGTGTGGCATATAGGAATTGCCAAAGAAACGTCTGAGAATGGGTTGGATAGCAACCATATCGAGTAAAGCGGTTTTAGAAGCACTGCCGTAAGTAAATTGGAGTCTCGATACTTCATCGAGCCAGTACGTTTTAGAGGCTTCGAAAGCTTGGTTAAATGCTTTTTTGTTTAAGAATCGATTCAAGCTTGCCAGTTCATCTTCATAACTCGCAGAAAAACCCATGTAAAGTGTAACTGATGCATTTGGTAGAACGTTGACGGTCTCAAATTGTATACCACCCATGGCTTCATAGCCTTCGACACAGTCACCAACATTGGATGCTTGACGTGGTTTTGGGAATAGTAAATTGCCGTTACCAATGAATTCATCTAATGAAGGATAATACGCTTCAATCTTTAAATCCTCTGATTTCGCATGAAAACCATAAAAAACATCATTGGGTTTATGACCACGTTCATCAAATGACAATGTTGGATTGAGTTGAATTAAATGGTCTTTCACCCAAACACGATTCAATAAAGATGTTACATGACGGTGGTCTCGAAGATTATCTGCACTTCTACCATATAACGGTGATGCCGTTAAAACCTTCAGTTCTACGGCAGATTTTTTAAGATTGGTGAAAACCACTTGATGGACTTCAATCGGTTCATCATTCACAATAAATGACGTGATTTCGATTTGATGTGCCTTATTTTTACGTGTGACGATTTGATAAAGTGGACCTACTTCCAAATCAATCGAATCATTTTGTTGTAAAGCAGTATTGCCGTTTAGATGGTATGATTTGCCATCGACACTAAAAATGATATTACGCGAAAAAAGACTGTTGACCAAATCTTTTTCCGAGAAAGGTTCAGTGACATAATGATGATAGTCTAATTTGATATCGCCTGAGAGTGTTGGCGTGACATATGACATGAATCCCGTCTTATTGAAAAGCGGGAAATAGTACCCATTGAATCCCTTTAAATTGTATTTATTAATCGTTCCCATGTGACACCTCGCGCTGTTTGGAAATCGGTTTCCTTACTTTCCATTATAGCGTACAAAAAAAAATTGTAAAGGGTTTCAAGCATTTAATTTCAGTGTGTCTAAGTTTAAATTCAGCATATCCAAACACTAGAATCTTTATATTCAAAGGGTTTACATAGTAAAAAACGACCCGTACAGGTCGTTTTCATATCTTTTACGCTGATTTTTTTCTGAAAATAAAGAAGGCGAAAGCGATATCAATCACCATAAAAATACCAATGTACAAATAGATTTTCCATACATGGTCTTCAATCTTTAACATCACTTCAATTTCATCCACAGTGTAAGAGGTTAAGAACCCAGCATCGCGGATGGCATCTTCATCACTCAAGTCCACTACTGGTGTATCGATGGATGCAATTTCAATGACAAACCCTGTATAATCAAATAGTTTCACATCAAATTGGTTGTCTTCAATTAAGAAGTTATAGTAATAAAATGATTGTTCTTTCAAACCCCAGCTGATGGCGAAATCTTTATAAATGTCATCGTCTTTGGTAGAATATACTTTATTCGTACCAGACCAGACTTCCATGCGGGTTTGATCCGCTTCATTTTTTTCAGTATCGCTCATCGTGACTTCATTATTTGCCATGACAAAGACAATCAATTGACTGATGGTTTTACCTTCACGATTGGTTTCAACCGTTTGGAAATAGGTAACTAAATAGTCGTCGTGGTCATTGATGGTCGTCGGTGTCAATTCATTATAATACAAGGATGAATACTTGATGTATTTGGTAAAATCACGTTCTTCTATTGATTCATCGATCAGTTGTTCTAATAAAATGGCTTGACGTTCATAAATGATGCCTAGCAGTGAAGAAATATAAATCACAACCACTAAGATTAGGGTCACAACCCCATAGAGTATTTTATTAAACATATTATATTTCCGTCGCAATAATCACAGGGATGGTGATTGGACTGCGTTTGGTTTCTTTGTATAAAAACTTATTGATGTCTTCCCTAACATTGGTTTTGAGTTCATTCCAATTGATGTATTTGCCTTTAAGGTGTTTGTCGCAGGCTTTGATGAATAAATCTTTGACTTCTTTTAAAAGTTGTTCGGATTCTTTGACGTAAACAAAGCCTTTGGTGACGATTTCAATCTCACCCAAAATGCGTTTGGAACGTGGATTGATGTTCGCAACGATCAGCAATACGCCATCTTCGGATAACAGTTCACGGTCGTGGATGACAATGTCATTGACATCCCCAATCGCGGACCCATCAATGAGGATGTCGCCGCTGCGGAAACGCGCTCTTTGGACATCCGGTTCACCGTCTTTAAAGACCAGTGCGTCGCCATTATCCATTAAGAATACATCGTCTTTTTGATAACCCATTTCCATCGCTAATTTTTGCACAGCGTATTGCATACGGTATTCACCGATGACCGGTAAAATGTAGCGTGGTTTAAGCATATTCATCATCATCTTGATTTCATCGGCTGTGGCGTGTGATGTGGTTAGAATCTTTTTATCAATCACAGTCACTTTCGCATCTGTACGATACAAGATATCTAAGGTTTTAGCTGCCATCTTTTCAGTCCCTGGGATTGGAGAAGCGACCACCAAAACAGAATCGTTCTCATCGATGTAAATTAAACGGTCTGCCTTTTTGCACATGCGTTGTAACATGAAGAAGGGTTCATGACGATTTCCGGTGACTAACGCAACAATGTCTTTATCATCGTTTTTGTTTTTATCATCGATATATCGTAGTGCGATTAAAGACTCTTTTGGAATATTTAAATAGTTCATTTCAATCGCGATATCGACGATGCGTTGGGCACGGCGTCCGATGATGGCGATGCGTTTTTTATGTTTTAATGCGATGTCAATAACACGTTGAATTTTCAATAAGTCGGATGAGAACAGCGACGCAATGACACGTCCAGGCGCATTTGAAATCGCTTGATTGATGGCGTGGTCGAGCTCTTTGGTAATGGATCCATTGAGAACCAATCCTGACCCAAGGGATTCCGTCAGTAAACAGAGCACTTTCTTTTCAGCCAATTCGTTGATTTTCTTGAAATCGGTTTGATAGCGTGGGTCAGCACTTTGGTCAAAGGTATAATCGGATGTGTAAATGATTGACCCATCAATCGTATTGATAGCAACCCCAACACTTTCAGGAATGGAGTGTGTGGTTGTGAAAAATGTGATTTTAACATGATCAAATTTAATGATCGAATTTTGGTTGATGACATGGAGTTTCAACTTTTCTAAGTCATAACCCTCTTCTTTGAGGTTGTCTTTGATCAATTCCATGGTGAAGTTAGTCGCGTACACAGGCACGTTAATATCTTTTAAGATGTGTGATAAGGCACCGATGTGGTCTTCATGGGCATGCGTCATGAAAAAACCTTTGATTTTTGGTAAAAAGTCGATTAATACCTTATAATCTGGTACAATTTCATCGACCCCAAACAATTCAGAAGTTGGGTATTTAATCCCGGCATCTAAAATGAATAATTGATTATCCACATCAACACAATACATATTTTTCCCGTTTTCACCGAGACCGCCTAAGGCGAAAATTTTAATTAAGCTCATAGAATACTTCCTTTCGATACTAGAAACGTTAAAGTTTAATTAATTATAACATGGAGACCAAAATTTCAGCAAGTTTATTACACCATTTACAAATTTATGACTGATTGCGGTTTTAAAGTAAAAAATCCCCATTTATGGTAATATACAAATAGGTGATCTTTATGGCTATTAACTATCCAAATCCGAAAAAAACCACAACCAAACTCATCAATCGCGCCAACTTAGGGATGACCTTAGAAGGCGATATCGAAGCGACGAATCAGTTTTATCTAGATAAACAACGGGCTGTGATTTATAAAAAACCTACCCCTGTACAAGTCGTAACGGTCAGCTATCCTGCACGCAATAAGGCCAAAATCACGGAAGCGTATTATAAAACCCCATCGACAACAGACTTCAATGGGGTATATAAAGGTTATTATATTGACTTTGATGCGAAAGAAACGAGTTCAAAAACGTCGATTCCTTTAAAAAACATCCCAGAACATCAAATCATCCACCTAAAACGCATCGTTGATGCTGGTGGCATAGGTTTCATGATTGTCTATTTTTCTGTGTATAATGAATACTATTATTTACCATTTGATGTGCTTTATGAACATTATCTATCGTCTATTAATGGCGGTAGAAAATCAATCACTTATGAGACGTTTAAAACATTAGCTTATCCCATCAAATTTGGCTTTAATCCACGCATCGACTACTTAAAAATCATCGATGACATCATTATACCAAGTCTTTCATAAGCAAGCGCTTATACGTTGGGATAGCTACCAATAAGCAAAGCGCCATCGAAGCCAGCATGTAACCACCATTGTAAGTGACTGAGTATAGGATTACATTTTGATCACCAGCATATTCTGCGAAGAATAAAATCCCAGACAACGTGTGAATGATGAAACGAACAAATGAACCCAAAACAATCCCTAACAAGACGGCACTGATCTTTTGATCCAGTGCTTTTTTACTGAATAAACCAGCCAAACCTATCGCTGCGAAGGCGAACGTATAGTCAAACACGAATGAACCCCAGAAAAACGCATAACCATCAATAAAAAAGTTCATAATGCCGAAGACGAAACCGGATAGAACACCCCATTTCAAACCATGTCGATAGCTTAAAATGAAGATGGGGAACATGGCTAAAGAAGCCGATCCACCATAAGGCATTTGTAAAATTGGAATCATTTTCGAAATCAATTCGAGGACTACCGCTAACGCCACTAAAACCGCTGATTCTGTTAATTTACTTAAATCTTTATTCATAGACATTTCTCCTTATAAAAATAAAAAATTCCTTTGGGATGCCAAAAGAATGTCTAGTGATGTGACTATTCCTCCGCTGGCATGATCCAGATCAGGTATTCGGGTCGAAATACTTCCTCTCAGCCTTGCGGCTCCCCGTAGTACACAATTAGTTTATCATAAATTATCCAAAACACAATGAAAATGACTTAAATCTTTGAAACATAATCTGCCGAATAGATTTGAAGTAGTTTATATTTTTGTTCGGTTGTTTTACGTAAATCAAATAAAAAACCTTCTACTGCTTTCCATACAAAAACCCAACTGGATATATAGAATACCTCGTTGATGATGAATAAATTGAGGTATCGTTCTGACAATAAAATCGAAATAAGCATCGCAGTTAGCCCAAAAAGAACCATCAATGTCGATAGTACTTTAATCTGTTTAATATTAACAGTTAAATCAATGATCCGTTTGGTTAAACTGCGCTCAACCATTAGTTCAATCGTTTTTAACAAGTCACCATCGATGGTTTGGTTTGGTCTCGTCACGTTAATCAACAAAGGTTTATATAAAGGGACATATTTCGCATATTCTTCCAAGTGATTCATGATTTCTTGACTGATACGACGTCGGCTTAACATGGTGAACTTTTGATAAATATCGCTCTCTTGATTGATCTCCAAATCGATGACAGCGTAGTCTTCATCTTCATCGTATTCTTCATATTCAATTTTCAAAACTTCTTTGTCGGCTTCCTTAAATTTACTGATTTGTTGACCTAATTGTTTTTCTCTCAACTTTTCAGCTTCTTTTGGGGCTAGTCCTTTTTTATCTTCTGTTTTCATAGTTTAACCTCACTTATATTGTATCTTTTTTCTGATTTTTTTGCAATCTAAAGCCATTTCAGAAAAAAACAATAAACCCAAAGGCTTATTGCATTTTCTTTCTTTTTTGGCCAAATCCTGCGAACTTAACCGATAAACCTGCAGGCATGATTTTTAATAAACCATGGGCAATTTTTTCTTTAAATCCTGGGACAACTATAACCCTTTTCGCATCCAAAACTGCTCGAGCAGCGAGTTTAGGGTCACGTTTGTAAAACTTGATATTTGTGCCAGCGGTTTCAAAAAATTGTGTTTTTAATGGCCCTGGGCATAACGCTTGAATTTGAACATTGCTTTTGGTCACTTTCGCTTCATAAGCCGCTGCTCTAGTGAGACTAGTCACATAGGCTTTTGACGCATAATAGGTAGCTGCATAAGCACCTGGGACAAACCCAGCCAATGAACTTACATTGATGATTCTACCGCCTTGTTTTTCTTTGAAATACCTATAAAAATACTTCATTAAGTGTTGTAAAGCTTTGATATTTACATCGATCATGTTGAATTCTTTATCCAAAGGCGCATCGATGAATAGGTCATTATGACCGAAACCAGCATTATTAATCAATAAATCGATATCATAGGGTTGTACAAACTCGATGAGTTTATCTCTAAACTCTGATTTCGCAATATCGCCTACAAATATTTGTACTTTGACACGATATTTGGTTTGAATTTCTTTTTGTGCGGTTGCCAGATGGTCTAAGCTACGTGAGGTAATGATTATATCATACCCTCGATCTGCCAATAAATCAGAAAAGGCTCTGCCTAAACCGATCGCACCACCCGTGATGAGTGCGTAACTCATAAAATGACGCCTTCAATCAAGACAACTTCATGTTTTTGTTGTCCAATCTTGATGGATTTTTCTAAGGTTTGCATCGCTTCTTGAACACCTTTTTGGTTGGCATGCACTTCTAAAATGACATCACCTTTACGGACATAATCACCAATCTTCTTTTTAAATACAATACCTACAGCAGGGTCGATAATCCCATCCACGGTTTCACGACCAGCACCTAAGAAGGCCGCTGCTAAGCCAATATCGATGGTCACCATCGAATCAATATAGCCATCTTCTTTTGCAACTAATGGCAAGATTTGGCTGGCTTTAACGAATTTTTCAGGGTTTAAAATGAAGGATGCATCGCCACCTTGTGCTTTGACAAGTTCAACCAATTTATTCAATGCTTCACCATTGTGAAGTTTAGATTTTAATAAATCCATCGCTGCTTGTTTGGATGCGATACCCGCATCTTCTAATAAATAAGAACCGATTTCTAAAACAACAGACTCTAAGTCTTTAGGACCTTGTCCTTTTAATGTTTCAATCGCTTCGATGACTTCCAATGTATTACCAACTGCAAAGCCCAATGGTTCGTCCATGTTGGTCAAAATGGCTTTGACACTCTTACCTGCCAATTTACCAATTTGAACCATTAAAATCGCTAATTTTTTCGCTTCTTCTAAATCGGTCATGAATGCTCCATTACCCACTTTAACGTCTAGGCAAATTGCATCCGCACCGGAAGCAAGCTTTTTAGACATGATCGATGATGCGATTAATGGGATACTAGGGACAGTTCCTGTGACGTCGCGTAACGCGTACATTTTCTTATCCGCTGGGGTAATATTTTTAGATTGTCCAATGACTGAAATACCAATCTTATTGACCTGTGCTTTGAAGGCATCTTCATCCAAAACAATATTGTAACCTGGAATGGATTCCAATTTATCCAACGTACCACCGGTATGACCTAAACCACGTCCGCTCATTTTCGCAAATTTCGCACCACAAGCAGCAACCAATGGTCCCAAAACCAAAGTGACTTTATCACCCACACCACCGGTAGAATGCTTATCGACTTTGATGCCATCAATATCGTCTAAATTGAATGTATCACCGCTGTGCATCATGGCGATGGCCAAATCGGTAGACTCTTGGTCAGTCATCCCATTAAAGTAAGTGGCCATCAAGAAGGATGACATTTGATAATCCGGAATATTGCCTTGGGTATACCCATGCACAATAAACTCAATTTCGGCTTTCGTTAACGCATAGCCATCGCGTTTTTTCGTAATTAAATCTAACATTCTCATCGTATTAACACCTCGTAAAAACATTATATCATAGAAACGTTTTTATATAGAAATGGTTTATGTTATAATAGGCAAGGGAGCGAATTTATGATAATCTACGCCATTCGACACGGACAAACCGATCACAATTTAAATCGCATCGTACAAGGCTGGTCAGACAACCCGCTCAATGCGAATGGAGAGACTCAAGCAGTTCAATTAGGACACTTTCTAAAAGAACAAAACAGTGTGTTTGATCTCATTGTTTCGTCACCTTTAGGTCGAACCTTAAAAACAGTTGAAATCATTCAAAATGTCATGAAAATAAAGTTACCAGTCGTCATTGAACCGTTATTCATCGAAAGAAACTTTGGTGTGTTTGAAGGCAAGTCTGTGGATGAAACGATGCCGATCATCTATGTCAAAGGGTTTAAATGCGATGGATATGAGCATGATGAAGCCTTATTACAGCGCATCCAACAGGCGATTCAAACCATTTATTTAAAATACCCAACTAAAACAATTTTGTTATCAGTACATTCCCACGTCATCAAATCACTACTCATATTATCTGACCCACAGTCTTATAACTTTCAAACATTATTAAATAATGGCAGTATGTGTATTTTCAACTATGATGGAAACGTTTTGACAAATTTAGCATTCAATATTGAAGCACTCTAAAAATAAACCTGCAGGTTTATTTTTTTATTCATATACATTTTATCCCGGTTTTCAGTGCAAACGATTTGTCATTATTGAAAGCGCTATGATACAATACAGTTAAATATGAAGGTTTGAAGTTCAATACTTCAACCTAGAAAGCGGTGAATATTATATGGAAACAGCGAAAGCATCTAGTCATTTAGATGTTTTAAGCAAGCGAAACCTCGGCATTTATACAGGTTTCCTACTCATTTTACTGGTCGCATCCAGTATCATCTTTGGGCTTTACGCCTTATTAATCGCTTTGGTCGCAATCCTCGGATCAGCCTCGGTTGAATTCGTTTTTGCAAAAGTGAGAAAAAAATCATTGGATTACAGTTTACTGATCACACCATTGATTTTCGCGTTGATTATGCCACCAACTGTGCCATTATGGATCGTCATCATAGGTAGTGTGTTTGGGACATTCTTCGCTAAATCGCTATTTGGTGGATTGGGTAAAAACGTGTTTAATCCCGCACTCGTCGGATATATCTTTGTGTCCATCTCTTTCCCAAGATATTTGAACACGCAATGGTTGAACCCTCAAACCGATGTGATAGCTTCTACTACCCCACTCATCCAACTCAACAACAATGCGTTGGCTTACAATTTATGGGAATTACTCGTGGGCAATGTCCCTGGTACGTTGGGTGAAACCTTCCGATTGGGTATTTTGGTATTGGGGATTGCTTTAGTCGTGTTAAAAATCATCGATTGGCGCATCCCATTGGGTATGCTGGGGTCTGTCTTTGTCATCAACTGGTTGGGCGGATATTTATTCCCGGATTTATTCAGAGACCCAGTCGCATCCTTATTGGTAGGTAGTGTTCTATTTGGTGCGTTCTTTGTAGCCACCGACCCAGTGACCGCGCCAACATTTGGTTGGGGTCGACTCATCTATGGTATCGGTATTGGTGCCATCATCATGGTCATTCGTGCCGATGCAGGTGCGTATCCTGAAGGTACCGCATTTGCCATCGTCATCATGAATGCCATCGCACCATTGATCGATAGTTATAAAAAAGAACCTTCTTTGGAGGTAGCAGCGTGAAACAATACATCCGTATGTTATTATTCGTCATCATCTTAGGTGGTGTGACTTCAGGGTTATTGGTCGGTATGGATTTACTCACCAAAGACCGTATCGCTTTAAATAAAGAAGCGAGCCTTAAATCAGCCATTTTGGATGCCTATGATATTGGCTATAACTTGAATAATATTCATGACGTTTTTGAAGATGAAATCCAAGTGATTCAGTATGAGGGTGAAGATACCTTTTACATTGACAATCGCACAGGCCAAATCTCCTACATCTTCTCAGGTGGTGGGGTATGGGGAACCATTCGTGGGGTTATCACATTTGAAAGTGATTTTAGAACTGTCGTGAATATCAGTATTCTTGAACAATCCGAAACCCCAGGTTTAGGTGGTATTGTGGCTGAACGATGGTATTTAGATACTTATCAAGGCGTCGTTTTCGCAACCGCTTCTCCTTACATCATTATCCGACATGGTCAGGAAGACAATTTGGTTAATGAAGTGGATGCCATCACAGGTGGCACGAGAACCTCTGAAAAATTTATGGAAATCCTAAATACAACCTATGCAGCTAACAAGGCTAAATGGGATGTCGTGGGGGTGTAAACTATGAAACTCATTCGACTTAAATATAAAAAGTGGTTTAATATCCTAAAAGACGGTATTTCCGTCAATAACCCGATAGTCGTTACTGTTTTGGGGATTTGTTCTTCCTTAGCGGTATCGAACAAAGTTGAAAATGCGATCGCGATGGGATTAGGCGTGACATTCGTTGTCATGGCATCTTCTGCCTTCATTTCTGCTTTACGCAAATTGATTCCAGGCAAATTGAGAATGGTTACTTACATGGTGGTCATTTCTACCTTTGTTATCTTGGTTCAAATGACACTTGAGGCATATTTCCCAAACATCGCTGCACAACTCGGTGCGTATGTAGGCTTAATCATCACCAACTGTATCGTTATGGGTCGTGCTGAAGCCTACGCAGTGAAAAACCCAGTGAAATATTCACTTGTGGATGGGTTCGCCGCTGGTATGGGTTATACCTTTGTCTTGGTGGTCGTTTCCATTATTCGTGAATCTCTAGCATTTGGTACCATTTTAGGATTTAGAGTCATGCCCGCGTCCTTTACCAATTGGTCGATCATGGCTTTAGCACCCGGCGGCTTCTTCGTGATTGCTTTATTTATTTGGGGCATTCGTGAATGGCTGAAGTTTTATGAAAGTGAGGCGTAATCGATGGACAGACTCATTGAACTGTTTTTCGCAACCATCTTAAATCACAACATCGCTTTGGTTTATATCTTAGGGATGTGTCCGTTGATTGCGATATCTACCAGCGTTAAAAATGCAAAAGGCATGGGGATTGCGGTTGTTTTGGTCGTCACCTTAACAGGGATCATCAACTATCCAATCTACCAATTGTTAAAACAAACCGAAACCACCAGTTTGGCGTTATTGGTGTTTATCATCACCATCGCGGCTACCGTTCAAATCCTTGAATTACTGATGGAAAAATTTGTCCCTAAACTATACAATGCATTTGGTATTTTCTTACCACTGATCACCGTAAACTGTGTGGTCTTGGCGGTTTCGCTCTTCTTTGTGAACCGCGAATATACCTTTAGTGAAACAGCGGTCTTCTCCTTTGGTTCTTCTTTAGGTTGGATGTTAGCCATCGTGTTGATTGCCGGATTAAGAGAAAAAATGGCGAAGTATTCTGATGTGCCAAAAGGGCTTAAAGGTAAAGGCATTGTGTTTGTCTTATTGGGCATCCTTGCGTTGGCATTCATCGGTTTAACTGGCTTGGCAAGCATATAGGAGGATCATGATGAACATATTTGTACCAATCATATTAGTTGGGGTATTGATCGTCATTACTCTATTACTCATCGTTGTCGATAAGTTACTCGGTGGCGGTAAAGAAAAGATCCTTATGATCAACGATGAAATCATCGTGCCCGTTAAAAATGAGGATACCGTTTTAAATACATTATCAGAACAAAAGATTTATTTACCGTCCGCTTGTGGTGGAAAAGCCACCTGTGGTACGTGTAAATTCCGTTTAATTGAGGGTGGTGGTGAAGTTAAACCCACCGAATTACCATTCCTTTCACCTGTTGAAAAAGAAAATGGCGTGAGATTATCCTGTCAAGTCAAAGTCAAGGACGACATGAAGATCGAAATCCCGAAGCAATTGCTCAATGCGAAATCCTATAAAACCAAAGTGGTTTCCATCACGGATCAAACCTATGACATCAAATTGGTTAAATTTAAATTATTGAATCCAAAAGTGATGAATTTTAAACCGGGTCAATTTGCACAAATTGTCGTTCCCGGCATTGATGTCATTCGTGCTTATTCTATCGCATCCAATCCGGCCAATCCTGAAGAAATCGAACTCATCATTCGCCAAGTTCCAAATGGAAAAGCGACTACGTTTGTGCACAAAGCCCTTCAAGTAGGGGATAAGATCACTTTAACAGGTCCATTTGGTGATTTCTACCTTCAAGAACAATCCAATCGCGATATGATTTGTATCGCTGGTGGTTCCGGTAAAGCTCCGATCAGAAGTATTTTGTATTACTTAAAAGACCGTGGTATGAACCGTAAAGTCAAATATTTCTTTGGTGCAAAATCGAAACGCGATTTGTATATGACTGAAGAGTTCGACGCACTTCAAAAGGAATTCCCAAATTTCGAATATATCCCTGCGTTGTCTGAACCACTGCCAGAAGACAATTGGCAAGGTGAAACGGGTTTGATCACGGATGTGGTTGACCGTTTGACCGGTGACTTGACTGAAGCTGAAGCTTATTTGTGTGGTTCACCAGGCATGATCAATGCGTGTATCAAAGTATTGAACAAGCACGAAATCAAACAACACAATGTCTTTTACGATAAATTCTCATAAGAAAATGAAAACGTCATTCCGCGGAATGACGTTTTTTATTCTTATATGAATAAGTTATGATTGGATGATTGGGTATCGCCTAAATAGGTTGCGACACCTGCAATTTCGATGCCATCAATGAGTTCTTCTTTTTTAATACCCATGATATCCATCGACATGGCGCAAGCAGTAATCTTAACACCCATGGACATCGCATTGTTCATCAAGGTTTGTAACGAATCCACGTTTTTCTTCTTCATGATATAACGAATCATTTTTGGACCCATGCCAAGCATATTCATCTTGGAAATTGGTAATTTTTCAGTGCCTTTTGGCATCATAAAGCCAAACATCTTTTCAATGAATGATTTCTTAACACGTACATGTTTTGGCTTACGTAAGATATTTAATCCCCAGAAGGTGAAGAATAAGGAGACATCTTTACCCATCGATTTAGCCCCAGTCGCAATGATGAATGCGGCGATAGCTTTATCTAAATCTTCAGAGAATACCACGATGGTTGATCCATTTTTCGGATCTTCTTTTTCTGCTTTCACCGGTTTGCCTTTTTGAAGTTTGGCAGTGATGGTTTTATTTTCTTTCGCAATATTAACCAAGGTGTTACCGGTCTTGGTCGCCCATGTTTGAATGTCTTTCATGAAACCTGGGTCAGACGCTTTGACTTCAAGCATTTCCCCTGGTTGCATCCCTTCCATGGTTTGATATACTTTCATGATTGGGCCAGGACATTGTAGGCCACAAGCATCCACGACAACCACACTCTTATTGGATACTGGGGTTTCTTCAACCACTGGTTTTGATACTGGGTCGCCCAATTCATTGACCGGGAAGAAACAAACTTCACTACCATTGGCATCAAATACACATGAGAATGATTTGAATCCACCATCTAAGTTAATGGCGTTAAATCCGTGTTGTGATAAGATGCGTTGTGCTGTATAACCACGGGTACCGACTTGACAGTAAACATAAATGGTTTCTGTTTTCGGTAATTCACCTAAACGGGAACGTAACTCAGAGAGTGGCACATGGACCGAACCGGATAAATAATTGATGAGAACTTCAGCATTTTCACGAATATCCAAAATATAAGCCCCTTTAGCAGCCAATTCTTGAATTTCATGCCATGTAACGACTTTGGTCAAGCCCTTAATCATATTTTCTGCGACATAACCAACCATGTTGACTGGGTCTTTAGCGGATGAATACGGTGGTGCATAAGCCAAATCGATGTTTTTGAGGTCAGTAATTTTTACTTTCGCGAAAATGGCGGTTGCTAAAACGTCGATACGTTTGTCTACACCATCGCCACCTATCGCTTGAGCCCCGTAAATTTCTTCGGTCTCTGGGTTAAAAATGACTTTTAACGAAATCGGTTCCGAACCTGGGTAATAAGACGCATGATTGCTTGGGTGAATGTGTAATACTTTAAAGTTCCAACCGAGGTTCTTCACTTGTTTTTCATTGAGACCTGTGGATGAAACGGTTTGGTCAAAGATTTTAGCAGCTGAGGTTGCTAATGTGCCTTGATAAGCTTCTTGAATGCCACAAATGTGATTCGCAACAATACGACCTTGACGGTTTGCAGGACCAGCAAGTGCGGCCATCATCATTTGATTTGAAACACGGTTAGGTACTTCAACAACGTCACCAATCGCGTAAATATCTGGATTAGATGTCAACATATACTCATTGACTTTGACAGACCCGCGGTCAGATAATGCCAATCCAGCCTCTTTTGCGAGCGCATTGTCTGGACGAACACCAATCGCGAAAATGATTAAATCGGTATTGATGACTTTACCTGAGGATAAAGTGATTTGCTTACCTTGTTGATCAAAAGATTTCACACCATCATTTAAAATGAGTTCAACCCCTTGATTCGCAATGTTTTGGTGGATGATTTGAGCCATTTCATAATCGAACATGCCCATCACTTGTGGTGCCATTTCAACCAAGGATACTTTTAATCCTAAATGATGCAGGTTTTCCATCATTTCAATACCAATGAACCCACCACCAATGACGGTTGCGTGTTTTGGTTTTTCGCTATTTATGTAAGCGATGATTTGATCCATATCTGGAATGTTACGAAGCGTGAACAATGTTTTGGCTTCTTCAATCCCTGGAATTCTCGGTTTAACTGGTACAGAACCGGTTGATAAAACCACTTTATCGTAAGTTTCTGTATAGACTTTACCGGTTTTAAGATCTTTGATTTGTACAACTTTTGAATTCGTATCGATCTTGATGGCTTCACTGAAGTTTCTCACATCGATATTGAATTTATTTTTCATGTCAGTAACGGTTTGAACGACCAAGGCATCTCTTGATTCAATGACACCCCCAACATGATAAGGTAAACCACAGTTTGCGAAACTGATGTACTCGCCACGTTCTAAAAGGACGATATCGGCAAATTCATCGAGTCTACGCAATCTAGCTGCTGTGGTAGCGCCGCCGGCGACACCACCAATGATAATAATTTTATTAGACATAACGTATCCCTCCAAATTTTTACTATATTCCTTATAAAGGAAAATGTCAATATAAAAAACCGCCTATAAATAGACGGTTATCTATGTAACGTTTACATCATTTGATTTGAGAACGATAAATATTGGCGTAAACCCCATTTTTTTCGAGTAAAGCGGTATGCGTGCCCTCTTCTACTTTAATACCCTTTTCAAGGACAACAATCTTATCCGCATTTTTAATCGTAGACAATCGGTGTGCTATGACAATGGTGGTTCTCCCCACTTTAACTTTATTTAACGCTTGTTGGATCATCACTTCGGTTTCCGTGTCGATATTCGCAGTCGCTTCATCCATCACAAGGATCGAAGGGTTGTGAACAACCGCTCTCGCAAACGAAATGATTTGTTTTTCGCCAACCGAAAAGTTGCTACCCTGTCTGGATACTTTAGAATGGATACCGTCTTCCAGTTTGTCTAATAACTTGTCGCCACCGATTTCTCTTAAAATACGTTCAATGGCTTCATCAGCAATATCTTCACCAAAGCGTATATTGTCAGCAATGGTCCCTTTGAATAAGACTGGATCTTGTAAAATGATTCCAATATGTTGTCGATAGGTACGTTTGGTATAAGTTCTGATGTCTTCACCATCGATGTAAATGCTACCCATATCATCTGGTTTGATGTCATAGAATCTTAACAATAAACTCATCAGTGAGGTTTTGCCCGAGCCTGTGTGTCCAACCAAACCAACCATTTGACCTGGTTCAATGTTTAAATCTATCCCCTTTAGGACGGGATTATTCTTTTCGTAGGAAAACCAAACATTATCAAAGACAATTTTACCTTGATAACGATCAATCGGATGAAAATCCCCATCCTCTTGTTCACCATCGATGATGACAAATAAGCGTTCGGTTCGAACAATGGCGTGTTGTAAGTTCCCAATTTCTCTAAATAGCGTACCGACAGGTTCAATCAACCGCGATAAATAGTCATTATATGCATAAATGACCCCTGCGGTCACAACAAATCCTGCCACATTGAAATACGATACACCAAAATACAAAATGACAAATGCGGTCACAAGTTGACCTATCAATCGAATCATGTTCCAACCAATCGACAAGTGAAGTTTGGTTTCCTTCAGTTTTTCTTTTAGGAAATCTTCAGAGAGTTGATTGAATTTTTCCGACGTTTGTTCTTCAAAGTTGAATATTTGTAATACGGAAATACCATTGATAATCTCATTTAGATTGGCTGTAATCATCGAATTTTGTTCATTGACTTTAACCGCGATGGTATTGAGTTTCTTAATGAAGTATCTCAACCAAATGTATACAAATGGGAAAATAACAAAGGTGAATAAGGCCAAACGCGCATCCAAATAGAACATCCCGATGTACGCAAACACAATCGCCATGGTGGCGTTGACCAATAGGTTCATGATGGTCGAAAACAAGTTCATCATCCCACCCACATCGTTGATGATGCGGTTGGCGATTTTCCCTGCTGGTTCTTTTTCAAAATAATTCATCGGCATCTTTTGAAGCGACTTGATGGCGTCAAGACGGGCATCTCTAACGATATTGACGTTGATCATCATCGTCGATATTCGCTGAATGTAAGTAAATAGAATTTGTAAAAAGAATCGTGCAATCAATAAGATTAACAATAGAATGATCGGATTTATGAATGGCTGATAAAATCCGATAACCTCGGTTTTCGATAACAAGGTAATATCATAAATAAAGACATCACCTTGGTTGTTTTGAACGGTTAACTGTGATCCAGTGACGGTCTTCGTACCCATTTCAACCACATCCATCACAGCGTAATATTTACCCTGATAAATGATGATGGAAATGACATCCTCATTGGGGGTCTCTTGGGCATAGTATTTCCCATGATAGGCAACTCCACTGGTATCTAAAGTTTCATACCAAGGTCGTTCAATGCCAGTTAAATAATCATCCAAAATCGATTTTACGATGAGGGGTGCGAATAGCCCCAACACCTGAACCACAATCATCGCTGAAATGCTGATGGTTAAATATTTTTTATACTTGGCGATATAACGCCAAACTTTTCTCATGGTTTTCATTTGTGGTTACCTCATGGTCATTTGTTCGATGAATTGGGTTTTATACCAACCCTCTTGTCGAATCAATTCATGGTGTGTACCACGTTGTGTGATTTGTCCGGATTCTAACACCAAAATAACATCGGCGTCGTGAATCGCTGAAAACCGGTGGGCGACAATGATATTGGTTTTACCTTTGCGGAACTCTTTCAAGTGATTGATGATATTATCTTCTGTTTTCGCATCCACTGCGGAGAGTGAATCATCCAAGATCAAAATCTCGGGGTCTTTGATCAATGCTCTCGCAATCGACAAGCGTTGTTTTTGACCACCCGACAAGCTCACACCAGACTCCCCAACCATCGTATGCAAACCATCATGCAGAAACATCAAGTCTTTTTCGAAATCGGCCAGTTTGACGGCTTTATCCAACATTTGGGAGGTTGCGTTTGGCTTACCAATCAGAATGTTTTCATCGACGCTGCGTCTAAATAAGATATGAGATTGAGGTACATAACCGACCAGATTACGAATATCTTCGATTTTATAAGCCTCAATCGATTTACCATCAATCAAAATCGAACCGCCAGATACATTAAATTCACGTAATAATTGGCGGATTAGTGTCGACTTCCCAGCACCAGTTGGTCCAACAATACCAATGGTTTGGCCCTTTTTAATATTGATATCGATATTTTTAATGACTGGATGTTTATCAAATGGGTATTTGAACGTCACGTTTTTGAATTGAATTTCATTGAATTCAATGATGTTTAAGGAGTCACTTTCATCGTGCACTTCAGGACTTTGTTTCATGATTTCTTCAAAGCGATCAATCGAAATGTGGGCATTGTTAATTTGGGTAAAAATGCCCGATATCGATGTAATTGGACCATACAATTGACCTATATAGGCGACAAATGTAATCAATCCGCCTAAGGTTATTTCTTGTTGGATGATGTAAAATGTCCCAAAACTGAACGCTAAAATGTAGGCGATACCATAGATAACTTCAAACATGGGTGTAAACCAGTTTTCGTATTTTACAATATATCGCCAAGACTCAATATCTTTATGAATGGCTTCATTTTGACGTTTTAAGTCATTCTCTTCTTGAACATAGGCACGGATGGTTTTTTGTCCTTCCACGCTTTCGAGTACTTTTTCAGTCATATCTGCATAGATTTCACGGTGGATTTTAATGTATTTACGTTTTTTGCTTCTGACAATGTTTAAAATCGTGATACCAATCGGCATAATGGTGATGGATATGAGGGTCAATTTCCAACTGATGGTTGTTCCCATCACGAGGATTGCGAATAGGATTAACCCCACGTTAAAAATAATGCCTTCCAATAAAGAAGTGGCCGCTTGTGTGATGGCGTCTAAATCACTGGTAACTCTTGAAATCAAATCCCCTTTTTCATACATTTCGTAGAATTTAGAGTCCATATTGAACAAGTGTTTCAAGTATTTCTGACGGAGTTGGTACGCTAATTTTTGAGCTTCCTTAGTCACCATATAGTTATAGACGAAAGACATGCCATATCTGGTCACTGGAATGAGTAATAATAAGCCCGCTAGAAAATACAAACGATCTTTTGTTAATCTCGATGAGACAATGACGTCAATCGCTTCACCAAGCACTTTTGCAGGTGCTAGAGCGATGATTGAGATGCCCACCAATAAGATGAACATGATGGTATATTGTTTCCATTCAGCTTGGATAAACCAGCTTAAGTGTTTAATGATTTTTTTCATAATAAATGTATCCTCTGACCATAGTCACTATGATTATACGCTTTATCCAAGTAAATTTAAAGCCTAATACCATGAAAATTTTTCACTAAAGATGATAAAAAAAACCATTCAAAGATGAATGGTTATGGTGTGAATTTATGCCTTAAATTGATAACCAATACCCCATACTGTGGTAATGATTTCAGGGTTGGTTGAATCCTTTTCGATTTTGTTTCGAATGCGTTTCATATGAACATTAATGACATTTTCATCGTCATAATATGGTTCATTCCAAACCGCTTCATACAGCATTTTCTTGGTGATAATTTTATTTGGATTATTGAAGAATAATTCCAGGATTCGAGCTTCTTTCTTGGTGAGTGGGATTTCTAAACCATGGTTATAAAACATATAGTTATATAAGTGGAATTCCAAATCACCAATGGTTTTCACTTGTTTATGATCGTGGTGGGTCATGCGATAGCGACGTATGGCTGCATGGATTCTCGCCACAAACTCAATCATTGAAAATGGTTTTGCTAAATAATCATCGGCACCAATCGTGAGCATTTCTGCTTTATCGGTATCGGCGTTCTTGGCTGATATGACTAAAATAGGGGTGTTGGCGGTCTTACGAATCGCTTCAATGATATCCTTGCCTTCAATGTCAGGTAAAATCAAATCCAATACAACCAAATCGATATTGGATTTTTCAAAATGGAACATTGCTTGAGCCCCATCAAAAGCAGATAACACTTGAAAATTTTCTTTCTTCAATGCTTCTAATAAAATCTTATGAACCGTTTTGTTGTCTTCAACCAATAAAATTTGACCGTTCATACAATCCCTCCTAATTCTTACTTTTAATCATATCACAATTACAGAAATGTGTCATAAAAGCTACCTAAATGTAACATATTTGTAATAAATGAGGGCTAATTGCGATAATAATCGTGTTCAATCATTTCATCATACACTTGTTTCAATTCGATTATTAGCGTTTTGACTGCCGCTTCTACCATATCATAAGAACCTTGACGAACCAATCTCATGACTTCTTGACAACTAAGGGCAGATTTTTCTGCAAAAATATAATTGGTCGATCCTTTTAAGTAATGGGCTGACTTTTCAATGGCATCATAATCTTTCATTTCTAGTGCATCTTCTAGTTTCTTAACTTGTTCATGATAGTCTTCAGTGAATGTTTTCAAGATTTCGTAGATGAGAGATGCATCGCTATCATAGGCTTTAAATAAGGCTTCTCTATTTAAATTTTGTAATAAAGGTTCCTCAGTTGCTTTTTGAAGTGTTTCATCCATCACTGTTTTAATCATCTCTAGTAAGTTTTCTGGTTTGAATGGTTTGGTGATTGAACGATTCATCCCCGATAATAATGCTTTCTCGTTGGCGGATTCTGTTGCGTTGGCCGTTACAGCAATGATGGGCATTTTTTGGTATTTGGAGCCTAAAGCCCGGATTTTTTTCGCGGTTTCATAGCCATCCATTTCTGGCATTTGAATGTCCATTAATATGATATCGATGCGTGTCAATTGAACGCGTTCAATGGCTTCTAGACCTGATGATGCCAGAATGACTTCTAAACCCGATTTGGATAAAATGATTTGCATCGCTTGACGGTTGACTTTATTGTCATCCACGACCAAAACTTTCTTATGCTTGAAAAACGCTGTTTGATGTGGATTGGACACAGATTTTTGTTTTTCTGAGTTGGTGAGTAACTGATGCACACGTTCACGTGTGGTTGGCATGGATAACACGTAGTCCAGCGATTTTTCTTGGAGTTCTTTCGGTGCGTGTGTGACCGCTTCACGGCTACACAAGACGACTTTAGAATCAGGTGTCCCATAAATACTACGGTAGTAATCCACGTGCTGACGATCGATATCATCCATGTTGCGCTGTATCATCAAAAAATCATATCGCTCTGCTGTTTCAATAGAATTCGATTGGATATCGACCACGTCAGACAATGTTTGAAAGAACTTTTGAGCCAATAAAGCGTGTTCGGCTTTGGCTTCGATGATCAATAAGCGTTTATCTTTAAGACCTGTCAATCGTTTATAGGGGTTATTCACACCAATCGAAAAGGTCATTGTGAAGCTGAATTTCGACCCGTGTCCCAATTCGGATTCAATCATGAGCTGGCTATTAAATAAGCCTAAGAGCCGTTTCACGATGGGTAGCCCAAGTCCAGTGCCTGGGTATTTTTTAGTAATGGATGAATCAATCTGAAAAAATGGATCAGTAACTTTGGATAGCAATTTTCTAGGGATACCGATGCCTGAGTCAATGACATCAAATTGAATAGACATCGATTGCGTTGTATCTGATACTTTTCGAATTCGCACCGTAACCTTACCTTGGTCGGTATATTTGATGGCATTCGAAATGAGGTTTAATACAATTTGTCTAAAACGAGTTCGATCGGTGATGATTTCATCAACAATACTATAATCATAATCAAATTCGATAGTTAAGCCCTTTTCAATGGCCACATATTCTTGCATCTTAATGATTTGATAAAGTTCATTTTCTAAGTCAAATGAACTCATTTCGAGTTCGAGTTTGCCTGCTTCAATCTTCGACAAGTCCAAAATGTTATTGACGATTCGAGATAAACTTTCAATCGAAGACTTCGCGATGTCAAGATAATCGGTTTGTTCAGGGGTCAGTTCAGTGTTCTTTAATAGGTATAATGCGTTTGAAATACCAGAGAGTGGGGTACGAATTTCATGACTCATGTTTGCCAAAAATTCGCCCTTCGCTTCTGAGGCTTTCAAAGCGTTTTGTTTTTCTTGGATGAGGAGTTGTTGTTGAGCTTGTTTGACTTTAAGGTTGACGATGAGTTCAGCCAGTACCTTTAATAGTTTTTGTTCATCATCGGTCCATTTGGCATAATCTTTTACAGCATCAAATCCAACAAAACCATACAGGTGATTCTCATCATAAAGCGGAATGGTTAACAGGGATTTGATGTCCTGCATCGACAATACTTTATAGAGTTCAGAATCATGGTTCATCGCTTCGATATCAGGAATATAGACACTATCATGCAATTTGTGTTTTTCCATCCAAAAGGCATCAATCATCTCGATGGGTTGGTTTTGTAAGAAGTCAATCATCGGTTCAATATCATCATTACAATACTCATGGGTGTTATTGGTAATGCCTTTTTCGAAATCATAATCAAATACATAAACCCGGTCTGCTTGGATGTGTTTTCCGACCATCCCAAGGCCTTTGGATATCGCTTCATTCGATTGTTCGACAGGCACATTGATGAATACCGACGCAATTTGAATCAAAATATCTTGGAAATCATAACTGCGTTTGAGTTCCTTTTCAATCCGTTTAATGTCCGTGATATTTTTATTGATGGTTAAAATACCTTCGATTTGTCCCTCATCATAAACCGGTACCCGCGTACTTTCAACCGTAAGATACCCATTTTCAGATAAAATTTCAATGATGGACGTGTGAGGTGCTTTTTTCTCATAGACATAATTATCCATATCAGTGATTCGATCGACTTCATATGGAGGGTAGACTTCACTGACATGTTTGTGAATCAGCGTATCCAAATGAGGCCATCTATCATTGGCTTTTTTATTCGCATAACGATAGATTTGATTGCGATCTTTATACGCAATCAAGTCTGGTGAATGATCCAAAACCAGCGATAAAAACTGGATATATTGACGATAACTGATGGCTTTCCAAGCGGTTTCAATCAATATGCATTCGATTTCAGTGAATGCTAAAGGTGTATCGGTTAGCATATAACTTTGATCTGCAATCGGTATGATCGATAGCCCATTCACCTGTGTTAACCCAGATTTTATGGCCAGATCGATGGCAGTCTTATGAACTGAATCATCTGGATACAAAAATGGTTTTCCATAACGTATACCATAGAAAAAGAGTGTTTCACAATTCAAAAAATCCTTCAATAATTTGGTAAATTGTTGGGGATCTACTTTGTTCTCGATGACTTTTTTGATGAGTTGGATTAAAGCGTTAGTGTCATGCATAAACCTCACCTACTTACTTGTATTTTACCAAACATGTGCGATACATTTATATGTTTTCTTACTTTTCACTTTAGATGTAATATTCATGTAAGAAAAAACAGGTGCTAGTTTCGAGCACCTGTGGTCTTTTGTCCTTGTTTAAGGGGTGTTTTTTCTTTAATCGTATTGTTCACCAATTTCATGACATGGTCAGCTAAATCGGTGGTACTCATCTGTTCATAGGTTTCCTTATGAATCGGTTCATGAATGATCACTTTGATCTTGGTCATGCGCCAAGGCGCTCTATATTTCACATCGGTGGTACCAATCAATGTGATGGGAACAATTGGTGCTTCAGCTTTGGTCGCTAATTTATACGCACCGGCACGCATCGCAACCATTTGTTCATCGTTGCGGTCTTTAATGCCACCTTCAGGGAAAATGGCCATGATCATGCCTTGTTTGATCTGTTCAATGCCCTTTAGTATCGATTTTGCAGCTTCACGATTATTTTCACGATCGATTTGGATGCACCCAAACCATGGCATGTAATTTCGGATGACAGGGAGTTTGTAAATCCCTTTCTTCGCAGCCATGCCCGCTGGACGGTCAATCAACTGGTATAAAATGAATGGGTCTGCATAAGATTTATGGTTTGCATACATCACAAAACTGCCATCGGTAGGTAATAAATGCTTACCTTCTACAGTGATTTGAAGTCTTAATGCGAAAATCGATATGAATTTCGCAATACTACGAATATAGTAATGCTTGAAGCGATTATTGACTTTGGTAAACTTCATATAAGGCATCATGAGAACCAAGAGCGTAACCATCGATAACCAAGCAATACCGTAACCGACAATCAACCAAATTGGGATGAGCCAAAGTTCTGAGGATGTTAACCCAAAAAAGAACCCGGCACTTAAGAACCATATGACAATAAATAATGTTGAAATCATGGTTTCACCTTTTCATATACACAGAAACGCAACTCATCTACTTTATCTTCTTGGATGAGTTTATATTGTGTCAAATCGAACGTTGGAAAATACACATCACCTTCATGTGATTTATCAATAAACGTGATGTAGAGTTGGTCCGCATAAGGCAAACTCAATCGGTAGATGGTCTTACCACCAATCACAAACAAATCATCTTTGTGGGTAGATAAAAAAGCATCGATGTTAGTAACTTTAATGGCATCTGGAAATTCACGATCGGTAACCGATGCGATATATAGTTGACCAAATGGGAGTGGTTTTTCTTTATAATAGGATTTCAAAGAATCATAGGTCATGTCGCCCATCAATACAGGTTGACCTTTGGTTTTTTCTTTGAAATAAGCCAAATCTTTTTTATAATGCCAAGGCAATTGATTCCCTTTACCAATGAGCCAGTTTTGGTCCATCGCCCATATCAATTTAATCATACAGCAACTGCCCCTTTGATGGCTGGATATGGGTTGTAATCCACCAATTCAAAGTCTTCAAATTTGAAGTCTGTGATGTTTTTAATATTGGGATTGATGATCATCTTTGGTAATGGTCGAGGGGTTCTTGTTAACTGTAATTCAATCTGTTCAAAGTGATTGGCATAAATATGCGCATCACCTATGGTATGAACGAATGTTTTTGGTTTCAAACCAGTCACTTGTGCTACCATCATTAAAAATAGACTGTATGAGGCAATATTGAATGGGATGCCTAAAAAAATATCCCCACTGCGTTGATACAATTGTAAGGATAATTCACCATTCGCTACATAGAATTGCATAAACGTATGACACGGTGGTAGAGCCATATGCGGGAGTTCTGCTGGATTCCACGCCGATAAAATGATTCGTCTCGAATCTGGGTTATGCTTGATTTGACGAATGACTTCCATCAGTTGGTCTACCCCATTAAAATTGCGCCATTGTGCACCATAAACAGGGCCAAGATTGCCGTGTTTTTTGGCGAACTCAGGATCATTTTTTATTTTTTGAACGAATTCATCCATGGTTTCTTGTTGATAATCGGATGATTTTTTGAAAGCCTCATAGGGCCATTCATTCCAAATACGAACGTCATGATCGACTAAGTATTTGATGTTGGTATCGCCAGCAATGAACCAGAGTAATTCATGAATGATGGCTCTTAAATACACTTTTTTAGTGGTTAATAATGGAAATCCTTCAAATAAATCGAAACGCATTTGATAACCAAATACGCTTTTTGTGCCAGTATTGGTTCGGTCAGCTTTATCGGTTCCCTGAGTCATCACATGACGACAAAGGTCTAAATATTGTTTCATTATTTCGCTAAACGGTAAAGCGCATCCGCATAGATCGCAATACTCATAAAGAAATCATCCATAATGATGTATTCGTCTTTTTGGTGGATGTAACTAGGTTTATTAGGGAAATGCGGACCGAATGCGACTGAATTTTTCATGGTTCGAGCGAATGTGCCACCACCAGTGGTTAGTGGTACTGCATCGACATCGTTAGAATATTTTTTATAGGTATCCATGAGGATTTGAATCATTTCAGATTTAGGATCCACATAGAGTAAGCGTTGGTGTTTACCAAGTTCAACCTTTAAACCAAGCGATTCAAAAGCAGTTTCAAAACGTTTGATGAAACGTTCTGGGTCAACCCCATTGGGATAACGTGGGTTTAATGTAATTTCGAATTGGTTTTGTTCAAGTTTAAATACACCTGCATTGACGGTGACTGGACCCATTTCTTTATCTAGGTAGTCAACCCCAATTTTAACCCCTTTGGTGTCATCCAATAAATAGGTGTTTATGGCGTCAATAAAAGCGTTATTGATGCTGACACTGTTAAAGAAATGAACCATGAGATAAGCGGCGTTTACACCTTCATCTGGGGTAGAACCATGGGCACTCTTGCCATCGACTTCAAGGATTAAACCTTCTTTCGATTCAGTCGCTTTACCAACCAAACCTTTTGATTTTAAGAATGCTTCAAATGATGCTTTTAGATTTAAATCGGAAACGACTGCCAAGGCATGGTCTGGCACCATGTTATCTCTTAAACCAGCATCAAAACGAACCAATGTCGATGGTTCAATTTTACCTTTAACCACAACTTTAAGAATACCCTTCTCACCATAGGTTAATGGGAATTCAGAGTCTGGAATAAAGCCAGCAACGGGTTGTTCTGGATAGTGTTTGAAATAATAGTTCACACAACGCCAAGCGGTTTCTTCATCGGTACCTAATATCAATTTGATGCGTTTAGATAGCGGTAAACCAAGATCTTTCAATATTTTCATGGCGTAATAAGCAGCTAACGTAGGGCCTTTGTCATCTTCGGTGCCACGACCATACATCTTACCATCAGCAATCACTGCACCATAAGGTGGGTATGACCATCCAGACCCTGCAGGCACAACGTCCAGGTGTCCAACCATACCGACATAAGCGTCTTGATTGCCGTATTCGATGTGGCCAGCATAATGGTCCGCATTTAGCGTATTGAATCCATCACGTTTACCTAAGTTTAACATGAATGTCAATGCTTCATCGATGCCTTCACCAAATGGGGCATGTTTACGGTTAGGATCAAATGTGGTTAATTCAGAATTAATTTGAATGAGCTCAGTGAGGTCTTTCAAAATGGCTTCTTTGCGTTTTGTCACTTCTTCAACAAAATTTATGTTCATAATATCAACTCCTTTTTTAATTATACCAACAAAACATTGTTTTAACAATCGATATAAAATGGAAAAAGACCCTTTTCAGGCGTCTTCTTCTGGACATGATGGACTTGATTTGAACGTACTAGATAAGTGAATGACGCGTTCACCCACAAGCTCGATCACTGAAATAACTTTACTATTGGCCAACTCGAGTTTTTTGGTTTGAAGCCTGCCGCGGATTGCAACCATAGACCCTTTCTTACAATAGTTTTCAATGATTTCAGCTGAACCTTGCCATAAACTACAACCGATGAAATCTGTTTCGTATAAGCCTTCCATATTTTTGAAAGCGCGCTGCACTGCAATTTGAATATCCGAAACTTTTTTGCCATCCTCGGTTGTTTTGACGACTGGATCGTGTGTCAGTCTGCCGATTAAAGTGACTTGATTGAGCATTGTTAACCTCCTTGTCCTTTATTATACGAATATTTTTTGCTTTACAAAATTGCAGTATTGAGCGTATTAAAGTTAACAATCGCTCTTTTTGATATAAAAAAAGGAAATTCGTTGTGAATTTCCTAATTATTTTACGGATGGCTTTTATTTTATCAAACAGAGGCTTTTTGAGCTTTCGCTGGCATGACCACAAAACTTGAAATACGTTTCGGCTGAATGTCTTTTGCAATCGCTTGAATGTCTTTCAATGTGATGGATTCAATGATTTCAGGGACTTCAAACATCGATACCCCATTGGCCAAATAGTTGGTGAATCCCATTGAAATGGACTCTAAACTATTGAGACTCATCACAAATGAACCCAAGGTGCTCTTTTTGTGTCTTTCAAATACAACTGGGTCATGTTTTTGACGCTTGAGTGCTAAAATCATTTGAGTCAATCGAGATTTTAACAAGGTTGGGTCCACGGTATCGCCAAAGAATGCCATGGTAAATGCATTTTCTTCCTCAATGCTGGTGTATTCAAACGACTCATTGATCAATCTAGATTGTAAGAGTTGTTGATAGTTCTTGGTTGAGTTGGAAAAATACATATCCATTAAGATGGCGAGTGCGATGTCTTTCTTTAGCGCTTCTTTGCCACTAGATGGTGTCAATTTTACACCCAAGCCCAGTTTAGGCATCACCACAGGCATTTCGATTTCCGCGTGACTGGTTCTGATGGCTTTAGGTTCTTTAGGCATGAATCGTTGGATTGGGTCTTGTTTGGAATAACCTTTTTTAGATTGGTTATCTTCAATCAGTTGAACCATCGCTTCAGGGTCAAAATTACCGACCAAAACCACTTCCATATTGGATGGGTGATAGAACGTCTCATAGGCATCATACAACTTTTTCGCTGTGATTTTATGAATCGATTCTACTGTACCACCAATTTCAACATGAATCGGGTGTTTTTGGTATAGATTTTGTAAGAGACCATAGAACAAACGTTGGTTTGGATAATCGGCATACATACGCAATTCTTCGGCGATAATGCCTTGTTCTTTTTTGACAGATTTTACTGTGAAATATGGTGTTTGAACAAAATCCAATAGATAAGTGAGTGCAGATTCGATGTTTTTAGTACCTGAAAACAAATAGCTTGTACGATCGAAATTGGTATACGCATTGGCGTTTACACCAAATTTGGATAGTGTTTCGAAGGCATCTGTTTTATCAGGCATAGAAAACATTTTATGTTCTAAGAAGTGTGCAATCCCTTCCGGTTGATTGACTTTCTTACCTGTTTTTGGTGAAATAAAACTTTGATCAAATGACCCATAATGTGTGGTGAATGTCGCGAACACTTTATGAAAGTCATTCTTCGGAATCATGTATACTTGTAATCCATTGGCTAATGTATGTTGATAAACAGTCTCATTGAGATGAGCATAATAGACTTTTTCCATGATTATCGCTCCACATCTAGTAGATAAACCGTGTCTTTCAACAACAATTTACCCACTTCTAACAAATCATCTGGGGTGACTTGTTCAATTTTTTCAATTCGTTCAGCCAAGGTTGGGGTTTTACCCAATAACATTTGTATATACATGAGGTTTTGTCTTGCGCCTTGTGAATCTTCAGATTCTTTCAAATCATTGATTAAGGCTTGTTTTGATAAGGCCAATTCTTTTTCACTGATGCGTTCAGTACACATACGTTTGACTTCTTCATCAATGACTTTTTTGGCTAAATCTAAACGCTTCGCATCGACACCTGAATAGATGAACATGATGCCTTTATAAGCGTCATAAACCGATGAAACATAATAACATAAAGAGTGTTTTTCTCTCACATTTAAGAACAATCTCGAATGTACATAGCCACCCAATGCTGCATTAAATAACACAGCAGCGACGTGTTTAGGATCCCCTTGTCTGATTGGTAAACGATACCCAATATTCAACTTGGTTTGGCTAATCTTATCGTGTTCAACGATTTCTGTCACAGTATTCACAGCTTTGGTTTCATAATCTAAGAAATCCATCGCTGAGAATGATGCATTTGGGAAAACACGTTGTGTCAAGGCTACATTTTCTGGGGTGACATCTCCAGAAAGAATGATTTGTAGTTCATCCTTTTGGATAAAGTCTTTATACATCTTTTTAAATTGCTTAAAAGTCAATGCTTCTAATTGTGCCTTTGTTCCGGACACACGTGCACCATAGAGTTCGTTCGCACACATTTCTTCGAATAAGCGGGTCAATGCGAAGCGTGTCTTATCATTTTCTTTCGCAACCACTTCTTCAATCAATAAACTCTTTTCCAGTTCAAAGTCTTTTTCATTGAATGTGTTATGACCATAGATGTACTCTTTTAAGAAGTTTAAACCTTCTTCAAATAAAGAGGCATCTAAGGCTAAGGTTGGGTTAACCAATTTAAGTTGAACATGAATGATGCTCAAAATACCCGTTTTATTGGTGTTCGATGTTAAACTTGCGCCATAAAGACTTTCTAGTTTCTCATTGAATTGTTGACGATTTTTATATAGGTTTGTTTTCGTTCTTAAAACACTTGGTAATAAAGTTCTGAAAGCAAACTCATCCACTTTAGCGACTCTTTTGAATTTTAATGTGATTAATACAGTCTTAAACTTTTTGGTTTGATCAATTAAAATCATGATTTGATGGCCACTTCTAATGCGATTTCCATCATACGAGTGAAGGATTTTTGTCTTTCGTCAGCAGTCGTCGCTTCGTGAGTAACCAAGGAATCTGAAACGGTCAATAAGCAGGTTGCTTTCTTGTTGAGGGCTTTAGCATTCGCAAACAATGCGAAGGATTCCATTTCAACGGCGATGCAGCCTTGTTCATTGAAACGGGCTTCATGTACTGAGCCTTTGAGGTTGTAGAACACGTCTGAAGAGTGGATTCGACCAACGTGTAAAGGGATATTTAACTTTTCAGCTGCTTTGATGGCACGATTGTTTAAAACGCGATTGGCTTTCAATATTTTGGAGCCTGTTAATCCCATCGTTTTAGCAAATGAGGATTCACTATACGCTTCATTGACTAAAATAACGTCGTATAGATTTAAATCTTTCGTGTATGCGCCGCAGGAACCCACGCGAATGATGTTTTCAACACCATAGAAGTTATACAGTTCAAACGAGTAAATACCAATCGATGGCATACCCATACCTGAACCAAATACAGTCACAGGTTTGCCTTTATATTTTCCAGTGTAACCATACATGTTTCTGACAGCGTTGATTTGGACAACATCGGTTAAGAATGTTTCAGCAATCATCTTCGCTCTGAGTGGGTCACCCGGCATCAATACGGTTTTCGCAATTAAATTTTTATCGGTAAGACTAATATGAGGTGTTGGAATCATTTGATTTTTCTCCTTGTTCATGTGTGACAATTTTAATCCCTGATGATGCCCCAATACGGGTTGCACCAGCGTTGATCATTTGGATGGCATCTTCGTAGCTTCTCACGCCACCAGAAGCTTTAACACCATAGTTAGGTCCAACCGTTTTACGCATCAATGCGATGTCATGCACGGTTGCCCCACCGGTTGAAAAGCCAGTGGATGTCTTCACGAAGTCTGCCTTGGCTTGAACAGACAATTCACAGCCTTTGATTTTTTCTTCATCGGTTAAAAGACAAGTTTCTAAAATCACTTTAACCAATTTACCTGAAGCGGCTTTAACCACCCCTTGAATGTCTTTTAATACGGCATCATATTTGCGGTCTTTCAAGTTGCCGACAGAAATGACCATATCGATTTCATCGGCCCCATCTAAGACAGCTTGTTGGGTTTCAAATGCTTTTGCTTCGGTGGTATGAGCACCTGAAGGGAAACCGACCACGGTACATACTAGGACGTTGGTATCCTTTAAAAGGGATTTAGCCAACTTAACATAATTTGGATTGACACACACACTCATGAAGTCATACGTTTTCGCTTCTTCACATAGTTTAACGATGTCAGCTTCCACCACACTCGGTCCTAATTTGGTGTGGTCGATGAATTTATTCAATAACATACTAAACCTCCGTCTCGCCTTTGCGACTTAATTTTACAATGTGTACCAACGTTAACCCTACATTGAGTAAAGTTACCGATAGAGAACCAATCATGACACCATAAACAATGAAAATCACACTACCTATGATGTTGATTAAACGAATATTACGCTCGCCTTTCATCAAAAATGAGATTAAAACGAGTGCTCCTGCTGTAACGCCGAATATTTCGACGATGGTTGGATCAATATTAAACAAGCTATACTACCTCCTTCAGTTGTATTTAAAAGGGTCACAATTGACCCTTAAATGTCGATGACTTGGTCCAATTCAATGTGTACCAATGACGCATTGATTGGGGTGAATTTAGATTTTTTAATGATTTTCATCACTTTTTTTAAATGCTTGGGTTCAACCACTTTGGTATTTTGAAGGAATCCAGGTACCCCAGTGGTCATCTTATCGATTTTAGCCATGATTTCATGGAATGGGATGATTTTTTGTTCAAGGCCAGTTCTAAAATAGACATAATCGATGTGCGGTGGGAATAATGTCACGGTGTTATCGCGCCATTCAATGGAAAAATGTACTTTTTGATCTTCATCCAATACCACAAAGTAATTTGGTACATAAATGTCTAATTCCTTGTAATAGCGGTGCAAGTCGTATTGTTCATCCACGTATTTTAAACAATCGTTGAGTTTTTGATCATTGAAAGAGTAATAGTTTTTCAATTGATAGCCATATTTCTCTTTATAAGCTTTACGAACAATGTCGAATACTTTTTCAACCACTTCCATCTTAAAGTGGAGTACATCTTCGAACATATCGTGATAGATCGAGAAATTGAACTCTTTACACAAACGTTCAACGATGTTAAAGACTTTTTTAGCACCATAAAAAGGCGTCATTAAAGGCATTTCTAGCCTAAAATTAACGTCTAAATATTGGGGGTCTAATTTGTATATGTCCGTTACGGTTGATTTTCGTGAAATAACGAAATCGGCCTTTGTTTTTAAAATGGGGTGGCGATATTCCATACGAACTTCAGATGAAGTTTCTGATACTTCACCGAGTGTGGCTTCTTGAACATCGTCAAAAAATGACAAAATGCGTTCATAATCAAAAGCTCGACTTTTTTCCTTAAAAAAATGAAGCACAAACACGTTCATATAAACACATCCTTACTCAATTATATTATCATAAATTGAGGTGACATTCAATTGCTTTTGGTTTTCTAAGATTTGAAGTAAATCGTTGTGGGTTCTATTTTCGAATAGGGGTGTGATGGAAACATAGCCTGTTCTAAACGCGGTAACATCGCTATTTTCATCTTCAGTGGTATCCAGTAGTTCGTACACGGTTTCATAAGCATTATCACCCACACGATTGAATTTCGCCGCGTGGTGGTGTCTGCCTTGGGTGGTCCATTTCACGCCAATAAACATGTCATACTTCGAACTCGGATAGTTGATATTTAAAATATATTCTTTGCCTAAAGCGTTGTTCTCTAACAAATACTTCACCAATTTATAAATCGATTTTTCAGCCATATGCAAGCTTTTCTTTGGACCAGAAACGGCGATTGCAGGAATCCCCAAAATGAGTGCTTCTGTCGCAGCCGCAACCGTACCTGAATAAAGCACATCTGATCCGACATTTAAACCACTATTGACGCCACTCACACACAAATCAAAGGTCACACCCAAAACACCGACTGCAATTCTCGTACAATCGGCGGGTTTGCCTAAAACAGATAGGGCTTTTTTAGCACCATATAAGTTACCATAATCTTTAACAATTAAGGGTTCATTGATGGTAATCCCATGGCCTTGGCCGCTTTGATGGGTTTCTGGAGCAACCACATATATGTCCCCTAGTGGTGCGAGTGTTTTCGCCAAGACTTCAATCCCAGGTTCCAATATACCATCATCATTTACGATCAGTATATTCATCTTATTCACCTTTTAAAACCGCTTCACAACGTGGACAAACGTGGGATTCATTGACTTTAGGTACAATGTTCCAGCAACGTTCACATTTGTGACCTTCTGCAACCTCAGTAACAACACTGAGGACATCGGATTCGACGAGCGTCACTTCAGATACCATCCAGACTTGAGTAAGTGATACGTGTAGCATCTCAAGCGATGCTTTCATGGCTTTCGGCAATGACACCACAGCCTTGGCTTCCAATGATTTTCCAATCACTTTGTTTTTGCGCATATCTTCGAGTTGTTTGAGCAGTTCATCTCTAACCACCATGAAATCTTCGAATGCGTTGTCTAAGTGACGATCCGGATAGCTCACCACGTCTGGCATACTTTCTAGATACACATCATCGAGATGTTCGAATGGGAGTGCCCAATACGCTTCGGAGGTGGTGTGAGGTAAAATTGGGTTCAATAGTTTTAATAATGACATCAATTGTTCGTATAAAACCGTTTGAACGCTACGACGTAACAAGCCTTTTTGTGCTTCTACGTATAAAATGTCTTTGGTGTAATCCAAATAGAATGCGGATAAATCATTGATCATATAATTGTTAACTTGGCGGTATACCACATCGAATTTATACCCATCAAAAGCATCATAAACGCTTTGTTTTAAATCTTCTAATTTATGCAACATGACTTTGTCGAGTGAACCCAATTGTGCATAAGGCACTCGGTCAGTTGCTGGGTTAAAGTCAAATAGATTGGATAACAAGAACTTAAATGTATTTCGAATCTTACGATAGGATTCGGATACTTGTTTCATCAATTGATCGCCAATGCGCACGTCTGAAGAATATTCCACTGAGGATACCCATAATCTCAAGATATCAGCACCCATTTCAGAGGTGATTTTCAATGGATCCGTCGTGTTACCTAAAGACTTACTCATCGCACGACCATCTTTATCGAGTACGAAACCGTGCGAAACAACCGCTTTATATGGCGCTTTTCCGTATAATGCGACCCCGGTGATGAGGGAGGAGTTAAACCAACCACGGTACTGGTCAGACCCTTCTAAATATAAATCAGCTGGGTATGACAAACCACGTCTTTGTAAAAGTTTATGGGATGAACCTGAGTCAAACCAAACATCCATGATGTCGGTTTCTTTTCTGAAAATGCCGTTTGGTGAACCAGGGTGTTGATAGCCTTCAGGCAACAAATCAACCGCGTCCTTGTCTAACCAAGCATTGGTACCTTCTTGTTCAACGATGTTCGCGACATGATTGATCACCGCTTGATCGAGAATCGCTTCGCCGTTTTCAGCGTAAAATACCGGGATTGGTACACCCCATGCACGTTGACGTGAAATACACCAGTCATTGCGGTCTTTGATCATGTTATGGATACGTAATTCACCCCATTTTTGAACCCAATTGGTGTGTTTGATTTCATCGAGTAAAGGTTGTTTTAATAAATCAATCGATGCGAACCATTGTGGGGTTGCTCTAAAAATGATTGGCTTTTTGGTACGCCAGTCATGTGGATAGCTGTGTTTGAAATATGAAACGTGTAATAAATTGCCCAATTGTTGTAGTTTTTCAATGATGACAGGGTTCCCTTTTTCATAATAGAGCCCTGCAAATTCGCCTGCTTCTTGGGTAAATACACCTTTATCATCGACAGGTACGAGGATGTCTAAATTGTATTTTTTACCCACATTATAGTCATCTTCACCATGGCCTGGCGCAGTATGAACCAAACCAGTACCATCGGTATCGGTGACATGTTCACCTAAAATCACTGGGCAAACACGTTGATTGAGAGGGTGAACATATTGAACGAATTCTAAGTCTGTACCTGGGAAGGTTTCTTCGATGGTGTAATTTTCCCATTTCAATACCGCTGAAACCTTTTCAACCAAGGATTTCACTACAATATAACGTTGTCCTTCCACTAAAACAACCACATACGTGAGGGTTGGGTTCGCAGAAATGGCTAAGTTAGCTGGTAAAGTCCAAGGGGTTGTGGTCCAAATGATGAGTTTTTGATCTTTTCTTTGTTCAGAAACCACATCAAATGCGACATAAATCGATGGGCTGGTAACATCTTCATATTCGATTTCTGCTTCTGCGAGCGCAGATTCAGAACTAGGTGACCAATAAACAGGTTTTAACCCTTTATAGATGAGGCCTTTTTCTGCCATCACACCGAACACACGTAGTTGATCGGCTTCAAATGCAGGGTTCAATGTGATGTATGGGTTATCCCATTCACCCAAGATGCCCAAACGTTTAAATTGAACCTTTTGCATCTTGACTTGTTCTAATGCATAGTCATGACACAATTTTCTAAAGTCGGAGACAGTCATCTCTTTACGATTGACACCTTTTTTGGTCAGTGCTTGTTCAATTGGCAGACCGTGTGTGTCCCAACCTGGGATATAAGGCGCATAAAAACCCTTCATGGTTTTATATCTGATCACGAAGTCTTTGAGGATTTTGTTGAGTGAATGTCCAATGTGGATGGCCCCATTGGCATACGGTGGCCCATCGTGTAATACGAATGGGGTGTTGTTTTCATTCTGTTTTAAAACGCGATTGTATAAGTCCATTGCTTCCCATTTTGCTTGGAAATCAACTTCTCTTACCCCTAAATTGCCGCGCATTTCAAAACTGGTTTGTGGTAATAATAAAGTGTCTTTTAATTCCATGGTTATTCCTCCTAAAAAATAAAAAACGTCCCTAGATTATATCTAAGGACGACATTGTCGCGGTACCACCTTAGTTCTAGTAAAAAAAACTTACTAGCCCTCTTACACGTTAACGCCGTGTTTACAGTTGCTATGCTGGTGATAATATAGATTGATTTGCTTAGGCTTGCACCAATCCCTAAGTCGCTTTTGACCATCCACTTCTATACCGTGTCCATTGTTATCGCAACAATTCACATTTGATTCTAATTTTCTGACTTTTGGATGTCCCAATGTCGTCAGTTAAGATGATTCTTCCAAATCCTCTGACTGATATTATATCATAAGGTTTCACTAAAATTGTATACTTTTGTATTGGAAAATAGTTGATTTTCACTTTTTCTTGGTCGATTAGACCTTTGACATCTTCTCTTTGGATATTAAAGGCTTTCGCAACCAACGCATCCACGCGCAAGCTGTCTAAAAACAGTGTGATGGATTCGCTTCTTTCCTTAAATTCAGACGGGAAAGCATCGATGGGTTCAAAATAAATGAAATCCTGTTTGATTTGATGTAAATCTTTAAATACTTGTATGAGTTCAGATAAGACCTCAATGTAAATATGGGTTTCACTGATATAAATATCACCAAAGGTATCTCGTTCAATCCCTAGATGCATCAAAGCCCCTAGCACATCTCTGTGAGTCAATTGTTCATCCCGATAGGAACTACAAAGTAAAGTCGTTTTAAAGTTTGGTTCTAACACTGCATCAGAGACAATCACACGTGCATATTCAGCCGTTGGATTAGACTCATAAATATGAAAACCTTTAAATATCGATTTGACTAAATCCCGTTCTGGCGGGTTTAAAAAACGATATAAAAGGTCTTGATGGAACGTATCTCTTTGGTTTTTTAGACGACGTAAAAAATCAGTCTTTGTATTCATCGATGAATTGTTTCAACGTGCCGTCTTTGAATTCTTGTTGACGGGCAAACATAAATACTTTCTTATTGATTTGGATGATTTCGCCTTCAATCGCGAAGACAACCCCAGAAAGGAAAGCCATAATTTTGTTGGCAGGGTCTGGTTGTAGTTCTTCAAAATTGAGTACCAATGGGTTACCATCCATCAACTCGGTTGCTAAAGAGGTGATGTAAGCATCTTCATCGGTGGATAAAGATTCAAAGATCACACGGTCAAACGCAGTGGATAAGGTTTCCCCTTGATAGTTTGGCAAGACACTTTCGGATTTTTTGGATTTACTAAAAATAGCCATAGTTTACCTCACAAAACGAATTTCCGACCGATGCGTACGAAGTTTGTACCCATCGACAGGGCTAATTCATAGTCATTGGTCATGCCCATGGACAAATATTGAACACCATAGTGCGTTTTTAATGCGTGTAGTGTTTCAAATACGTGTTGGGTCGCGGATAGATCTTCATCGACACCCATAGCCATGAAACCGACTATCTTTATTTTATCATAATTTTCGAGTTCTTTTAAGAAATCATCCAATACATCGATAAAGACACCATTTTTATTCATGTCTTTCGCAACATTGACTTCGATGAAGCAATTTAGGGGTGTTTCTCGATACTTTTGTATTTCTTTTGCGAGCTTTATCGAATCCAAGCTATGTAAATAATCGATTTCATGGATGAGTTTTTTGACTTTATTGGTTTGTAGGTGACCAATAAAGTGCCAACAAATAGCCAAATCTGACAATTGTTGTTTCTTTTCTAATAGTACTTGCGCATGGTTTTCGCCAAAATGACGAATACCAGCGTGATAAATCTCTTTCATCTCGAGCGCAGTGACGTATTTAGATGCACAGATGACTTGAACTTCGGGATACATAGATACCGAAGATAAAATCTGTTCTGTATTTAGGGTCAATTTAGACATTGAATTTAAATAACATGACGTCGCCGTCTTTGACCAAGTAGTCTTTACCTTCTTGGCGTACACGTCCAGCCTCTTTGGCAGCTAGATAAGACCCATGTTTGATTAAATCGTCGTAAGCAACGGTTTCTGCTCGAATGAAACCACGTTCAAAATCACTATGAATGATGCCCGCGCATTGTGGGGCAGTCATGCCTTTTCTAAATGTCCAAGCTCTCGCTTCCATCGGTCCAGCTGTAAAATAGGTTTCAAGTCCTAAACGGTGGTAGGTGGTGCGAATTAATTGGTCTAGACCGGCTTCATGAAGACCCAATTCAGCCATGAACATTTCTTTTTCTTCATCATCGAGTTGTGCCAATTCAGATTCGATTTGGGCTGAAATATACACCACATCGGCGGATTCTTGTTGACCTTTTTCAACCAAACGTTGATAGACTGGGTTGGATTCAATGGTTCTGATTTCAGATTCCGATACGTTAGCGATATAAATCATGGCCTTAGCGGATAAGAAATTATAGCTCTTGATGATGGCTTTTTCGTTATCACTCAAATCCATCAAGCGAATTGGTACGTTGTCTTCAAGACTTTGTTTGATTTTACTCAACACTTCGAACTCTTCTTTTTCTTCTGGATTGCCAGCGGTTTTCGCTTTCTTTTCAATCTTTGGAATGCGCTTCATCACGGTATCGTAGTCAGCGATATTGAGTTCTAATTGAATGATATCGATGTCTCTTAAAGGATCGACCGAACCTTCAACATGGATGATGTTGTCGTCTTTAAACAATCTCACCACTTGGCAGATGGTATCCACATCACGAATGTGGCTTAAAAATTGGTTCCCAAGACCTTCGCCTTTAGAAGCCCCTTTCACCAAGCCAGCGATATCGATGAACTCCACTGTGGTTGGTACAATACGACCGGATTTGTACATGGTCGCAAGCACGTCGAGTCGTTGATCCTTAAGTGTTACAACACCGACGTTAGGGTCAATGGTTGCGAACGGATAATTGGCTGCGAGTGCAGCACTCTTGGTGATTGCGTTAAATAATGTGGACTTACCAACGTTTGGTAATCCGACGATGCCTGCTCTTAACATAATAATACTCCTTCATCAAAAAAGGCGCCATGGCCCCTTTTTCGTTATTTTTTACTCTGTAGCCATGATGGCAATTTATTGGTTTTCTTTTCTTCTTTTGGTGCTTCTACCATCTGTGATTGTTTTTCAAATCCGGATGGGGTCAATTTTACTTGATCATTGGTGGTCTTTTTAAAGATTTGAGTCGCAAAATCATCAATGGTGGATTCTTTCGCTTTGAGTTCATAACCAGTCGCAATGACGGTGACGATCATTTCATCTTTCAAGTCTTCGTTGAGTGCTGTACCATAAATGACATTGAGTTCGAAATCTGTCGCGTTTCTGATTTCATCTAAAGCCTGCGATATTTCAAATAAAGTGACGTTGGTACCCGTAGTAATATTGACGATTGCATCGGTAGCACCATCGATCGATACTTCGAGCAATTTCGAATGAATCGCTTTACGTGCAGCTTCAATAGCTCTGTTTTCACCAGCAGCAATCCCAATACCCATGAGGGCTGTCCCTTTATTTTCCATCACAGTGCGTACATCGGCGAAGTCAACGTTGATTAAGCCAGGTACAGCGATGATTTCTGCAATCCCCTGAACCCCTTGTCTTAATACGTTGTCTGCTTCTCTAAACGCATCCAACATTTGGGTGTTTGGTTCAATGATGGAAAGGAGTCGTTCATTCGGAATGACGATGAGCGTATCCACGAATTGTTTGAGTTCTTCTAAACCAGCAATCGCTGCTTGGGTTCTTGCAGGACCTTCGAATGCGAAAGGTTTGGTAACAATCCCAATCGTTAAGCATCCCATTTCTTTCGCGAGTCTCGCAATGATTGGTGCGGCACCTGTGCCAGTGCCACCACCCATACCGGCAGTGATAAACACCATATCAGCATCGCTTAATACGGCTCTTATTTCATCTTCAGATTCCAGTGCAGCACGCTTACCAACTTCTGGTTTCGCACCGGCACCTAACCCGCGTGTTAAATGTTTTCCAATTTGTAGTCGTTTCTCTGCACGAGACACTCTTAATACTTGGGCATCGGTATTAACAGCTACGAATTCTACACCTTTTACATCGTTTTCAATCATGCGATTGACGGCGTTACCGCCACCGCCTCCAACACCAATGACCTTGATGACCGGCTTTTGGTTGAAGTTGTCGTTTTCGCCAAATACCATACTATCCCTCCTAAAAAATTGTTGTAAACAACTTATCTTAATTTTACACTAATTGGCTTATAATTAAAAGATATATAAGCGATTTTAGCACAACTCATTTTAAATAGCCATATCGCGTAAAAAATTCTTTTTTAAAATCGAGTAAGCGGTCTTCTAAAATCGCTTGACGAATTTCTTTCATCAACTGTTTTAAAAACGCTAGGTTCTGATACGTCATGATACGCATCCCCAAGATTTCTTCTGCCTTGAATAAGTGGCGAATGTAACTTTTAGAATACTTTGAAAATGGGGTCTGTAAATTAGGATCTAACGAGGTCATATCCCATTCAAATTGCTTGTTGCGAATTTGGATTTTGCCTGTGGTTGTGAATGCTGTGCCATGTCTGGCATTTCTCGTCGGTAGTACACAGTCAAACATATCTACCCCGCGAATAACCCCTTCAACGAGGTCATCTGGCGAACCCACACCCATCAAATAGCGGGGTTTGTCTTTAGGCATAACTGGATTTAATAAATCCAAAATCCGATACATTTCAGACTTGGATTCACCCACAGATAATCCACCGATGGAGTAGCCAGGAAAATCCATTTCAATCAATTTTTTCGCGCTTTCAAGACGTAGATCATCATACAACCCACCTTGGACAATACCAAACAAAGCTTGGTCTGTGGTGAGCGCTTTTTTACCGCGTTCAGCCCATCTGAGGGTGCGTGCCAATGAATCCCTTGTGTATTCGTAAGAAGCGTCATGCGGTGGGCATTCATCAAAACTCATGATGATGTCTGCACCTAATTTTTCTTGGATTTCAATGGCTTTTTCAGGGGATAAGAATAGCGATTCACCACTCTTGTGATGTTTAAAGTACACGCCTTCTTCTTTGATCTTTCTCATATCCGTGAGGGAAAACACTTGAAAGCCACCACTATCGGTTAACAAAGCGCCATCCCAGTGCATAAAGCCACGGATGCCACCATGGGCTTTGACGATGTCTTCGCCCGGTTGAAGCCATAGGTGATACGTATTCCCTAAAATCAACCCATCAGAGACCTCTTTAATCTCTTCAGGGGTTAGGGTTTTAACGGTAGCAAGCGTGCCTACAGGCATAAAAATGGGCGTTTCAAACGTCCCATGGGGTGTATGCAACAAGCCATATCTTGCACCAGATTGTTTACATGTATGTAATAGTTCAAATCTAATTGCCATATATATTCCTCTTTCCATTGAAATTATACCACAGAAGTGTTATATTTGTTATTGGCTTCTGCCCGCAGTACTAGTTACCTGCGAAAACAAAACAAGGAGAATAACTAAATATGTTTCATTTTACCCTAAAAGATTGGATTCGCCAATCTTTGATTGCGGCACTATATGTGGTTTTGGTGCTTCTATTTCTACCCATCAGCTTCGGTGAAATTCAATTTCGTGTCGCTGAACTATTATTGATCGTTGTCTTTTTTGACAAGAAAGCTGTATTAGGCTTAACAGTCGGCACATTCGTTGCCAACCTCTATAGTCCTGGTCCTCAATTACCGTTCGATTTAACCTTAGGCGTTCTCGCAACCTGCCTCAGTGTCGTCTCCATGGTATGGATCAAAAACAAATATATCGCATTGCTTATGCCAACCCTATTTAACGGCATCATCGTTGGTTACATCCTACATATCGTTTGGGGATTACCACTTTTATTAACGATGTTGTATGTGGCAATTGGTGAGTTTGGTGTGACTTATGTGGTTGGATTACCTGTGTATAAAATCCTTAATAAACACACAGGATTTAAATCACTATTTGAAGAATAAAGGCGCAAATTTGCGCCTTTTAATTATCTAAAACCCAGATTTCTGAGCGTTTTTTCAACCAAACCGACAAAACTATTTTCCGCACCCCAGTTAAAACGAATCAGAGCACCAGTTGAGCCACCTGTACTGATGGCGTCAACAAAGATTTGATCGTCCTTTTCTGTAATCAAAACAGTTAAACTGGCACGATTACCAGCACGATAATAAAACTTTTCGAATACCATTAAACGTGTCTGACCATTATCAAAACGGTGTTTAACGTCTAAACGGCATTCACCTGTGATCGAACCTTGGACGATTTCAGTGTAGATTGCCCCACTGATTTGGTCGATTGACCCTGAACCTTGCATTCTAATACTTGACATTCTTTTTCTCCTTTGTTGTGATTTGTTTATGTGCCGTCGCCATCGGTACTTCATCAAATGACGAGACAGTTTCATGATTTATACTTGAATCGATGCGTCCATAATACACATCCATGTACCAAATTAAATGCGTGAACACATGTTTGTAGATACCTAAAGGCTCGGTATATTGGATACGATATCCACTAGATTCAAGGGTTTCAATGGCGTATTGCAAGCTATCGGCTTCCACTTGTGGCAATAAATAGAGTCCTTTTAATAGATTATCCGTGACTTTTTCGACCACAAACCTGCCTTGTTCATCTTCTAAAATAAACGTGATAAAACGACGCTCTTTTTTGGCTTTAGCTTTTGTTTTTATAGGAATGATACTTTGAAGGTTTTGTTGTCTTGAAATACAGTCCAATCGTACTGGACAAACATCGCACTTAGGTTGGTGTTTGGTACAAACAGTTGCGCCTAATTCAATGATGGCTTGGGTGTATAAATGGGGTTGCTCATCACTTAATAAGGTTGTGTTTAACTGGTTTATTTGTTTTTTTGTTGTATCCAAAGTGATGTCATCTTGAATGCCAAAATACCTTGAAATGACGCGCATCACATTGCCATCGACAGCACTGATTTTCTGATGGAATGCGATCGATAGGATTGCGCCTGCTGTGTATGCGCCGATGCCTTTAAGTTGAATCAATAGATCATAAGTATTGGGAAAAACACCATCGTATTTATGCATGATTTCAATGGCTGTTTTTTGCATGTTTCTAACCCTAGAATAATAGCCTAAACCTTCCCATAACTTGAGGAGTTTATCTTCTTCACAGACTGCTAAATCTTGTATGGTTGGTAAGGTTTGAATGAACCTTAAGTAATAAGGGATGACGGTAACAGCTTGGGTTTGTTGTAACATGATTTCAGACACCCATATGTAATAAGGGTTTTCTGTTTGTCGCCAAGGTAAATCACGTGGATTCACCACGTACCACGCGATGAGCTTATCTGAAAAATGACTCATCGTAGGTCTTAACGCGGATACCACAGTGTGGAATCATATCTTCAATATCGGTAAATGTCCCCATCACAATTCCATGACAAACGACAATGACTTTTTTGTATTTCAAATAAGGTTTAATCGCGTTGTGTGTACGCTTGGATAATACTTCATAGGATTCCCATGGGAATACAGTTTCAGCCGTTCTAATGCCTTTTTGAGCCATGAACTCAGGATAAGCTTGGTCCAAATCTTTACGATCACCAAAGGTTGTATCCGGCATCCATTCGTGCAAATCATTTTCAACCGTTAATGGGATTTGGGTAATGCGTGAAATGATGGCCGCGGTTTGAAGGGCTCTGGTGTATGGGGACGCTACAATCAAATCAGCGTCTTTCAGTATCTCTTCTTTCGCTACCGCTTCAGCCTGTGAAACACCACGATCCGTTAGTTTACCTAAATCGTAGCCTTGGTTTTTGTAACCGCGTGCGATAACTTCATCATAGCGCGGTTCTCCATGTCTAATAAAAATAAATGTTGTCATATAATCACCTAATAAAAGTATATCATACTGAAAGCCATCTATGGCGTATAGATTTACCTAGTTTTGTACATTTTTAAGCATTATTCGAAATCGAAACATTTCGATATGATACAATGAATCTGTGAAAGGAATGATATAGACATGACAAAAAACAATCAATTTGACGACATTATTTTAAATCGTCGTTCAATCCGTAAATATAAGCCCGTTGAGATAGATGAAACAACCCTGAGGGCAATCTTCGAGATGGCCTTACGAGCCCCTTCTGCCAACAACCTTCAACCATGGACTTTTCGAATCATCCAATCTGCTGAAGCGAAAGCAAAATACTCTGATTTATTCAAATGGAATCGCAGTCAATACGAAACCGCGTCAGCGATGATCATCATCCTCGTGGATACACGCTATGCAAGCCGCGCCGAAGCCATTTATGATAAAGCTGTATCGATTGGTACCATGAGTCCGGAAGTTAGAGAAAAACAACTCAATAATTTCAAGAGTCAGAACCCAAATTCGCTCGATGTATTGAAAGTAGCTTACATTGATGCTGGTTTAATCGCGATGAATTTGATGTTATCAGCCAGACATTTTGGATATGATACTTGTCCAATTGGGGGATTCGATAAAGCCAATGCGCCACAAGCTTTTGGCTTAGAAAACCATGAAGCCGTGATGGCGATATCAATTGGTGTTGCCGATGACACAGGTCATCGTTCAGTTCGTTTAGATTTCGACCAAGTCGCTAAAATCCATTAAAAAAAGGACAGTTTTGTCCTTTTATTATGCTAGAGAACCCATCGGGTCCCATGGTTTTAATACAATGGGTTTCGATTGATATGCATTTAACTCGACTTCAGTTAAATATTTTTTGTGTACAACCGCTTGATATGTGTTTTGATCAAACCATGTACCACTCATCAAATAGTATCCTTTTTGACCACGGTCGGCACCCCAGGAGTTTTCAATCTTCCATTTATTGGGTTGACCATTCTCTAAGTTCACACCCGTGATGACCATCGCGTGGTTCATGGCACCTTGAAGGTAGTCTAATTTTTGTTCTTTGGTCATCGAAAAATGCATTTGAAATGCAGTTTCGTAATCATAGGCTTGGTCATCCCAAATCCCTTTTTCACGGTCGCCATCTCTAGCCACATCGGCACCAAACCAAACGATTTCTTTATCTTTTAGTTGTCCAATGACAAGTTCTTTTAAGCGTGACATCGGTAAGTTTAAGTGCACAATCGGTTTACCACCAATCACATTGCCTAAATAAGCGATGGTATAGCTTCTCATGTAAGGTTTGTCTTGGGTAGGTGAATCGATGATAGAGACATAATCGTGTAATGATAAACCCAAATGATCAAAAAATGATTTTGGAGAATCAAAACTGGATTTATTGTACTCATTTTGCTTATTTACATATTCAAAATCAATCTTGGTTGGTGGCACACCAAAATTGGTGCATAAAAAGCCATAGAGTTCTTCAAGTACAGATGCTTTCAAGGCATCTTTTTCTTTTAATAGATGGGATGATGCTAAAATTCTCGCTTCTGCAGCGTATTTGCGCAATTTGATGTTGATGAGTTTGTTCATCGCAGCTGTGTTGGAAGAGGCATAGGTTTCAGGCATTTGGTCCTTTGGAACAATCCCATATTTATCGACTAGAGAGACAAACATGTCCCATTGTCCCCCATCTTGAATGCCCATTTGTAATAAGTGTTTTAAGGTGCGATCATCGCCATCGCACGTTAAAAAATCATCCATCGCTTCCAAGAAATAATTGATCTTTTCAAATTTATCCCAAAAGGCTTGATAGTTTTGTGAAAGTTCAAAGTCTTTGAGTTGATATTTTTTCGCAACCAATTCACGCACAATATTTAAACCTGCGAATAACCAGCATCGACCAGATGCTTTTTGATTGGTTACAGGTAGGGTTTCAATATCGATTGAAAATCTAAATTGGGTGTTTTGTTCGGCTTCTGTAACATACGCGATTGAGTCCATAGGGTTCTTTGCTAAGGCGCGTCGAATGGCCTTTTGATGCGTGTTTTGTTGATAGGACTCATGCATGTTTTCAATGGTTTTTAGGGATACTGCTTTCATTATGAATCACTCCTTTATGTCCAATTATACGCTCATGATGTTTATTTTAAAAGACAAAAAGTGAACTATTTTCGATAGTTCACTTGTCTATGATTGAATTTAATTATAGATTTTGCTGACCAATTCAGGGTAATCAATAAATGGGTTACGATTGCCTTGATAGCCATAGATGACATCGTTACGGTTACGTTCAAAATCATCGACTGGGTCTTGAATGTGCCATAATAATAAAGTTTGTAAGTCGCCCATTTGATAAATCGATGGTTTTTGTAGACCAGTTAAATTGACTAGAACGAGTTGGTCCCAACGGATATCCATATAGAACAACATTCTCGCAATGTCACCACGAATTTCAGCACGTGCTGGAAGGTAAGATTCCGCATTGGTCACCGGACCATACCACTTGTTGCTTCTTTCACTATTGATGGTCGGATTCGATGGTTTTAAGTTATGTAAATCAGAAGCGATATTTACCACTGTATTCGATGCTGCTTCACCTAACAAGGATTGTGGCCATACGTGTTCTTTATTCCAAGTCGAACCACCGTCCCACGCAGCAACGTAGGATTGACCTGTATAGAATTCGATTAAACGGCTACTATTATTCGGATCACGATCAGTCACTTGTAAAGCTGTATTCCCAAATGAATATTGACGGCCTGTCATTTGTTCCAATAAATTGTTCAAGAAAATGATCAAATTCGGACCAGTTAACCCGTCCATACCCAAATAATAGCCTGTGTATTGAACTTCAGTCCAACGGGCGTAAATCACGGTGTTACCGGTGATTGGGGTATCAAATTCATATTTGGTTTCACCAATATACCAGCCATCAAAGGTATGATTTTCTTTTTCAGGGTTGTTAGGTTTGATTGGCATCCCACCAGAGTTTACATTTTGATTTGGTATAACTGTGCCGTTATTGGTTTCAAATGAGACCACATAAACAATTGGATTCCAAACGGCGTAAATCACCATATTTTGGGTGACTGGTGTCGAAAAATCATAAACTGCATCGTTGTATTCCCAGTGTGAGAACGTATAATGCGTTCTTGTTGGTGTTGTCGGTGTGCTCGCAGATTCACCGTGAGGGACTTGTTGTGCTGGGACTGCAGACCCATACGTAATGAACGAGACGTTTCTCATGACTTTGGTCCATTTCGCAACGATGGTCACATTATCTTCGAGTTTGGTATTGAAATCAAATTGGGTTTCACCAATAAACCAACCAACGAAGACATGGTTTTCTAAAGTGGGTGTTTCTGGTACAGATACGCGCATACCTGGGTCAAGATTAATGGTTGTGATTGCTGAACCATTTTGTGGATCAAATGTGACTGTAATCTGTTTTGGTACACAAGCTACTAGCATGAGAACCAAGGTGGATAAAACCATTAGAATACTGAGTTTCTTCATATTTATTCCCCTATTTTAAAGTGGCGATCCGGAAAGGACTCGAACCTTCAACCGTTACCTTAGGACGGTACTGCTCTATCCATTGAGCTACCGGACCCACTGCTTTTCTTCTTATTATACCTTAAAAGAAAATAAAGCCCATCATTGATGGGCAATTTCTAGCAAGTCAATGACTTGTAAAGGTCTTAAATGGCGATGCAGGAGAGATTCGAACTCCCGACCGACGGCTTAGAAGGCCGTTGCTCTATCCAACTGAGCTACTGCACCAAATTTGACAGCATGGTTATTATAACGCAAAATAAAGCGGTTGTAAAGACAAAACTTTCATCAAAAAGTATTTTCTTCTATAAATAGAAAAGGGATGTCGCCATCCCTTTTGAATTTAAAACCGTTAAATTTTTCCTACAACACTGATTTTATTCAAAATGCGGAATAAAGTCTTCGTATCTTGTTCGCCAAGATGCTTCATCAACTTTTGAATACGTGCGTAGTAAACGTCTTGGACGCTTTCAACAAAAGCTTGTCCTTTTTCGGTTAAAAGCACATAAGTGACGCGGTGATCCGATTTTGAATCTCTACGTGCTAAGTAGCCATCTTCCACAAGCTTGTTCATCTTGTGAGTGATCGCTGGTAATGTGACTTTCAAGCGTTTTGCGATAGCGGATGGTTTAATCCCCGTTGGATCACCAAATGCGACTGAGAATAGTAGTGTGATATCTGCATCACTCAAAGCGTACTTTTTGTGACGGTAAATTCCACTCTTTCTTAGGCCTTGCAACGCTCTTTCAAAGTCTTGTGCAAAAACTAGTTTTTCGTTCATAGTAATTCCCCCCTTACTAATACAATATCATTATAGCGTTTTTTTTACTAAAATGTAAAGAAAAAGTAATCAGAAGTAATGATATTTTAAAAAATCACACGATTTCAATAAAAAAGCACCCGAATAGATTACTTTCGGGCGCATGCTTTATAATTGTTTCAAAAATTCTAGTATATCGCTTAAATACGCGATTTCAACAGCCATTTTGGCTTGTTTTTCACCTTTGGCTTTCGCATGATTTCTCACCCATACAGCCATTTGGTGTTGATAATACGGTAACGCTTCTTTCTTGTTTTTTAAGATTGGTCCAACGAACATATCCTTCGCATTTAGGTTCATTTTACCTTTTTCACATACTAAAATCACGTAATGAAATTTATCGTGAACCGCGACTTCATCCATTATTTTGAAATCATGCTTTGATAAATAGTCCCGTAACAAATCGACATGGTTGTTCGATTGGAGGATATATTTTTGGGCTGCGACATGTTTTTGAGACAAGATATCTTTGACCAGATGCATGCCCATACCCGCAATCAATACACCATCATATGATCCATCAATGTGTTGAAACCCATTGCTTAATTTAAATGTCACACGATCTGTCAGATTGGCAGCTTCGATGTTTTGTTTGGCATTGTCTAGAGGCATTTTATTGATATCACATGCAATAGCGTTTTGAATGTACCCATGTCTTAAAGCGTCGATAATCACATAACCGTGGTCAGTACCAATATCTAGCAGGGTGTTTATGCCTTGAGTTAATTGGCTGAGTGTTTCGATACGATTCATTATTTTCTCGTTAAGTTGAAATCTTTGAGTTTCTTTTGACGACTTGGTTGTCTGAGTTTGCGTAAAGCTTTGGACTCAATTTGACGGATACGTTCTCTGGTGACACCAAATTCTTTACCCACTTCTTCTAGTGTGTGTGTTTTACCATCTAAAAGACCATAACGAAGTCTAAGTACCTTTTCTTCACGGTCTGTGAGGGTTTCTAATACTTCATCTAATGTACGTTTAACCATTTCTTGAACGGTATATTCATATGGATTAAGCGCGGTTGGATCAGAGATAAAATCGCCCAATGAAGAGTCCTCTTCTTCACCTACGGGTGCTTCTAACGAAATCGGTTCTTGGGCAATCTTTTGAATCGCTTGAACGCGTTCAGCGGTGATGCCCATACGTTCACCAATTTCTTCAGGGGAAGGTTCACGGGAAAGTTCTTGAACCAATTGACGTTGAATACGAACCAATTTATTGATGGTTTCAACCATATGGACTGGAATACGGATGGTTCTGGCTTGGTCAGCAACCGCTCTAGTGATGGCTTGGCGAATCCACCAAGTGGCGTAGGTAGAGAATTTAAAACCTTTTTCATGATCAAACTTATCCACCGCACGCATTAAGCCCATGTTACCTTCTTGAATCAAATCGAGGAATAACATCCCACGACCCACATAACGTTTCGCAATCGAAACGACCAAACGATAATTGGCTTCAACCAATCTATTTTTCGCATAAATCGCGTCTTCTACCATGTTTTCAAGTTGGAGTCTTTCTTCTTCAGGGATATCGACTTGATCATTTTTCATGTCATCCAACTGTTCTTGTGCAAAACGACCATTATTGACACGGACAGCCAAATCGACTTCTTCATCGCTGGTTAACAGCGGAATACGACCGATTTCTTTTAAGTACATGCGCACTGGGTCATCGACCTTAATCGATGATGGTAAAGACTCGATGTTGAGCAGTTCTTCTTCTTTGATGTCTTCAATTTCAAGTGAAGATAAAGACAATTGATCGAAGTCAATGTCTTCATCCAACTCTTCTTCCTCTTCATCGAGTTCATCCACAACCACTGGGGCAGGGGTTTCAATCTCATCAATGATGTCTTCTTCGACTTCAAGATTCATGATATCGATGTCTTCATCAAGCAACGCCGCTTCGATTGCCAAATAATCTGGCGACCCAAATGGGGCGTGTTTGATGACATCGCTGTAATTAACTTCGTTGTTATTCTTTTTACCGAGTTTGATTAAATCGGCAATGACTTTTTCTAAGTTCATGTGTAACTCCTTATTATTTGAGCAATTTGTGGGTTTGACGAAGGGTTGCCAAACTTTTTGAAATGATTTGTCTAATGCGTTCGCGGGTGAGTCCCATGAGGTAACCTATTTCTTCAAGGGTGTAATACTTCCCATCATGAAGACCAAAACGGTAACGCATGACTTGTTCATCTCTTGGTCCTAGTTGTTTCAATAGCGATGAAATGTGCTCTTTTTCTTTCATTGCCATGTAGGACTCTTCAGGATTCAAGACATTGGAAGCGATAAAATCAGCCAATGTTGCATCCTCCTCAGTACCGACGGATTTATCTAATGATACCACTTCTTGAGATAGCTGTTCGTAACTGGACAGTTTTTCAAGGGTGATACCTAATGCTTCTGCAACTTCTTCATCCGAAGGGTTTCGATTGAGTTTCGATCTGAGTTCATTTTTAATCCTGACCATTCGATTTAAATTTTCTACCAGATGCACAGGAATGCGAATGGTTTTCGATTGTTTGGCAATCGCACGTGAAATCGATTGTTTGATCCACCACGTTGCGTAAGTAGAGAATCGATTGCCCATGCGATAATCAAATTTGTCTGCGGCTTTCATCAAGCCCATGGTGCCCTCTTGAATGAGGTCTAACATTTCCATTTTCCCATCGGACTTCTTCGCAATCGACACGACCAAGCGAAGGTTCGATAGAATGAGTCTATTTTTGGCTTCAACAGCGATGCCAATTGTTTGTTGGCGTGCCTGTTCAGCCACTGGGTCAGATTGGACACCTAGTGCCATGGCTTCATGACCCATAAACACTTTTTTGGTGATGTCCTTTTCTTCATCAGGTGTTAATAGTTTGATTTCGCCCATCTCTTTGAGATAGCGATGATAATTATCCGTTGGTTTATCTACGGAGGTATCAATCAGAGGGATATTTTCCTCTTCATAGGTAATTTCATAACCAGCTTGATCCAAGGCACGCTTGATTTCATCAAATTCGTGGTCCTCAAGTTCAGTCATTTCTAAGACATCATTGAGTGGCACTTTTTTGGTTTCTTTGTAGGTGTTTAACAAGTTTTCAATCCATTCGTAGTTTGGGTTCATGAGTTCACCTTGCCTTTTAGTTTGGAGTTTTTAAGCTGTTTAAACTGTTCTGCATAGTTCGCTTTGGTAAATGCCTCTGGTTCATTTAAAATGTTTTCTCGCAACTGTATCATCCCTTTTTCAATGGTGATGGTTTGCATCACACTTAAGAGTTCAGTCACCGCTTCTTCTTTATAAATCGGCGCGATTTTCCAAGTCAATGAACTGAGTACTTTTGTTTCGAAAGCTTTCAATAAATCTGGATTTAATATATCTTTAAAGGTGTCTATATCGAATACTGCATGGTTTGGATAATAACCCAACATCAGGCTACCTCGTAATTTAAACAGATCCATATCGGCGACAAATTGAGTACCAAGCGCTTGTTCAATGCGAAGTGCTTGATCGTAATCTTGGGTCATCGCGATGAAAAGCTGGATTTCCGCACCATAGTATTTCTTTAAAGACTTATTGGTCACTGGTTTTGGTTTTGGTAACACCGGTTTTTGATCAGGTGTACCAAACTGGGTATCCTTTGGCATCACCGAATCATAACTAGACCCGATGTCTTTAGCCAGTTTTCGATAATAAATCTCTCTAATACTTTGATCTTTAAATTTAAGCATTTTTTTAATGCGAGACTTAAATTCTTGAATGTCATTGGAGTTATTCAAATCCAATCCCTTTTTGTGGTAGTCATAACTGAATACCAATGGGTCTATGGTCTCTTTAAACGCGGCTTGATATGCAGGGACGCCATACTTCTTTAAAAAGTCATCAGGATCTAAACCATCTTTAAGACTCACGATATCGCATCGTAAGCGAACTTCTTCTAAAATAGGAATGGCTTTCATGGTAGCGGATTGACCCGCTTTATCGCCATCATAAGCGATAATCACGTCTGAAGTGACTTGCTTAAGCAGTTCTGCATGCTTCTTCGTTAAGGCAGTCCCCATGGTTGCGACAGCGTTGCCTAAACCACTTTTATAGGAGGCGATGACATCGAAGAACCCTTCATATAAAATGACTCTTTTTTGCATACGAATGTCTTTAGATGCTTGAAACAAATGATACAAGACTTCCCCTTTTTTAAAAATCTTAGTCTCAGGGGTATTTAAGTATTTTACAGGGTCATCTTCTAAAGCACGGCCAGAGAATCCAACGACACGCCCGTGGGTGTCATGGATCGGGAAGGTGATGCGTTTAATCATTAAATCATAATACGAACCATCTTCACGTTGCTTGACCAAGCCTAAATCCATCATCATGGTAGGGTCAAACCCCTTATTTTTAAGGATTTGAAACAAGGCATCTTTTTCTTTTGGGGCTAACCCAATCGAAAAATGCTTCAGATCATCACTTGTTAAACCACGTTTTTCCAAATAACTCAGTGCGGTTTTTCCATAAGCAGAATTATTCAGATAATACATGTAGAAGTTGGCTGCTTCTTGCATGAGTTCATGTTCTTTGAGGGTCGGGTTTTCAACAATTTCCACATCGACTTTGATACCGAGTGGGGTTGCTAAAGCTTTAACTGCCTCAGGAAAAGAGACATTTTTGATTTTTTGATAAAAGGTGATGGGTGAACCCCCTTCACCACAAGCCATACACTTCGCTAAATGTTTTTCTGGTGAAACCGAGAAAGATGGACTTTTATCGTCGTGAAATGGACATTGTCCCATATAGTTTTTACCTTTTTTAACCAGGTTCACATATGGACTAACTAACGCTACGATGTCGGTCTTTTCATTGATTTCATCGATTATATGACGGTCTATCGGCATAAAAAGACCTCCTTTGTCGTATTATAAAGTCGTTTTATCTAAAATGAATGCTTTGAGTTCGGATAATGGTATTCTGGTTTGAGCCATAGAATCACGTTCTCGGATGGTAACGGTATGGTTTTCCAATGTTTCATCATCAATCGTTACACAGAATGGGGTACCGATTTGGTCTTGACGACGATAACGTTTACCAATGTTTTGTGTTTCATCATAAATCGCTTGGGTAAATTTCGATACCGTATCCAATAAATCTAAGGCATATTGGTCATGTTTCTTTTTAATCAGTGGCAATATCGCTACTTGATAAGGGGCCAACGCTGGATGGATGTGTAAAACTTCTCTAATTTGTCCATCGGAAAGCACTTCTTCTTCATAACTTTCGATTAAGATGGCCATCAATAGACGTTCTACCCCAAGGGATGGTTCAATGACGTATGGTAAATACTTTTCATTGGTATCTGGGTCTAAGTATTCTAAGTTTTCTTTGGATTGTGTTTGGTGCGCATTGAGGTCAAAGTCTGTTCTTGATGCAATCCCCCAAAGTTCATCAAATCCCCATGGGAAGCGATATAAAACGTCGGTGGTTGCGTTTGAGTAATGGGACAATTCTTCTTGCTCATGGTCATGTAACTCTAAGTTTTCACGCTTTAAACCTAAGGTTTGTAAAAACTCGATCGCGTAACTACGCCAGTAATTGAACCATTCGATTTCAGTGCCTGGTTTGCAGAAGAATTCCAATTCCATTTGTTCGAATTCACGGGTTCTAAAAATGAAGTTACCTGGGGTGATTTCATTTCTAAAGGATTTACCGACTTGGCATACGCCAAATGGGACTTTACGACGGGTGGTTCTTTGGATATTCTTGAAGTTGATGAATATACCTTGGGCTGTTTCTGGTCGTAAATAGACGGTATTACCCGCACTTTCAGTGACCCCTTGGGTGGTTTTAAACATCAGGTTGAACGATTTGATTTCTGTCCAGTTGACTTTACCACAGTTTGGACAAGCGACTTTTTCGCTCATCATATAGCTGTGCAGCTGTTCGTGTGACCAAGCGCTTGGATTCACTGTATTTTTGCTGTGATCTTCAATGAGCTTGTCGGCTCTGTGACGTGTATTACAGCTCTTACATTCGGTGAGTGGGTCGGAGAATCCACCGACGTGGCCACTGGCTACCCATACTTGTGAATTCATCAAAATCGATGAATCTAACAAGACGTTGTAGCGATTCTCATCATGGAATTTTTTAAGCCATGCCTTTTTAATGTTGTTTTTTAATAAACTGCCTAATGGGCCGTAATCCCAAGTATTCGCTAACCCACCATAGAGTTCTGAACCTTGGAAAATAAAACCGGTAGCTTTTGCATAAGTGACTAACTTCTCTAAACTGATCATAAGGACCCTCTCTATTCTTTTAACCCTTTGATATCGTATTCCATATGGTATCGATAAAAGGTTTTGATGAAATGTTCAATGTGTTTGATTTGTGGTGGCGCTAATGTGATATCATCGCCTGTTTTGTAAAAATATAAAGATGCCATCAAGGTGGTAGTCTCCAAATCGATATCGGCGTATTCACCGTCTTTTTTGGTCGTTACAGCGGCATTTTTAATGGAAAACCCGGTTGGCTCATCACCGACGAAATTGAGTCGATAACCGAACCCAAACAAGAGTTTTAATGCGAAAATCAAGTACCCATAGGGGTGTTTTAATAACTCAATCATGAGTGGATAAACCTTATCATGGTCAATGTCATCGGTGATTAAATGGTCTACAATCTCTAAGATGATGGCTTGTTTTGAAAGCCACATATAGTCCTTCTTGAGTCCATCAAATCCTTCGATGAGTTTGGCTTTGGATAGGGCAAACATCTCTTTGTCTTGGTAGGCAAATTCGATTTCTGTCAAGTATTGAGACAATACCCGAAACTCATGTTTATAACTTTTCACACCATTCGCAACCAGTGTAACCTTGCCAAAAGGTGAGTATACAAAAAGCAATTTGCTCGACTCTTTGTAGTCTTGGGTTTTATAGATTAACCCATTAGTCGTGGTTGTCATAGCCGAATGATTTCAAGTCAGAAGGTCGGTTTCGCCAATCCTTTTTGACTTTTACCCATAAAATGAGGTGAATTCTGGTATTCAATATCTTATTGATTTCTTTTCTGGCTTCGGTTCCGATTTGTTTCAACATATCGCCACCTTTGCCAATCAAAATTTGTTTTTGTGTGTTTCGTTCAACCACGATGGTGGCGTGAACTTCATAGACGTCTTCGATCATTTCTGTATGCTCGATTACTACAGCCACAGCGTGTGGCACTTCTTCTTGGGTATGATAAAGCACTTTTTCGCGAATGATTTCAGACATCAACTGGAAATCACTTTGGTCGGTGATTTCAGACGATTCAAACAATGGATAACCCACAGGCAAGCGACCTACGAGTTCTTCGATTAGATGATCGATGTTTGTATGGTCTTTCGCGGAAATCGGAAAGAATCCAGCAAACGGATATACATTCATATAACTGATGATAATCTTATCAATTTGAATTTTGGATTTAAGCAAATCCACTTTATTAATGACCAAATAGACAGGGGATGAAATGCCCTGAAATAACTTGATGACGTGGTCTTCAGCCAACCCTTTTTCAGCATCTACCATAAACAATACCGCGTCCATGCCTTCAATCGATGATTGTGCGGTTTGATCTAACAAACGCCCCAATTCATGTTTGGGTTTATGAATGCCTGGGGTATCCACAAATACCATTTGGTAGTCTTCTGTGGTTTTGATCCCTAAAATTCGGTTGCGTGTGGTTTGAGGTTTTGGTGATGTGATCGCAATCTTTTGTCCGATGATGGCATTGAGTAAGGTCGATTTACCGACATTTGGACGACCTACAATACTGATAAAGCCGCTTCTAAAGTTTGTCTTCATGGTGTTCAATTTCATCAAATGAATATGGCAACAATTCTTTGAGTGATGTCTCTTTGATTTTACCTGTTAAATTGGATAAATAAATCGGTGTGTTTTTAGGCAACAATTCATTCATCACTTGACGACAAGCCCCACATGGGCTGATTGGATTTAAGGTATCCCCTGTGATTGCCATCATGACAATATCGTCTTTACGATAGCCTAAACTATAAGCTTGAAATAAAGCGCTGCGTTCTGCACAGTTGGATAAACCATAAGAGGCATTTTCGATATTTGCGCCATGAATGACTTTACCATCTTTCATCAATAATGCAGCCCCAACCCCAAATTTGGAATAAGGTGAATAGGTTTGTTTTCTTGCGATGATGGCTTCTTGAACCAATTGTTCTTTTGTCATGATGATTTCCTTTCGAGCGAAGCCTTTTTAAGGATTTCTTCTTGCTTCGCAAACATAATCTTTTCTTCTGCTTCGGTATGGTGGTCGTAGCCGAGTAAATGTAAGTATCCATGTACGGCTAAAAATCCGATTTCACGTTCGATTGAATGCCCGTAGTCTACAGCCTGTTCTCTCGCCCGGTCTAAGCAAATAAAGATATCGCCAATGTAGTTTTCATCTTGATCTGGAAAACTGATGACATCGGTCACTTTATCGATATTTCGATAGTTTCGATTCATTTCTTGTATTTGATCTTTAGATAAAAATACGATGTTCATTTCATGGGGTTCTGATATGAAACCAAAAATCTCCGTAATCAACTGTTCTGCACTTGTGGTTTCTTCTGTGGTTTGATTGAAAAATTGAATATCCATCAGTCATCGTACCTTTCTAATATTTTTTGAACGAGTGGGTTTCGAACCACGTCTAAGCGTTTGAAGTGTATCACTTTAATCGCGTCGATGTCATGAAGCTTTTGAATCGCTTCATTCAGCCCAGAAGGTACCCCTTTAGGCAAGTCTGCTTGCGAAGGGTCACCTGTGATGACCATTTTAGATGAGAATCCCAAGCGGGTTAGAAACATCTTCATTTGGGTATGTGTCGTATTTTGTGCTTCATCTAAAATGATGAATGCATTTTCAAGGGTTCTTCCTCTCATATAAGCGAGTGGTGCGATTTCAATGACCCCTTTTTCTAATAATGCATTGGTCATTTCAACCCCTAAAAACTCATATAAGGCATCATATAAAGGAATTAAATAAGGGTCTACTTTTTCTTTTAAATCTCCTGGTAAAAATCCTAACGATTCCCCGGCTTCAACGGCTGGTCTCGTCAAAATTAGTTTTTTAACCTTATTCTCTTTTAGATAGCTGACCGCTAAAGCGACAGCCAAATAGGTTTTACCAGTCCCTGCAGGTCCAACCCCAAAGACCATGTCCGATTGCGTGATGGCGTCGGCATAAATCGCTTGGGTGAATGTTTTCGGATAGATGGGTTTACCTTGTTGATTGATGATGATTTGTTTTCTTCTTAGAAACAAGTCAGCTGCATGTTCAAGCTCATTGGCTTCAGCTAATTTAATCAAATAGATGACGTCGCGTTCCGTAATGGTTACTTTTGGTGCAATCGCCATCATCACTGATAATACCGACTCCATCATCGAAATCACTTTAGGATCTGTCGCATCCGTGTGGAATTCATCCCCATTTAACACCAACATATAGTCAAAATAGGTCTTAAAGACCTCTAAGTTCTTGTCAAATGCCCCCACGATGTTATAACTGAGTTGTGGGTCCTTCAGTTGAATGCTTAATTTCATTTAACCACTCCTACGGTTTATTATATCATAATAAAGTTAAATAATTATGGTTTTATCAAAGAAAAAAGCACAATTTGATGTGCTTATTTTTTATTGCTTCTAGCTGCTTGGCGCTTCATTTTACGATCCACACTTGGTTTCACATAAAATTCGCGTTTACGTGCTTCTGCGAGGGTACCGGATCTGGATACGTCACGTTTAAAACGACGCAATGCATCTTCAATTGATTCGGATTCACGTACTACGATTTTAGGCATGTCTGCCCTCCTTCCGCACTTTAAAATCTAAAGCCGTAATCATTATATCGAATTCATATAGATTTGTAAAGCCTTTTAATGGAAAACATCATCTTTTTCTTTCTAAAACACCATCGATGATGGCCAGTCCGTAAAGACAGGCGACTTCGGTTTGTAGGATGCGATTTCCGAGTCCCACGGAAATGAAGCCCTTATCTTTTAGTAAAGCCATTTCCAATTCATCGATACCACCTTCGGGACCTATCAATAATGCAATCGAATCGCCATTTTTTATCCCTTCAATTTTATCTAAAAATACGGCTTTACGATCATTTTCATAAGCAACGAACGCATGTGAAAAATCACCATTCAAAGCCTTAATATTGGGTAAAAAGTCAATGGTAGGGACCGTATTTCGATGGGCAAGTCGTGCACTTTCTAACGCAATCTTCTCATAACGGTCTTTCTTTTTATGCCAAGTTTGGTCATCCATTTTCGAAATGCTGCGCTTCATTTCTATGAAAATAATTTGATCTACACCAAATTGAGTCGCGTACTTTACAACGAATTCATTCTTATCGCCTTTACCAATCCCTTGAATGAGGGTTATTTTCCCTTTGTTTATAACGACATCCAATGGTTGAATCATTTCATATTTCAGTGGTATATTTTCTAATGAAAGTTTGGCTAAATAACATTGCCCCGTTGTGGTACATAATTCAATGTCATCCCCAGATTGCATTCGCATCACGGTTAAGATGTGGTGCCAATCATCCTTTTTAATTTGTTGTTGGTCATCTAAAAAATATCTTTGCATAAGCATCACCTAAATTCATAAATATACTATCACATTTGATTCAAAATCGTTCAATAAAATCAATTTGAACTGACTTTATATCAAATTGTTTTATAATGGTATCAAAGCAGGTGATGTTATGATTAGACATAACCGAATCAACAACGTATTGTACACCTTGGATGGTCTATTTGCTTTGGTTCTTCTGACCATTGGAGGTATTTATCTCATCCAAAACCCCGTTTGGGATGTCCAAAACTGGTATGTCATTGCGTTTTCAAATGCGATCGTAACATGGATTGTCATTCAACTCCCATGGATTTTGAATCGGTTTTTCAATGTTGCTTTCAGTAAACTCATCACAGTGACTTATTATGTCTTCATTATGTTAACATTGCTCATTGGTGAAGCTGTGGGTGTTTATCGCGTGGTAGCCGCATACGATTCATTTATCCATGCGATTGGTGGATTTGTTCTAGCACTGACAGGTTATTATATATACCACTTGCTATCTAAAGAAACAAACAAACCATTGTTGATTATCTTTATTCTAGGATTTCAAGCGTTGTTTGGTACGATTTGGGAAATCTTTGAATATGGCTTAGATGTATTTATTGGTTCAAACACTCAAAGTTATTTTGATGATCTGACTCAAACTTTATTCATCGGTCAAGCAGCGTTACGTGATACCATGTTGGATTTTATATTCAATACACTCGGTGCTATCATCTTTATTTTGATTTTACCTTATATCAAAAATGAATGGTTAATAGAAAAAAAATGAACATGAAGTTCATTTTTTTATCGATTTTTATTGTCACGTCCTGGGTGGTCATCATCCGAATCTTCATCATCGGAATGATCTTTATCTTTACCATAATCGTGGTGACCACGATTGCCCATGAAATCATCTTTTTCACCTTTTGAATTGGTAATTTCGTAACGATATTCATTGGTATTAAGGATTGGATCTACTTCTACGGATACCAAAATGCTGCCTTTTTCTTCAAAGCCATCGCCTTGATATTCATATTCAGCACGAATCTTAGCGATTCCATTGTCAAGAACACGCATGGCTTTGATATCGACTTCGATGTCATCTAATTCATGTTCATAAGTTAATCGAATACGAAGGTTTTCACCGATGGTTTCTAATCGGACTTCTGCACTTTCGATTTGATCACCGTTGATATAAACACCATAATCAAACCATTGTGTATTCGCGACTTCTGTGGAGATGAATTCGACATATTGAAGGTCTTTCAACAAAGGATTGTTATATGTTTTGGTCGTAATGATGGTTTTTTCACCATTGACGACTTTAGTACCTTCAAGGTAAAAGGATTGTTGTTCCAATACCAGCACCCCTTCAGTCAATGTTTCATCACCAGATTGGGTTTCGTTGTAATGGAAAACATAAGTGGCAGTTTCATTATTCAAACTCACGATTTCATACGATACTTGGTAGGTATATCCCGATAACGTTGAAGCAATCGGGTCTGAAAAAGTCAAGGATTCGTCACTGCTGATGAACAGTTCGATCATATTGAAATAAGGATTTAATAAGGCAACCCGTTGTTTCATATGGGTTTCTTGGTTCATCATACTGCTCAGTAAAATCATGTTTTGTGTTTGGTTAAGCTCTAAATCGATGGCGTTGAGTAAAGTTGACGATGAAATTGCACTAAATGAATAGGTTTTTTCAGCTGTTAAGGTCATAGGTATTTCGATTGGATTGTTGGGTGTTCTGCCCAATGAAATCAATCCAACAATCAACATTGTGGTTGCGATTAATGTCAACGCAATCGATGCGAAACGTTCTTTGAAAATCGCATTGAAGCGTGGTTTTGGTGCATCCAAAATGTCAATACTCTGGAGATCAATACGCGACAAAACATCTGGAATTTGTGATTCCATGGTCGATTTTAACAATGCTTTGATGTCTTTATCTCTCATTTTGTCGCCTCCGTTCGCATTTTCTTTAGTGCATTTTGATACATCCATAAAACCGTACCTAAAGGTTTATCCACCATTTTCGAAATATCTTTAAAAGTATAGTCATCGATGATGTGATAGAGCACAATGGTTGCTTCTATGGGGTCTAATGCTTTGAGCAAAGCCTCAACCAACGCTCGTTGCTCATGGTTCACTGCGGCTGTCTTAAATCGAAGATTGATACTGTCTTCGGATTGATAGGATACTTTTGCGTTAATACGATAATAGTCCATGGTCAAGTTGTAAGCGATGCTCGACAACCATTTGATGAATTTGCCATTTTTTTGATAACTTTTGATGCTTTTAATCGCTTTGATGTAGGTTTCTTGCATCAAATCTTCAATGGTATTGGGGTCTTTGATTTTTTGTCTGATGATGGCATATACGATGTTTTTGGATGCATCATAAACAGCTTTAAACCCATCATCATTTTTAGCTATGATTAAGTCAATATAATCGTCGTAATTGAATGACATGTTACCCCTCCAATCACGACGATTATACCACATTTATAGAGTTGATTCTATTGAATAAAACTAACGACGGTCGTCTTGATGACCTTTGTCATTGCCTTGTTCATCGTCATTGCCATGACCATGGTGACCGCGTTCGATTTCATCGTCTTTACCAAATCCATGACCATGTCTTTCGCCGACAATTTGGTATGTATAAGTGGTTTCGCCAGTGAGTTCATCGACATTGATGGTAATTTTGATCATACCACGTTCAATTTCTTCACCATCTTGATCAATTTCATATTGGATGAATAAATCATAGTCTTCATTATCCGCGTACTTAAAGGTATAACGGGCTTCTAACGTATCTGTTTGATATTTCAACATCACTTTGGATTCACCATCTTCGTTTTCAACTTTAATGCTGGTACGATTGATGATGACACCATCGGTCATTTGAACAAAATTAAACTTTTGTTCTGAATCTTCTGTTTTATAACTGATTCGAATGAAATTAAGTTCATCGATGAGCGCGATAAACTTATATTCAGTTTCATCGCCTTCAACTTCTTGACGGCCTAACAATGTATATTCAATGCCATTAACAATGAGTAGACCTTCTAGTTCAGTGGTAATTTCATCACCATCTTCATCATCGAATAGATCATCATGATCGTGATTTCGATCCCCACCACGTGCTTGTCTTTCAACAAGTGCTGCGGTTTCATCGGATGTATCATCCGTTTCATCTTCAGTTTCAGGTTCGGTAACCGGTGCGATTTCTACTTCATTATAATAAACAGTATATTCAACGGTTTGTCCTAGGGCATCTTTGGCTTGATATACGGACATAAATGCGTATTCAACACGGTCTGATGCTTGATTGATCACTTGTAGTGGTGCACTTGAATTCAAGAATGTTTCGACCATCAACAAGTATTTTTCCAATACGGGGTCAGTATCTGTGACTGGATCAACCACGGGTTCATCAACCACAGGTTCGTCGGTGGTTTCCATGGTTGTACTCGTTTGAGAAACTTGAGCCTGTGCGAGTACATCGCCCATCGATACCATCGATAATGCATAGACATCATTTTCTGAGTAGGTAATCGTTTGTTGTGCTAAGTTACAACCAACCAAACCTGCTAAAAGAAAGAAAAACATGACTGCCATTAAAATCGTTTTTTTCATTGTGTGTCAGCTCCTTTTGATTATTTACACCTAATATACGCAAAACCAATCCATTTTATTGGCAGAAAAAAAAGAAACTGCGCATGGCAGTTTCTCTGGATTAGTTTTTAAATAGATTTTTAAATCGTTCCCAAGGGGTATCTTTCGGTTTAGGATCGGCTTTTTCGAATTGTCTAAGGATATTTTCTTGTTCCTTGGATAAATTGGTCGGTACTTCCACCTGTACGACTACCAATTGATCGCCTTTACGACCGGTATTGACGTTCGCCACCCCTTTTTCACGCATGCGTAGGGTTGTTCCATTTTGAGTTCCCGGATTGATTTTAAGCGATACATCGCCATAAATCGTCGGTACATCAATCGAATCCCCTAAGGCAGCTTGAACAAAGGAAATCGGTGCTTCAAGGATGATGTTGTCACCATCGCGTTTGAAGAATTTGTGCGGTTTGACGGTGAATCTTAAATACAAATCACCGGCTGGACCCCCATTCGCGCCGCCTTCACCATAGCCTGGCATGCGAAGTGACATGTTGTTATCGATTCCTGCTGGAATTTTAACTTCAACATCTTTCGTGACTTTTTCACGACCAGAACCGTTACAAGTTTTACATTTATTTTTAATCGTCTTACCGCGACCGCCACATTTTGGACAAGCTGCTTGCGAACGAATACTACCTAAGATGGTACGTTGTTCTACCGTAACATAACCTGCGCCATGACAACGATCACAGGTTTCCACATCTTTAGACGATTGTCCACCGTGTCCACCACAGGTGTGACACGCTTGTTCGGTTTCAATTTTAATGGTTTTCTTCGTACCTAAAACAGCTTCTTCAAAGCTGATGTTCATGCGTCGTTCTAAATCATCTCCGCGGGCTGGACCATTCGGATCACGGCGTTGTTGACCCCCACCGCCAAAGAATGAACTGAAGATGTCGGAGAATCCACCGAACCCTTCAAATCCACCAAAACCTTGACCATTACCTTGGCCAAACGGACCATTATGACCATATTGGTCGTATTGTCTACGTTTATCAGCGTCACCCAAGTTGTCGTAAGCTTCTTGAACTTCTTTAAATTTCGCTTCTGCATTGGGTTCACTAGAGACATCGGGATGGTATTTTTTCGCAAGTGAACGGTAGGCTTTTTTAATTTCTTCCTCGGATGCCGTTTTACTTACACCCAGTACGTCATAATAATCTCTTTTATCTGCCATATGTTAACCTTTCATCAAAAGGGGCCGTAGCCCCTAAAGTGGATTTTTATTTTTCTTCGAATTCAGCGTCTACAGTATTGGAGTCGCCAGACTTCTTGGTGGTTTCTTCCCCTGGTTGTTGTTCTTTTTGAGCTTTTTCATACGCTTTGACAGCGATGGCTTGAGCGTCTTTTTCAAGGGCTTCTTTCTTTTCACGAATACGGTTTAAGTCATCACCTTTAAGGGCATCTTCTAAGTCTTTAACGGCTTTTTCGACTTTCGATTTTTCGTTGTTATCGACTTGGTCACCTAAATCATGGATGGCTTTGTTCGCTTGGAAAATGAGGGCGGATGCTTCATTTCTCAAGTCTGCTTCTTCACGTTTTTGTTTATCAGCTTCTGCATTTTCTTCTGCTTCTTTGATCAAACGTTTGATTTCTTCTTCGCTCATTGCTGAACCACCAGAGATGGTGATCTTTTGAAGTTTACCAGTGCCTAAATCTTTCGCACTGACGTTGACGATACCATTCGCGTCGATATCGAACTTAACTTCGATTTGTGGTACTCCACGTGGTGCAGGTGGAATGTCATTGAGTTGGAAACGACCCAAAGTCTTATTGTCCGCTGCCATTTGACGTTCGCCTTGTAAAACATGGATGTCAACCGCTGGTTGGTTATCGGATGCTGTTGAGAACACTTGTGATTTAGATGTAGGGATGGTGGTGTTACGATCGATTAATTTGGTGAATACGCCACCTAAGGTTTCAATACCTAAGGAAAGTGGTGTAACGTCTAATAATAAGACATCCTTAACATCACCGGATAAGACTGCGCCTTGAATGGCAGCACCCATCGCAACGACTTCATCTGGGTTGACACTCTTATTAGGTTCTTTACCTAATTCGCGTTTAACGGCTTCTTGAACTGCTGGAATACGGGTTGAACCACCTACGAGCAATACTTGGTGTAATTTAGCTGGGTCCATTTTCGCATCTTTCAATGCACGCCTAACTGGACCAACGGTTCTTTCGACTAAATCGGCAGTCAATTCGTCAAATTTAGCACGGGTAAGTGTTTTTTCTAAGTGTAACGGTCCTGCAACACCCATTGTGATGAATGGTAGAGAGATTTGAGAAGTCGTCACACCTGACAATTCTTTCTTCGCTTTTTCAGCCGCATCTTTCAAGCGTTGAACAGCCATCTTGTCTTTGGACAAGTCAACACCATTTTCTTTCTTGAATTCTGCAACCAAATAATCCATGATCTTTTGGTCAAAGTCATCGCCACCAAGGTGGTTATCCCCTGCGGTGGACAATACTTCAAAGGTACCATCGGCTAAGTGTAAGATGGATACGTCGAATGTACCGCCACCTAAGTCGAATACAAGGACGGTTTGTTCTTTTTCAAGTTTATCGATACCATATGCAAGCGCAGCTGCAGTCGGTTCGTTGATGATACGCATGACTTCGAGACCAGCAATTTTACCTGCATCTTTGGTCGCTTGTCTTTGAGCGTCATTGAAGTAAGCTGGTACGGTAATGACGGCTTTCTTCACTTGTGCGCCTAAATAATCTTCAGCGGTCTTCTTCAAGTTTTGAAGAATCATCGCAGAAATTTCTTGTGGGGTATATTGTTTACCGTTGATATTAACACGGTATGAACCTTCACCCATGTGTCTCTTAATAGATGATACGGTATTTGGGTTGGTAATGGTTTGTCTTTTCGCAACTTCACCAACGGAGATTTCATCGCCTTTAAAAGCGACGACTGAAGGGGTCGTTCTTGAACCATCCGCGTTCGGGATGACTTTGACGTCTCCGCCTTCCATGATGCATACTACTGAGTTTGTGGTTCCTAAGTCGATACCAATAATCTTATTCGTTGTTGCCATTTTCATCACTCCATTCGTTTACTTTGACCATGGCAGGTCTGATGACACGTTCTTTGAACATGTATCCGGTTTGTTGTACTGCTAAAATCATGCCTTTTGGCTTATCTTTGTCTGAGACAGTGTCAATTGCGTGGTGGATGTTTGGATCAAACATCGCATTCATGGCTTGGATTTCTTTCAAGCCTTCTTGTTCTAATATACCCAAGATTTGATCATTGATCATCTTGAAACCGATGAGATAATTTCTTAACACATCGTTGTCAACCGTCATGTTGGTAACGATTCTCAATTGGTCTATTGGATTAATCAACGATTCAATGACATTTTGTGCTGCATATTTACGTTCATTGATACGTTCTTGGTGGGTCCGTTTCTTAAAGTTTTCAAGTTCAGCGCGTTCTCTCAAGTATTGATCTTTAAGATTGGCGTTTTCAGCTTTCAACTGTTCGATTTCTGCTTTCAATTGGTCTTTCTCACTTTTCTTTTTTTCTTTGGCTTTTTTCTCTTCGTGTGCTGCCGTTTCGGATGTTACATCTTCTTTCAATTCTTTATCATCCACAAATGATCACCTCGTTTTATTATTTTTTATAGAGTTTCGCAATATTTTTAGCGATGTATTCCATCAGCGGGATGACTTTGGAATAATCCATGCGGGTCGGTCCGATGATGGCGATGGTGCCTGTATCTTCTTCAGTGACGGTGTAAGGCACAGATATGATGGTACAGGTATCCGTCGGCATATAATCGGCTTCTTTACCGATTTTGACCGATAGTTTGTTGGTTCGACCAACGAGCTTCAATAACTCTTTCCGGTCAAGCATGTACATCAGGTCTTTGATTTGATTGATGTCATTGAATTCTGGTTGAACGAGCATATTGCCCATCCCTGATAAGTAGACGTTTTCTTCACTCATTTGTCTGAATGCGTTCACCACCGTATCGATGATGCGTTCTTGGTAATCCATGTATTCCATGACATTTTCTTCCATGAAGGCATTCTTCAATATGCGTTTCGCATCTTTCACAAACTGATTTTCCAACAAATCATTCAATGAAGATATGATCTTTTTAAAATCGAGGAGTGAGATGTGTTCAGGGATTTGAACCGTTTCGTTTTGAACGTGTCCTTTGTCGGTAACGATTAAGACGACGGCTTCTTGATTATACAAAGGGATAAAGTCAATTTTTTTAATGCGTGCGAGGAGTTCATTGGGTCCGAGCACCATCGACGTATAATTGGTCAGTTCTGACAACAAATTAATGGCTTCTTTAACAGCGATTTCCTTATTATTCTCAAATTCCATGAAAATGCGGTCGATGATGGGGAATACTTCTTTGACATTATCATCACGCGTAACCAAATTTTCGACATAATAACGATACCCTAAGTTTGAAGGGATTCTACCAGAACTCGTATGGGTCTTTTCTAAGAAACCCAACTCCTCTAACTTAGCCATATCATAGCGAAGGGTTGCGGATGAAAAACCAAGATAAGGTTTATCGGTCAAAGCCTTAGACCCAACTGGGATGCCTTCATTCACATACGCTTCAATAATCGCTTTTAAAATGAGTTTTTGTCGATTTGTTAACACAACTTCACCTCTTTAGCACTTACACTACTTCAGTGCCAACTCTATTGTATTATAGGATTTTAGCACTGTCAAGTCAAATGTGCTAAAAAACAAAAAAATCCCATGGTTTGGGATTATTTCTTAAGTGTTTTAACAACAAATTCGTTGGTTTGTTTTTCAGCTTTCATCGTTGTAGGGCCGTCATGTCCTGGTAACACCTTTACCGTTTGTGAAAGATCTGTAAACAATCGTTTCGTCGATTTTTGGAGCATATTCGCCGAACCACCCACCAAATCGGTTCTGCCAACCGCCCCTTTAAAGAGTGTATCGCCAGTATATAATTCTTGACGATACAAATAACAGACACTGCCTTTGGTATGTCCAGGGGTATGGTAAACCGTGATGGATTCGTCCATAAACGAAATGGCGTCCATATCTTTGATAAAACGAATATCCAAAGCTGAAATGGCTTTTGGTAATGGTATTTTCAATGCTTTCGCGCCACTTTGTTCCGGGTCTTGCATGAGAAGATAATCATCCTTATGCATATAAATCGGCACATTAAATCGGTCAATCAATGCAGTATGGTCAATGTGACCATGGGTTAATAAAATCGCTTGTAAGGTATACCCCTTTAAAGCTTCTATGATCAATGCTTCATCGTGTGAAGGGTCGATGAGGATGGCACCATCAAATCGTTTGAGGATATATACATGAGATAAATCGTCGTTTCCTTTAATATACATGGGCTTTATTTAGAAAAAAAACTATTCGATGAATAGCTTATTTCTTTTCTCTATGTAACGTATAAGTACGCGATTTAGGACAATACTTCTTGATTTCAAGACGATTTGGTGTGGTTTTTTTATTTTTAGTTGTGTAGTAGTTTTCTTCACCACATTCAGTACAAACTAATTTAACAAGTTCACGCATGTTTCTACCCTCCAGACATTACATTAAAAGTATATCAAACAAGCAATTAAATATCAAGTATGAGTTGCCTCAAAAGGATATTATTCCTTGTTATAACCTCACACATTATAACAGTTTAAAAAACAGTTGTAAAGAGTTTTATAACGAATCCACAAATAGACCGATTAAGAATGAGATGCTTGCAACCACTAAGGCAATCAAGGTCATCGTAATAAAGTTTTTAAACAATGGTTGTTTTTTCGCAATCGAGATATAATAGTTGAACGCGAAAATGATGAATATGACAATCCCAATCATGACACCCATCGATACGAGTGGGATGCTGATGAGGAAATAAGGCAGAATCAATAAACTGACAACAATCACATAAGCGATGCCTGTATATAAAGCATAAATGAGTGGATTTTCTTCATCGTCTTGTTTTCTCGATAAGAATTCAGATGCTGCCATACTTAACGCCGCACTGATGCCTGTGATTAATCCGAGTGTCCCCACCTTTAACGAATCATTGATGGCAAGTGTAAATCCTGCCAAGGCACCGCTAATTTCTACCAATGCATCGTTCATACCTAGTACAATGGATGAAGCGAACAATAATTTTTCATCGTTTAAGATATTAATCAGTGCTTCTTCATGGGATTTTTCATCTTTTAAGATATCTTTAAGTTCATCAATTTCATCGATCACTGCACGGTAAGATTTTCTAGAGTGTGCTTCTAAACGTTCAAATATACGCAATGTAAAAATGATACCTAAAGTGTACATGATTACAGTATAAAACATCAGTTTGAAGGAAGGCCTTTTAACTTCGATGTTGACGGCTTTTTTACCTAAGTAGGAATTGAAGATATCTAGGTGCTTTTTTTCTTGCAAAGCAATCCCTTCCAAAATGATACGGTTTTCTGGCTTCTTTTGTCTTTTCGCAATCCGCATATAAAGATGATAAGCCAAGGACTCTTCTCTCGCAAATTCGCGATAAGTCCTTTTTTGTTCATTCGATAATGTTTGCATCGTTTCACCTCGTATGAGATACATTATAAGGCCAAATGTAGAAACAATCAAGGTTTTTTTATAAATAATAGAGAGATTAATTATAAATAAGCGTTGTATCTTAAAAACTTATCACTTGTGATATAATCGATTTAGGTGATATTTTATGCAAAGACTACAAACAAGACCCATCAAGGTGGGCAATTTAATCATGGGTGGTAACAACCATGTATATATTCAAAGTATGACAACCACGTATACCAAAGATATCGAATCGACCGTCAAACAAATCCATCAATTGGAAAAAGCGGGTTGTGAAATCGTCCGTGTAGCAGTACTTGATAAAGTGGATGCAGCAGCGTTGGGTGAAATTAAAAGACAAATCCACATTCCATTGGTTGCGGACATCCATTTTGATTACAAATTGGCACTTGAAGCCATCAACCAAGGTGTGGATAAAATTCGTTTGAATCCAGGGAACATCAAAGACCGTTCCAAAGTGGAAATGGTCGTGGATGCATGTAAAGCCAAAGGTATCCCCATCCGTATTGGTGTCAATAGTGGGTCATTACCCGATGGTTTAGAACCTACTGCCGAAAACATGATCAAGGTTGCAAAAGGCCATGTAGAAATCTTAGAAAGCATGAATTTCTTTGATATTGCATTGTCATTAAAAGCGACTGACATGAACTTAATGATCGAAACCTATCGCTTAGCCGCTAAAACATTCCCATACCCACTACACTTAGGGGTGACTGAAGCAGGTACTGCTTTCTCTGGTGCCATCAAGAGTGCGATGGGGATTGGTATTTTACTTCATGAAGGCATTGGTAATACGATTCGTGTTTCATTAACAGATAACCCTGAAATCGAAATCAGAGCTGCTAAAGAAATCCTCAAAAACCTCAACTTAAGAAATGATATTCCCAATTTAATCAGCTGTCCTACGTGCGGGCGCATCCAATATGATATGATTGATATCGCCAAGCGCATTGAAACCTACTTACAAGGCGTGAATAAACACATCAATGTTGCGATTATGGGCTGCAAAGTCAATGGCCCAGGTGAAGCGAAACACGCGGATATTGGTGTGGCTGGTGGTAAAGGTGAAGCCGTGATATTTAAACACGGACAAATCGTTAAGAAAATAAAAGAAGCCGAAGTGTATGATGAACTTGTCAAGATGATTGACGAATTCTAGACCACTTCGGTCTTTTTTTTCGACAAAAAAGGAAGCGATTAACGCTTCCCTTGATCGTATGGTTCCCCAGCGGCTTTTGGCCCTTGAGAGTTTTTTGACGTGAGTGCCAATAGAATCAGTGTCACAATGAATGGTGTCATTGAGATGATGTCTTTTGGTAAGTGGGTGAAGAATAGATATAGATTATTGTATAACCCTTGTAATAAAGATTCATTGGCTCTTAAGCCATCAAAAGCGGATTGTACCAAGGTAATCCCATTGGACAGATTCATTAGGAACCCGAATAATAAAGAGAATACCAATACCCTTGCAGGTTTCCATTGACCAGAAATCAGTACCGCTAAGGCTAAGAACCCATAACCATAAATGGAGGCTTTAAAGGATGTCGATGTCGGTACAATCAGGATAACCCCACCCATACCAGCAAGTAATCCTGAAATGGATACCGATAAGTAACGAATCTTATATACATTGATCCCTGCAGCATCTGCTGCATGTGGGTTTTCACCGCAGGCACGGAGTCTAAGACCATATTTGGTTTTATATGCAATGATTGCAGCAACCACGAAAATCAATAGCCCTAATAACGTAATTAAATATACATTGGTGAAGAGGATGTCCCCAATCACAGGAATGTCTTTTAACATTGGGATATTGAGTTTATAACGGTCTGTAAACCCAATTTCTTCTGTACCGGAAGATGACAACGCACGACCGACGAAAATCGCTAAACCTACGGATAACATGTTTAATGCTGTACCAGAAATAACTTGGTTGGACTTCATCGTAATGGACGCGTAAGAGTGTAGTAATGAGAAGATTAAGCCTGCCAATCCCCCAATGACGACGGTGATGATTAAAACCAACTGGCCATCGATGTTGTTGTGTTGAAGGAGATTGAGGGTTAAAATACCAACGAATGCACCAAAGAGCATGATCCCCTCTAGGGCAATGTTGACAACCCCGGAACGTTCTGAATACAACCCTGCCATCGCGACCATGGCGAGTGGAATGGTTGAATACAACGTCCAACGAACGAGGTTATAAAAACTATTGTTGTTCCATAAAGCCACTAAAATATATACCAAAACGGCGACTGCAATCCAAATATTGCGTTTGGATAAATATTTACTCATTGGTTGCACCGCCTTTCTTATCAAACCATTTAGCGATGTATTTCTTCGCATATTTTTGGAAATAGAGTGTAAAGGCTGAGAAATAAATGATACTTGCAGAAATGATATCTATGATTTCACGTTTGAAATCCCAGGATTGAAGCTCTTGGTTAGCCGATTCAATGTAGCCTAAGAACAAGCCAGAGAATACGGTACCAATTGGGTTACTCATACCGAGTAACGCTACTGCAATCCCTTGGAACCCATAAGGTGAAATGGCATACTTGGTTTCTAGTTTGATCCCTGTACCTGGTACGAGATAAATCACAGCACCTGCAAGACCAGCGATGGCACCTGAAATCAATAGTGAATAGACGATATTTCGTTTATCGTTAACACCGGCATATTTTGCAGCGTCACGGTTATAACCTACGGCTTTTAATTGGAAACCAAAGGTTGTCTTTTCAAGGATGATATAAATCAATGCACCAGCCAATATCGCGATCAAAATCCCAGAGTTAAGTTTTTCGAAACTGAATATTTGATCTAAGAATAATTGTGGTACACGACCGGAAGGGATAACTTCTCTGGCTTCTTGTCTGACACTGTCATAAATGGTCGCTTCAATCAGCATTTTTGATACATACATCGCAATATAGTTCATCATGATGGTAGAAACGACTTCATGGACATTACGATAGGCTTTTAATAAGGCTGGAATCAGTGCCCAAAGCATCCCACCAAGCATCCCGCCTAATATCGCAACTACCCAGTGAATCGGGCCTAAAAAGCCCCATTCAACCCCAATAAATACAGCCACGAAAGCACCAATCATCAACTGACCGGATACCCCAATATTGAATAATCCAGTTTTGAATGCAAACGCAACCGCTAACCCTGTTAAAATCAGTGGTGCTGAGTTAAATAACACATTACCGATACCAGGCATCCCCTGTGAGACACCGGATAGTAAAATCGCAGATAAGCCACCAAAAGCCATGGAAGGATTGATGAGTAACATGACAACCAATCCAAACAGCATACCAGCAATGATGGATATAATGGTCGAAATGATTTTTTCAGTCGATTCCAGTTTTAGAAATTTCATCATTTTTGGTTACCTCGTTTCGACCCTGACATGTACAAGCCCAGTTCATTTTCATTGGTCTTCTTCGCGTCTAAGTTGGCGACGATTTCGCCTTCATACATGACCAAAATACGGTCAGCTAAGTTAAATACTTCATCGAGTTCAAGGGAAAAAACCAAGATAGCTTTTTGTTGGTCTCTCATATTGATCAATTGGTGGTGGATGTACTCAATCGCACCCACATCCAACCCACGGGTTGGCTGTACGGCAACCACCAAATCGGTATTTCGGGATAATTCTCTCGCAATGATGGCTTTTTGTTGGTTACCACCAGACATACTTCTGGTCTTTGTTTTACGACCATTCGCACTTCTAACATCGTATTTTTCAATCAGTGCTTCGGCATTTCGATGGATTTCATCAAATTTTAAGAAACCATATTTTTGAAACTGTTCACTAAAATACGTTTGTAAAATCATGTTTTCAGCTAAGTTAAAATCGAGCACCAATCCGAATTTATGTCGATCTTCTGGGATGTGTGAAATCCCTGCCAATGTTTTTTCACGAATCGATTTTTGTGTGATATCGATATCGTTCAAATAAACATGACCTGATTTCGCCTCTTTTAGCCCTGTGATGACTTCTGCCAATTGGGTTTGACCGTTGCCTTCAATACCAGCAACGACGACAATTTCACCACCATATACTTCGAAAGAGATGTCTTTCAAGTCTTCTTTATTCAAAAGTATGTTGTGATGATGAATACCTTCTAGCCTTAATACCGGTTTGGTCAACTTGGCTTCTGCTTTATCAATCGTAAAGTTCACCTTACGGCCAACCATCATTTCTGCCATTTGATCAACTGTGGTGGTTTTAACATCGACAGTCCCGATGTATTTACCTTTTCTTAGGACAGTACAGCGGTCAGCCACCATTTTGATTTCATTGAGCTTATGCGTGATTAAAATGATGGATTTACCTTCAGCCACCATATCTTGCATAATATGCATCAATTCTTCAATTTCTTGTGGGGTTAATACCGCAGTCGGTTCATCAAAAATCAAGATGTCCGCATCACGGTATAACATTTTTAGGATTTCAACACGTTGTTGCATCCCAACGGTAATGTCTTGGATTTTTGCATTAGGGTCAATTTTAAGTTTGTAGCGTTGTGAAAGTTCGACAATTTTCTTTTTCGCATCGGTTAGGCTGATGAACCCTTTTTTGGTTTCTTCTCTACCTAAGATGATATTTTCAACAACGGTATAATTGTGTACAAGCTTAAAATGCTGATGCACCATCCCAATTTTTAATGCATTTGCATCGTTCGGGTTTTTAATTTTTACTTCTTCACCATTGACTTTTATGATGCCTTCTTCTGGTTGATACAAACCGAACAAGACCGACATCAATGTGGATTTACCCGCACCATTTTCCCCGAGTAGTGCGTGGATTTCGCCTTTTTTTACTTGTAATGTAATATTATCATTCGCGATGATACCTGGAAATCGCTTGGTAATATTGAGCATTTCAATCACATAGGACATTCAATTCACCTCATTTTATCTCTCATATTATATCATAAAAAAGCGTTTTCTAAAGACCAAATCAGAATTTGTTATATTAAATATAAATCCGACATTTTTGATGATCAAACATGAAAAAAAAGCACCCTCATCAGGTGCTTTCTGTGGTTTGAAAAATTAGCTATTAACTTGAAGTGTGACTTTCGGAACGACAAGTGCAGTAACAGCGATGTTAGTGTCTTTAACGATTGTGATTTGTTTGCCTTCAACTTTAGCAAAAATAGTATCATACATTGCTTGAGTGAAAGTGTTAAATCTTGAGAAGTCAGCAGGTAGACCTACGCCATCAACAGCAGCGTCAAGTGTTACAGATGTACCACCAACACCAGTTTCATCGTAAATCTTTTCAAGTGTTTGATAAACGGAGTTACCCAATTCTTTCATTGCAGAGGTAATGACTCTTTCAGATTCTGCTTTTTGGTCAACGTCAACGCCGATAACATACTTGTTAGCAACGCCTTCAGCAGCTTTCATAACTGAGTTACCAGCACCACCGGCAGCGACGAAAATAACTTCTGTGCCTGCAGTGTACCATGATGCAGCCTTAGTTTGGTGTGCAGCATCTGGTGCAAATGAGTTTAGATATTCGTATTTGATGGTAATAGCACCATCAGCAAGATTCATTTCATTAGCCGCATAGTTAGCGCCTTGAACGAATCCGTAACCGAATCTAACAACGGCTGGTACGGACATACCACCCATGAAACCTAATTTAGTGAAGCCTTCTTTAACTGCAGCATAACCAGCTAAGAAACCAGATTCTTCTTCAGCATAGAAAATACTGAATACGTTGTCTGCCATATCAAAGTTTGGAGCTGATCCATCAACAGTTGCCATAGTACCCCAGTCAGTAACGTTATGAGGCGCACCGTCTAGTAAGATAAATTTAACTTCTGGATGTTCATCTTGAACTAACCAAATTGCGTTTTCGAATAAGAACCCTGGGGTTACAACGATTTTAGCACCGTTTTCGATTGCAACTTCGATTGATTCAACATAATCGTCAGTTGATTTGGTATCTGGTTGATAATACTTGTAAGAAATCTTGAATTCCTTCGCGTATTTTACGACACCTTCCCAAGCACCTTGGTTAAATGATTTGTCATTGATGGTACCTACGTCGGTAACAAGAGCGATTTCATACGTTCTCTTTTGACCGCAAGCAGCCAATGCTAAAGCCAATACTGCAACTACTAATGCAACTACTACTTTTTTCATTTCTTCCTCCTATTTTGGTTTAATCCATAAACATCTTAACATCCTTACAAGAATATTTCAAGGTTTTGAAATGGATTTTACACTATTAAGAATATTTTTTAGATAGCGTTTTCATGGTGCGTCAAATTACGTGCCCATTTACCGCTTTTCACAAACTGCATACCGATGATGCCTTTAATGATGCTGACCCCTTCAACCAAGGCGTAGACCAACAAGATTGGTAGGTCGGTAAATAAGGATAATATGATTGCGAGTGGTACTGTGATCACCCAGGCGAAGGTTGCGTCGAACAAGAATGTCAATATGACCATACCGCCAGCTCTTAAGACAAAGAATATCCCTGCATTGAAAGCGAATACCCACATTAAGGCTGCGACGACCCACATAAATTGGGTAGCCATGGCGCGCACATTGTCAGCAACATTATATAAATATGGCGCGAATGGCGCGATGATGGCCAATACTGCACCAAATGATAAGCAAACCACAATCGTTAAAAACAACAATTTAAAGGCATTTTCTTTCGCAAGTTCAATTTGATTGGCCCCTAGTTCATTGCCAACCATAACTGAAATACCTGTGGCGAGTGCACCAAATACGATGAAGAATAAATTCGAAACCGCACTGGAGATGGCGAATGCTGCATAAACAGAGGTACCTCTTTGAGCATAAGCCCACATGATCACCAAAATCGATGATGACCATAACAATTCATTCGTTAATAACGGTAATGTCTTTTTAACCATCAATTTAAAACGTTTAGCTTCAATATGGAAACGGGTAAATATACCTTGCGCGAAAATCATCCGGTTGCGATAAGCAATCCATAATAATATCGAAGCCTCGACAACTCTGGCGATGACGGTTGCGATGGCTGCACCTTCCACTTCTAACGCTGGGAAACCTAACTTACCAAATATGAGTAGGTAGTTGAAGACAAAGTTAATAATCACAGATATAATCCCTGCAACCATCGGTACGGTGGTTTCACGAATTTCTCTAAATGTCGATGCGTAGAGTTGAATGATGGCTAGTACTGGTAAGGAAAATGCCATGATGGTTAGGTATTGAACCCCATAACGAATCACTTGTGGATTAAATTCACCCGCTGCACCTGGATCGTTTTTAGCGAATGCTGTAATCATTGGTTCTTTAAAAATCAACAAAACGGCCATGGCGATGATTGTCACGAATGTGGCGAGGATGACTTTAGCTCTAAACGCTTGTTTTAACGCTTCTTCATCTTTCGCACCAAAATACTGTGCGACGAAAATCCCTGGTCCTGCCAGACCCCCAATGAAACAAATCAAAACGATGAACATGATTTGGTTGGCGATTGCGACCCCTGCAATCGCATTTTCATTCAATTGTCCAACCATAATATTGTCTAATAACCCAACAAAGGTTGTGATCCCTTGTTGAATCATGATTGGTAATACAATGCCTAAAACTTCTTTGTAGAAAGTTTTAGACCCTATGAGTTTTTTTAACATAATTATCCCTTCAATTCTAACTGTGTCGCTTCAAATGTATCGTGGAATGACTTGTCATGCGATACCACAATCGCGACCCCTGGAAAAGCCATGATGGCTTGTTTAAGCGCTTCTTTTGCATTGTGATCCAAGTGGTTGGTCGGTTCATCTAGCACAATCACATTGGACTTCTTTTGACTCATCAAAGCGAGTCTAACTTTGGTTTTTTGACCACCCGATAAACTCTTTAGAGGTCTATCGGCCATGTCACGAGATACCCCATAACGGGCAAGTAGTGTGTAAACTTGTAATTTATCCATGTTTTGTAATAAGTCGAAACACAAATTCACTGCGGTGAGTGATTCATCGTAAGTAAACTCTTGTTCAAAATAGGAAATTTGAGCTGTATCAATCCATTTGAATGAACCAGCCATAGCAGGATTGAGTCCCATGATGGTTTTAATCAACGTGGATTTACCCACACCATTTTTACCAGTGATGATGACTTTGGTATTCTTTTTGATGGTCATGGTGATCGGACTTAATAAGGATTTGGTGTAGCCTATCTCTAAGTCTTTTAGAATCAACACATCACGTCCTGTATCTTTTGAAAATGGAAAATGAAACTTCAATTCTTTTTGTTTGGTTGGTTTTTCAATGCGTTCCAGTTTTTGTAGTTTGGTCCTCACACTTTGAGCTTGTTTGGTGGTGGATGCTCGAACAATGTTTTTTTGGATGAATTCTTCTTGTTTCTTGATGAATTTTTGTTGTGATTCATACTGTTTAGATACTTGATCAAAACGAAGCGCACGTTCGGCTAAATAGTAATCAAAGTTCCCTTTATAACGGGTTAACCCTTTATTTTCTAAAGCGATGACGGTATTCGCGATGGCTTTTAAGAAAGCCTCATCGTGGGATACGACCAAATAGGCTTTTTCATAACCTTGTAGAAACTTTGTTAACCATTCAATGTGTCTGATGTCTAAGAAGTTGGTTGGTTCATCTAACAATAAGATATCAGATTCATCTAATAACAATTTCCCAAGAATGATTTTTGCACGCATACCACCGGATAAATGTTTGATTTGCATGTCTAAAATGGACATTTCTAACCCAAGACCATGAATGATGTTGCCTAATTTAGACTTCATGGCGTAAAAATCTTTTTCAATCAAATAGTCACCAATTGAACTCGCAATATTGAGCGCTCGTTCCATTTCAACGCCTTCAAGTTCACCTACTTTTTGATATAAAGCTTCCATTTCTTTTTCTTTATCGAATAGTGGTTTGAATACCGTCAATAGATAGTCTCCAACATAGAGATTTGGGTCAATTTTTGCATACTGATCTAAATACCCTACTTTGGTATGTTCTAACCAAGTGATGGTCCCTTTGTCTGGAGAGAGTGTTTTGTTCAATAGGTTGAGCAAAGTGGTTTTACCAGCCCCGTTTGGACCAACCAAAACGGCGTGGTCATTGATAAAAAGACGCACACTGGCATCTACCAATAAATCATTATTGTCATATCGGAATGATAACTCATTCACTTCGAGTAAACTCATGGTCTAATTCAATCTCCGTGACTGCATGCGTATCCTCGATGAACTGCCAGCCTGAAAGGCGGTGTTCACCGATGATGTCATGGATATTTTGTTTGAAGTATGTGCCTTCAGAGGTTGCGAGGACGGTTTTTCTGTCTTTTGCAAGAATGACCCCTTCGCCTTTAAACGTCATGCCTTTGGTTTTTGTAATCCACCCGCAGACCACAATTTCTTCATCGAGAGGTACCGGTTTACGGTAACTGACTTCAAGCTTGATTGTCACACCCCAAGTTTCTGGTTCTGTAATGTTGATGGCTCTACCAATGGTTTCGTCTAATAGCGCTGAAATGATCCCTCCATGCATCCGATTCGGATAGCTTTGATGGAAATTATCACCTTTGGTTATTGTTATAACAACGCCATTTTCTAATTCATAAAACGCGGTCTTCAAGCCCGCATGGTTATGGATACCACAGACGAAGCATTCGTCTGAGTTAAATTGCTTCTTCATGACTTTATATTTCATATAATCACCTATGTCCTTATAGATTATATCACACTCTATTTCAATCTTTTCTGTAAAAAATACCAATTGGAAAAAATAAAGAGGCTATTAAGCCTCAGGGTTGAAATAGGTTTCGATTTGATGGATATGAATGACATGCATGCCAAAGACATCCATCTTTGGTTTAACGAAGACGACTTCATTTTCATTGATGTATTTGACTATTTTACCTGGTTGTGGAAAAATGATGATCAATTTAGTCCCTTGAACGTCTTGGAATCCATGGGTTTCAATCATTTTTTTGCCGGAGGAAGCGAATAATTGCCAGTGACGTTTAGAATTGAATGAGACTTCATTGACACTTGGTGCGTAAATCAAGCGTATCGAAATTTGTTCATTTTGGGTCTGTAATTCGTATTGATACCCCTCTTTTTTGACTTTCGTTAAGGTACCATACTGATTCAGTTTTGACTCAATGGCGTGGACAAACTTTTGTTTATTATGTTCAATGATTACGATAATAACAACCACGATAATCAGCAAAATGCCAATACCTAAATACAACTCAAACATGCGAAACCTCCGCTTTTTGTTTTCGGACTTCTTTTAGTAAATTTCCGTCAAATATACAGTGATAATCATAAATGATGTCCGTTAAAACATCGGGTAAAAAATAGGGAATGTTGTTCGCGACACCCAAATTATTGGGGTCTATAATCCATTCGATTTTTCGCCATTCTAAAATCCCTTCATCGGTAACGATGGGGGTTTTTAGTTTTTCTTTAACATCCATCAAAAAAATATAGAGAAAACTGCCATCATTGGGTTCCCAAGTCATTTTGCCTTTATAGTGGATATCTGCTTTAGTTAAGACGATGCCCGTTTCTTCTTTGACTTCTCTCAATATAGAATCAATGATGGGTTCTTTGGGTTCAATTTTACCACCCACGCCATTCCAACAACCTTTCCAGGGTTGTTTTAAGCGATTGATGAGCAACATTTCATCTTGATAACGAATAAAACCTAAGGTATAAATCATTTTATCACCTAAAACCATAATAACACAAAACACCTTCCAAGATGAAAAAAATTCCCCCATCTTTCGATGAGGGAATTCTATTAAGCATTCATTATGCGTATACACCAGACTTGAGGTCAGCAGCTAGTGTGGTTCTGAGGATGCGGTTAGCTGGGTTGCCACCTTCATAATCGGAATTATCAAGGGTCAATAGATAAAGCGCATTGTTTCTCATTTCTGCTTCAAGTTTGTAGTAAATGATGGTGTAGTTTGCACCAAACATAATATCAATGGTTGCGTCATCTAAGGCTGCGACGGTTGCAGGGCTCAAGCTAGATAGGTCTGCAACGGTTGTTGTAGGACCCATAGCGGTTAAGGCTTCTGCCAATCCGACCATTTCGATGTTCTTCACTTCACCATTTCTTGGACCCACGCTGTTATCGATGGCATCGGTGTTACCTGTAGTCAATCCAGCTGTGATGATGGCTGAACTGATTTGACGGTTCACGATGACGGAGTTCGCATTGAGTAAGTTGGTGATGAGTGATCCAGTGATGGTGCTTGCAGTTAAGTTTGCAATACCAGCAACGCCACCAGAGATGTATTGTAATGCATCGGCCAACGCATTGAGTTCAGTCAAGGTGATGTCATCGACGGTTTCATAAGCATCGGATGGGATAGCTAAGCCAGAACCAATGATTGCAGATGAAATTTGTCTATTCACGATGAGTGAGTTTGCGGCCAATAGATTGTTCAATAATGTTGAATCAATGTCGTTTGCATCAATATTTGAAACATCGCTGACTGAACCAATATGAACCAACGCAGCGGCTAATGCTCTGAGTTCAGTTTCATAAATGTCATTTGCTGTTTCTAGTGCACCAGACGGAACTTCAATCGTTGAATTGATGATCGCTGAGCTGATTTGACGGTTAACGATTAAGGATTCAGCATCCAATAAGTTGGTTAAGTAAGTTGAGTTAATGCTATTAGCATCAATGTTAGATACTTGATCCACAGAACCGACGTGTACCAACGCTGCAGCTAATGCTCTTAATTCGGTTTCGGTGATGTCATCCACAGACGCATACGCTGCTGCTGGAATATCTAGACCTGAACCAATGACTGCTGCTGAGATTTGACGGTTTACAATTAAGGATTCCGCATCCAACAAGTTGGTCAAGAAGGTTGAGTTGATGCTACTTGCATTGATGTTAGATACTTGATCCACAGAACCGACATGAACCAATGCAGCGGCTAATGCTCTTAATTCTGTTTCAGTGATATCGTCTACAGACGCATAAGCTGCTGCAGGAATATCAAGACCTGAACCAATGACTGCTGCAGAAATCTGACGGTTAACGATGATGGATTCAGCATCGAGCAAGTTCGTTAAGAAGGTTGCATTTATGTCATTTGCACTAATACTTGCCATATCATTGACCGATGTGAAGTTAGACAACGCGGTTGCGATGGCTCTGAGTTCAGTTTCGGTAATGTGATTGTCAGTATCTAATGCGGTCGCAGGGATATCGGTAATCGCACCCTTGATGGCAATACTGATTTGACGGTTCACGATTAAGGATTCAGCATCTAGCAAGTCTGTTAAGAAGGTCGATGTGATGCTGTTTGCATCAATATTTGACATATCATTGACAGAGGTGAAGTTAGACAATGCAGTGGCAATCGCTCTGAGTTCAGTCACCGTAATGTGGTTATCTGCATCTAAAGCACCTGCTGGGATATCTGTAATGGCACCTTTAACAGCAATCGAGATTTGACGATTGACGATCAAGGATTCTGCGTCTAACAGATTGTTCAAGAAGGTAGAGTTAATGCTATTTGCATCAATACTTGACATGTCATTGACAGATGTGAAGTTGGATAATGCGGTAGCAATCGCTCTAAGTTCGGTGGTTGTGATGTGGTTATCAGCATCCAATGCACCCGCTGGAATGTCGGTAATGGCTGCTTTAACGGCCACCGAGATTTGACGGTTTACAATCAACGATTCAGCATCTAATAAATCATTCAATAATGCGGATGTGATGTCATTTGCACTGATACTAGACAATTCATTCACTGAGTTGAAATTAGATAATGCCGCAGCAATTGCTCTAAGTTCGGTAGTTGTGACATGGTTATCAGCGTCTAATGCACCGGTCGGAATATCGGTAATCGCGCCTTTAATCGCTATCGAGATTTGACGATTGACAATCAATGAGTTTGCATCTAATAAATCATTCAATAAATCACCGTCGATGGTGTTTGCATCGATGTTCGATAATTCATTGACAGAACCAAAGTTAGCTAATGCAACCACGATGGCGTCGAGTTCAGTGCCTTTAATGTCGCCTTCAGCATCGAGTGCTGCAGCAGGAATATCGGTGATGGCACCTTTAATCGCATCAGAAATTTGACGATTGATGATCAATGAACCGGCATTGAGTAAGTTGCTAAGCATGGTTGCATTCACTGAAGTCGCATCGATATTCGAAATCTCATCAATCGAGTTGAATTGTGACAATGCATCCGCGATTGCTCTAAGTTCAGTTGAAGTGATATCCCCTTCTGCGTCTAATGCTGCAGCTGGAATATTGGTGACTGCCCCTTTAATGGCATCGGATATTTGTCGATTCACGATTAAGGAATTCGCATCTAACAAGCTGGTTAACATGCTTGCGTCGACAGTTGCTGGATCAATTGTAGATATTTCATTGACCGATCCAAATTGTGATAATGCCGTCGCGATGGCTCTCAATTCTACTTGTGTGATATTGCCTTCTGCATCCAATGCACCAGCAGGGATGTTGGTAATGGTATCTTTCAACACATTTGAAATGAGGACACGAACGATGGTCGATTCAGTATCCAATAAATCGGTTAAGAATTGGCTGCTAATGGTATTCGGATCGAGTTCATCGGTACCAATCAATTGAACAGCTCTGAGTAATTTAATCAATTCACCATCTTCTGATTCAGTACCTTGCCAGAAGGTAGGATCGTCACTGTTATCTAAGGTGACGTCTAATCCACTGGTGGTCAACACTTCAGTGAATAATTTGTCGAGTGAACTGTGTAATACACGTGAAGATAAGAGTAAATCATTTAAGTCTTGGATGGCTTGTTCATCCGCCAATGCAGTTGTGATGGCATCATAATCGAGTGCATCAAATGAAATACCTAAATCGGATAGACCTTGAATGGCTTCTAATAACGGTTTAAGGTCGCCGTCTGGATAGGTTTCATCGACACCTTGATACCAAACATAGTCATCACCATTTGGTAGAGTGGTTGAAATGTAAGCCGATAAATCACCCGTTTCAATCATCGGAACGATGGTTTCAACCAAGGTCATTTCTATGACTTTAGATCTGAGTAACGCATCGACATCGGCAGTCATTAATGTATTTAAATCCACATTGATGTTATTGATGTCGCCACCAGGTATGATGGATTGTAGGGCTAATAACAAGTATTCAAGTTCGCCAGTGGTATTTTCGGTTGAGAACCAAGTTAAACCTTCTGGGACGAACAACATGCCTTCCAAATCGCCACCCGTATCCACCATGGTCAAGAACACATTTCTAAATGTATTCGCGATGACTTTGGATTTCGCTATGGTATTGATTTGAGCTTCAGTTAAGGCCAATAATGCATTTGGATCACTACCTGCGCTAGATAGGATGATGGCTGCTTTCAACAAGGAATTGATTTCAACTTCAGTCCAATCTTCCCAAGTTTCAGGTAAAGCAATTTCATAATCGCTTAAGCCTTCTTGGCTAGATAGCGCCATTTCAAAGATGGCATTTAAGTTATAACGAATGACAATAGAATCCGAAATATAGGACGAGAGATTGTCAGCCATGGTGTCATTAAGGGCACTTAAATCACCAGAAATGATGTCAGAAGCTAAAATTTCACGTGCGCCTTTTAATAACGCCGTAAGTTCAGTTTGACCAGATTCTGCTGCCCAGTCAATGGTACTAGGAATTTCAAGTGTAACACCTAAATCGAGACCTGCCAAGAGTTGAGCGATGACATCGTTCATCTTAGAAGTAATCAAATTAGTTTCACTGATTTTCGCAACGATCGCTGCGATATTTTCATCCGAAAGAATGACACTGTAATCTGGATTTTCCGTATCATTAACGAGATCCAAAATACCCGTGCTGACAACAACTTTCGCTAACAAAATCAAATTCGTGATTTCATTGGCGTTAAAGTTATCAGAGATATCTGCTAAAGTAATCAATCCTTGGAATTCTGGTGGTAAACTTTCAGATATGAAATTGAAAATATATTCAGAGGCAACCGATGAGTTGTTTTCAATGATGGAGAACGCGAAGATCGCGTCAAACAAATCAGCAATCGCTTGATCCGGAACTGCATTTAAAACAGCTGGATCGGTTAAATTATTAAAATCATCCATCGAAGTGAAGCCCATCGCTTGAACCGCCAAATAAATATTGGCGATATTCGCGAAATCGGCTTGAAGCTCTTCTCCGGTTGGTAGTGTAATATCATCAGAGGTAATGCCTAAATCGGTAAATGTTTGTTGAACCGCTTCCGATTGAATCAAGAAGTTTAACCCAATGGGTAGACCATATTCAATCAAGTCTAGTTCACCCAACGCATCAAAAATCGATACGACAGTTTCACCGTCAAATAAGAAATAATTGAGTTCATCGATTGGGACTGCTTGTTCTTGAACTAAAGATAATGCGTTCACAAAAACATCGCCTAATAAACCTAAGTCTCTCATGTAATCGATGGCTTTTAAATCGTCTAACTCAAATAAATCTTCATAGCCTTCCAACATTTCGTTGAAATCGCCACTGTTGACTAAATATTCAAGTCCGACTGGAATCACCACTTCAATGATGTCTAAATTGGTAATCAATTCAAAGACTTCACCGGCGGTTTCAGGGTCTAAATTATAAATAAAATCATCACCAAATGTGGTGGATCCACCATTGGCTTCGACCAATAACGCAATAGCGTCCAATGCTTTTTCCATTTCAGCACGGAACTTGATTTGTGTATCTAAATTGTCAGATTGAACTCTAACACTGAAGACTTCATCAAATACATATTCGTCCAAAGCGACTTCATCGATTTTCACATAACCGGCAATCATACCGACATAAGTTGTACGATATTCGCTTAAGAATGCCTTGACTTCATCCAGTAATTCACTGGTTTCCATCATCGGTTGTTGAACCTCTACTAAAACAAGTTCATCATTCACCAACATCAATTGATATTGTGGCTCAGATGAAACCGTGGTTGCGAGATCCAAACCACTACTCAAAGATACCAATGCAGCAAACGGTAACGAAATGAGTAAAACAGAGAACGCCCCTCTAAGTGCGCCAATACCGGCACCACCCAAGCGGGATACGAATGTTTTTCTCTTCTTACGACCATTGCTGTCGCGTTTTTTAGGCTTGATAATCATCCATATAATCCAACCGACAAATTTGAAGACGGTCGCATTCAGAATAAACAATAGAATGAATAACACCAAGCTGACGGCCATTTGAATGACCCCAACCACCAACGCCAATGCATCGGAACCCTCCACCAGCACATTGGCTAGATTTGATTGCATATCGATTAAGTAGTTAATAGCTGTATCTTGGATATTCGTAATGACCAATCCTTCTATTGGAATTGGAACTGATGCAAGGTATGCTGAAAGATCTACTTTCATGACCATGCCGGCGAGCATCGGAATCGTGAAGAAACCAACGACTAAAATGCCTACAGTCCAAATAAGAAAGAAGGTGGATTTGTAAAAACCTTGGATGAACCCCCAGAACATGGCGAGTCCAATCACCCCTAAGGCTGCGTAATTCAGATACTGTAACATCTCTGCTGCAGTAAAACTCATAAAATCACCCCATATCTTTAAACTTTATTACATTTTATCACTCATTAAAAAAAAGTTATATCCATATGACTGAAAATCTCAACTTTTTTTTTGTTTTGCCCATTTTGAACTCAAAACGGCCTTCAAATCAAAAAAAATCCCCTTTTAGGGGACTGTTTATGATTTCAATTTAAAAATATAGTAATAATCTCGATTGAGCTCGGGTTGTGAAAATGAGTAGAATTTTTCAGTATACGTCAACGTTTTTTCACTCGGATCATACTCTAAATACTCATCATGGTCGCCCATATTGGTCATGATCGCAATCACGCCACCTCGATAATTACCTTCACTGCGTTCTACAGCTTCACCAACTACCTGTCTTATAAATGATATTTTCGAACCGTTGATTTTCAAGTCAAATTGGGTCCACACTTCCGGTTTTACCAATTGTCCATAAGCGACACCAAACGCTGCGTATATTTCATAGGTACCATTGGGTATGAGGGTTTGATCGGGTTGTTCGTATTTACTGAAGATGAAGTGTTTGGTCTCTGTATCATTTTCAATGATTTCGAGGATACCAGCTTTAGCATCTGTATAAATCCGTTGAACATATTTGGTATCGTCGTTTTCGATGTCAATGTAATACCCATAATTCATGATGATGGTATAGTCATAGACTTGTTCGGTTTGATTCGTGTAATTTATATCACGGATGGTCACTGCGTTTTCTTCGATATGGATGACCCGTTGATAATCATCGGTATAAGGATTATGAACGGGTTCACCAATGTTGATGTTTGAACTGATAAAATCCACCAGCTCATAAGTACCATTCAGGGTTACTTCAGTCACAGGTTGTCTTGTATTACAACCGACCAGCATAACCAACAGGCTAAACGTATAAACAATCATGGTTTTTTTCATTGGGTTGAACCACCTTAACTATATTAGATAACTAAATTATACACCACAAAAGAAAAATACCCAATGGTTTTGGGTATTATTTCACTAAGACAACGAACGATTCGTATGGTTTTAATTGTAAAGACTTCAAATGGTAGTTATGAGCGTCGTAATTGGATAACAACACTTGATCGATTTCAAAATCAAGGGATACCTTCGATTCAACATCAAAGAAATTGGTAACTACCAACACTTTTTGAGCACCATGTTGTCTTAAATATGCATAAACATGCTTGTCATCTCTTAAGTATTGTTTGTAGGTTCCATAGACAAACGTATCTTTGTAGCGTGGATTCTTTCTAAGTTTAAGGACTTGTTTATAGTAATTTAATAGGGATTTAGGGTCTTTTTCTTCATCTTCCACATTGATTTCTGGATAATTTGGATTGACATGGAACCATGGCTCAACCGTTGAGAAACCGCCATATGGGGCATTCTTCCATTGTATTGGTGTACGTGCATTGTCTCTTGAACGGTGTGCCGTAAATCCGATATAACGGGCTGGGTCTTGACCTTCTGATATGGCGATTTGATAACTATTCTTGACTGAGACGTCATTAAAATCATCAATCGTCTTAAATGGGTAGTTGGTCATCCCGATTTCTTCGCCTTGATAAATGAATGGGGTACCCCACATAAAATATAAGGCTGTGGCGAGCATTGACCCCGACAATACGCGTTTGTTGACATTGCCATATTGGCTCATGACACGTGGTTGGTCATGGTTTAACCAATAGAGTGGATTCCATGCTTTACCATAAAGATTGGTTTGCCACTTTTCAAACATATCTTTCATGTGGGCTAAATTGGTGATGACTTCATCGTCTGGGTTCTTTAAATCCCAAACGTTATTACACCAGTTGTGGTCAAAGTTAAATACCATGTTGAGTTCATCGCGTTGTAATCCAGCGTATTCGATGGCTTCTGCAGGTAGAGCTCCTCCACCGACTTCACCAACGGTCATGACATCGTAATCTTTAAGTACTTCTTGATTGAATTCATTGAGGTAGTCGTGTAACTTCGGTAAATTAGAAAACTTACGCCAGTCTGGTTTGTATTTGGAACTGGATTCCATGGTCGAGTCTTCAAAGGTTGTGCTTCTCGCAATGTGTGCGACCGCATCCACTCTAAAACCATCAATCCCTAAATCCAACCAGAATTTCGCCATCTCGAACATGCCTTTTCGAACATTGGGGTTTGCCCAATTGAGGTCTGGCATCTTCTTCGAAAATATCTTCATGTAATATTCGCCCGTGAGGTCATCTTTTTGCCAACAAGACCCACCAAAGAAAGAAGCCCAGTTGGTTGGTTCAACTTCAATACCGTTGACTAATTTTCCTTTTTGCCAAATGTAGTAATCACGGTATGGGTTGTCTTTAGACTTTCTCGATTCAATGAACCATGGGTGTTCATCGGAGGTTTGGTTCATGACCAAGTCAGCGATGATGCGAATGTCTCTTTTCTTGGCTTCAAGAATCAATCTTTTCGCATCTTCTAAGGTACCATAATCTTCAGAGATGTCGTAAAAATCGGAGACATCGTAACCATTGTCATCCATTGGTGATTTATAAAATGGGCAAATCCATAAGAGATTGACCCCTAAATCTTTTAAGTAATCGAGTTTTTCAATGATGCCCGGAATGTCACCAATCCCATCATTGTTTGAATCTTTAAAACTGCGTAAATAAATTTGATATCCAATGGCTTCTTTCCACCATTTTTTCTCGTAAAATGACATATCATCACTCCTTATGCTCAAGATTATGATATCACATCAAAAACCGTTTTTTGTCTGTAAAGAGGTTGTAATGCGTTACATGTAAATAATCCATGAAAGCGTTTCAATTTTTTGTATAATATAGAAGTGTAAAGAATACACTAAAGTGAGGTTTCCTATGAATAAAGATGCACTACTCCATAAAAGCAAATCCGAAATGGCTTATGCTTATGATGCCAATACACTCCATATTTGGTTAAGAACTGCCCATGATGACTTTCAATCTGTGAAGTTGGTTTATGGGGATCCTTTCCGTTATGAACCCATCGATGAAGCACAACTTCACTGGGTTTGGAAAAAAGAATCGGCCAATGATTTAGAGATGATTAAACGTTTCTCAGATCATGAATACGATTACTACTTTTTAGCCATAAAACCTGAACACAAACGCATCAAATACGCGTTTGTTTTAGACGATCACTATCTTTATGGGGTTAGAGAGACCTATGATTTAAGCACCGATACCAATCAAAAGAAAAAATACAACCTATTCAACTATTTCAACTTTCCATTTTTAAATGAAGTCGATGTGATTTCCATACCAAGTTGGGTAAAAGACACCATTTGGTATGAAATCTTCCCTGAGCGTTTTAGACGCAGCCAAAACGCGACCAATCAACCCACACATGCTTGGGGTGACCCAGCCGAAAAAGTGACCAACCATATGTTCTTTGGTGGTAACATCGAAGGCATCATCGAATCCTTGGATTATTTGGTAGACCTTGGTATTACAGGGATTTATTTTACACCCATCTTTAAATCCCCGAGTGCGCACAAATACGATACCACCGATTATTTCCAAATCGACCCTGATTTTGGTACCAACGATGATTTTAAACGTTTGGTAAACGAATCCCACAAACGTGGCATTCGTGTGGTATTAGACGCCGTATTCAACCACTGTGGGTATGACCACCCCTTCTTCCAAGACGTGGTCAAGCATGGTAAAGCTTCTAAGTACTACAACAGTTTCTTCGTTAAAGACGAACCGATGCTCAATTTTGAGCTGAATGCGAAAGGCAAACCCATCTATCACCGTGGTTTGATTCCAAATTACCATACATTCGCTTTCACCCCTTATATGCCTAAATGGAATACCGAAGACCCACTGGCTAGACAGCATTTACTCGAGGTTGCGAAATACTGGATTGAATCATACGATATTGATGGTTGGCGTTTAGATGTGTCCAATGAGGTCTCTCATGATTTCTGGCGTGCCTTTAGACAAACCGTCAAACAAGCCAAGAAAGATGCGTTCATCTTTGGCGAAAACTGGGATTATTCATTCCCATGGTTGGGCGGGGATCAAATCGACACTGTCATGAACTATGAACTCATCTATTTGATTTGGCAATTCTTTGGCCATGATGTCAATATCCCAAGAATTCCCGCTTCCGAACTCGTTCGCTTAACCAATAAATTACTGGTTTCTTACCCACAACAAATCACTGAAAATATGTTTAACCTGGTAGATTCTCACGATACAGGTCGTATTTTACACCGTTCTAAAGAAAACAAAGACTTGGCATTCTTAAGCTATCTATTCATGTTTGCGTTTCCAGGTACCCCAACCATATATTATGGTGGTGAGATTGGTCTTACTGGTGATCATGACCCGGATAACAGACGTTGTATGATTTGGGACGAATCCAAACAAGATTTGAACTTTAAATCACGCATCAAACAGTTGATTGACTGGCGTAAAAAATACACTGCCTTTGGTTCATCCGATTTCAGATGGGTGACCTATGATGATTTAAATCAAACCATCGTGTTTGAAAAAACGGGTCAAGAAAAACTCATATTCATCCTTAACAGCGATGAACAGGCTCATATCGTGGTATTACCAAAACCACTTCAAGGCATCAACATTGAGACCCATTTGAATGTCATTGGCGATACTTTTGAAGTCCCGGGTTACAGTTATCTCATCATTCAGTGTAGATAAAACCATACCACTTATGGTATTCTAAAAGTACAAATACAGCGTTGAGGTAACCCTATGTTGATTTTATCTTTAATCATGAGTTTGATACTCTGTTTTACCATGATCTTGATTGGTTTTATTTTCATCAAATACCCACCAAAATTCAATCGATATTTTGGCTATAATACGCGAATGTCGATGAAAAACGAGATGACTTGGCGATTCGCTCACGCGTTCTCCGGTCAATATTACCTTTGGATGGGGTTTGGTTTATTACCTTCTTCCATCGGACTGGCATTTAGCCTACAAACATGGATATACTACGAGAATTTCGTCCTCATTTTATCCTATGTTCAAGTCGCAGTATTGCTTGGGGTAATCCCATTCACGGAAGTATTATTACACATGCGTTTTGATCGCGATGGTACAGCTAAATAATAAAGGGAAATCCGCACTTGGATTTCCCTCTTTTTTTTAGATTACTTTTAATAAATCGTATGGCTTACCCACAATGAATTCTGGTTTTAATGGTGCTAAATCTTTCATATCTCTAAAGCCCCATAAACAAGCAACCACTTCAAGTTTCGCACTCTTACCGGTTTCTATGTCCGCTTCAGAATCACCCACCAAATACACTTCATTTGGTTTCAAATCCATCGCTTTCAACACTTTTTCAACCATGCGTGGGTCGGGTTTCTTAATGCCATCCTCCGTCACCCCTAACGCAAACTCAAATAAACCAGGGAATTGACGTTTGATCAATTGTTTGACGGCTGCGTCTTGTTTGTTTGAAATGACTGCTAAACGATAACCACGTTTTTTAAACGCTTCTAGGACTTCTGGAATCCCCTCATAAGGCGCAGTGGCTTCTTCGCTATGGGCTTGGTAATACGCATCATAGAAGTTATAGTAGGTTTCAAAATCTGCTTTCGATACTTCTTCACCAATCGCGAGTTCGACGAGTTGTCTCGCCCCATTGCCTAAGAGTCGTCTGACACCTTCTTCTGTCATGGTACCAAAGTTAAAATGGCTCAACATGTAGTTGATAGCGTTCGTTAAGTCCGTTAATGTGTTTAAGAGTGTTCCATCTAAATCAAATAAAATGGCTTTTTTCATAGTAATCCCCTTTCGATGATTTTCTTATAAATCGGTAACATTTCTGGTTCCGATACATACTCGGTGATTTTGGATAATTCAACCCATTGTACACCATGGGTTTCTTCGACATTTTGTTTCAATGGTTCATTTTCATCCGCAATCAATATGAATGAGGCATTCAAATGTAGGTGTGATGAGATAGGTTTTCCTTTTTTATAGTGAAACCACACCGGCAATACTTCGATGCTGACAGGTTGTGTGCTTTTAACTTTAAAGTTGGATAATCCTGTTTCTTCTTGAGCTTCTTTGATCGCGACAGCTAAGAAGTCTTGTTGGCCATCCATATGTCCACCTGTCCAACCCCATGAATCATACAACTTATGGTAGATCAATAAGGTTTTGGTCATGGCTGCGTTAAAAATCATCGCTGAGGACGAAAAATGCATGGCTGGGTGTCGTTCAAATAGCGCTACCCCATAGTGCTTGATGGCGTCCATAATATAGGCTAAATCAGATACTTCTAAATCCGATTTGGGTTGATAGTCATTAAATAAATCGATCATCGGTGCGTCTCCTTAATAGATTATTTTCTATTATACAACAAATGACTCGTTTACCCAAAACTTTTTTCGCATATAAGGGTTGATTTTAAAAAATTAGTATGTTATCATATTCGTGCTGAAAAAATGCACCCTTAGCTCAGTTGGTAGAGCAAATGACTCTTAATCATTGGGTCCACGGTTCGAGCCCGTGAGGGTGTACCATTTAAAAGATAAAGCCTAACTCAAACGAGTAGGCTTTTTTGTTGTTATAAAACCATTTGTAAGAAACCAAAAGACTGGTTTGGTAAGAAGGTCGTGGTTTCGACTTTGGTCAAATCCTGGATGGTTTTATTTTCCCAAATTAGATGAACGTATTCGGGTTTATCGATGAATGGGTTACGGTTGCCTTGGGCATTAAAAATCACTTCATTGCGTTTGACTTCAAACGCGTCCACAGGGTCTAGTTTGTGCCATTCCAGCAAGACAGAGAGTTTCCCCATCGTGATTCGGTCCATGGTGTAGGTTTCGCCATCTTCAAAACCCTCATCGGCGAGTTCTAAGAAATCATACATGACTGCCATATAAAATAAAATTCTCGCAACATCCCCACGGTGTTCATCCCCTGGGTAATATCCGCCATCGTCATTGATCTGATTTTCACCGCTGTTATCCGTGAAAATACGGTCACTTCTCGATGCGTTTACGGATTGAATGATGGCTCTCAAGTTATGAAGGTCTGAGGCCTGGTTACGCTGTGAACCAGTCACTCTAGGAATCCCCAATCGAGAGTTCGGCCAGACGTGTTCGCGTGTCCAAGTGGTGCCGTCCCAAGTCGATGAAACGGTAGCTGAATTGTAGATTGCAAGCACCTTCGAAGGGTCATCAAGTACTGCGTCAGCTTCCCCTAAGATTTGTCTCGCATCATCATAAGTGGTTGGTGAAAATCCTGTATTTATGATGGTATGTAATGTGGTTTTCAGTGCGTCACCGATATCGTTGTTTGCGTCATAGTAATAGGTATTATTTTCAACCAACGTGTAATAGTAATAACCCTCTTCATTTTGTTCAGACCCATATGTTTGTGTCGCTGGTGGTTGATAGAAAAATATATAATAGACAATGGCTAAAGCCAAAACAACGACGATGAGCAACAACATCAATGCCGGGTCTTGTTTGACCTTTTTCACTTTTTTTCGTACTACTTTTTTGAGTTCTTTTTGAACGGTTGTTTTCTTCTTGGTTGCCATAAAATCCTCACTTGGTTAATATAATCAAAGGCACCATCATTTCATCTTCATGGATGCCAGCGTGGTGCGCTTTAAACGTGCTTTGTTCTTTAATATTGAACATAAATTTTTCGTGTGATAAAGCCATATAATCACCAATAAAGTCATCGAGTAATGGGTGTTTTTCGCCAAATCCCAATAACTTTTTATCATAAATTTCGTTTTTCTTTAATAAGGTAAATTGATTGTTAAAATGACGTTTAAACATCGCTTCAAAGGCTTGTTCTTGATCTTTTTTGACGAAGAAAGCCGTACTTCTTGGCTCGACAGACGGTTTTCTATCAAGTAGATCTAATATCGGATGATTGTATAATGGAATGCCTTCAACATCGACCAGTCCGTGGTCAGCAATCACGATGATACACGTATCTTTTGAAACATTTTGATACAGTCTTTCGACTTGGTCATTCAAATATTGAACTTGGGTTTTGACTTTGTCATTGAAGACACCTTCATCATGGATGGTGTAGTCAGGTTCCGTCCAATAGGTATAGGTAAAGGACGCTTCTTTTTGTTGGATTTGAATCAATGCGTCGACCATCAAATCAAAGCTTTTAAACCCGCCTATTTCAAAATCAGGAAACAATTTTTTGACATATAAAGATGGGTTTTGACGTTGGATTTTTTCCAAAATGGTTTCATATTTTAGGTGTGTATCTTTGAAGTTTTCTTTTAAAACATGGGTCTCATCATAAAAATCCTTGTTTAAAAAGACAACCGTATGACAATCTTCAAATCGGTTGTATTGTGTCCAGCCGATATGGCCATGTTCGTAGGGGGTTAAGCCCGATAATACCGATGTTGTCGCGGCGACGGTAGTCGGTGGATAAACCGCTGTCAACGCGGTTTTAACGTTTTTTCTAAAGAGTGTATTTGAATCGATATTATTGAGAATATTGATGCCCATGCCATCCAACAGTATCAACATGATATGCTTTTTACCTTGGATGTAGGGTTTCAATACATCTAAGGTGGCGTGATGGGTGTTTACCCCATAATGGTCTAAGAGTGTCGTCGACACATTTAAGATGGATTTTGTGTAGTTTGGAAACATTTAAATAACCTCCTAAAAAAAATAATCCACGCATTGGTAGATTATTTGTTTGCGTTCAGTTTTAAAATCAGATAGTTTTGTTCAAACGCTTCTGGATATGGATAAGCCACTTCTCTCATACGTTTGAATAAAACGTAGACGAGACGACGATCCACATCGATTCTTGTGATGACGCCAGTTTCCTTCTCACCAACGACAGAAACTTTTTCGCCGATGATTCTAGATTCGTTACCCCATGACATACAATCACCTTCCCTTACTTAAATAGTATAACATAACTTGTTATGATTTGTTTTCATTAAACTTATCGATTACGAAACAGAAATGCGTTTTTGATAGCGATAGTATCCATAGACCAAACCAACCAAAGTCAAGCCTGTAAAAACCAAAAAACTGATGTATTCAAAGGGGTCTTGATTTTTCAAAATAGCCACCGGGTCAGAAAAGGTAAATGGACTGACATATTTCAGTGCTTTCAACCAATCGTTATCGGTTAAGGTGGAAAGAATCGCTAAAATATATAGCGGTAATGGTATCGCGATCGCCACCATCGATTTGATGTCTTTATCTAACAATAAGGCTAAAATAAACCCCAATAACGCTGTGTACAAATACATAATGCCATTCAACAAGGAAAACCACATATAATCGCCAAAACTAAAACGTTCATCAATCGTAATGAATCCCAAATACCCAATTAAAGCGTTGATGATGGTGAATATGAGCACCATGATGACTAGCAAGCTCAATTTAGATAAATAGAATGTCTTTTTAGGGATACCTTGCGTATAAATCACTTCAGCCAAACGTTCTTTTTCAAAGGTTGAAATTAGATTAAACCCCAACAACGCAGCGAAAATCGCACCGAAGAGTTGTAACATCATCGCACCTTCGGTCGCGTAATATTCAAGGACATCCTCAGGCACACCCCCGAATTGTGCCATGATGGCCATCAATTCTTCCGGGATTTGAGCATAGATATCTTTCACCATCGGGTATAGTACGATGATCAAATAAATCATCGTGGATACACCAATAGACCAAATCAGTGTGGATTTTAAATTACGTCTGAATTCCATTGTTAACAGTGTTTTATACATGGGCGTGCTCACTTTCATAGTAGCTTAAGAAGATTTCCTCTAAGGTCACATCACGTATGACAAGGTCGGTAAATTCACATTGACTCAAGACTTGTAAGAGTGGTTTCATTTGTCCACGGTATTTAAAGGTGCCCCCTGAAGTGGTTGTTTGAAAATCGGTCATGCCATCGATTTGAATCGCTTGATACGGGGTAAATTCGACGATTTTATGCTCTTCTTTTTTAAGGATGTGCATATCATTTTCAAGAATGACCACCCCATTTTTAATGAGACCAACACGGTCACATACCTTTTGAATATCGGATAAGACATGGCTCGATAAGAAAATGGTTTTACCTTGTTTTTTGAGTTCTAATAATAAACCTAAAAATTGTTTTTGTATGAGTGGATCTAATCCCGTGGTAGGTTCATCTAATATGAGCAGTTCAGGTTCATGCATCAAAGCGATCAAAATGCCAATTTTTTTCTTATTACCAAACGATAACGCTTGGAATGTTTTTTCAACGTCGATGTCTAACGTTTCAACCAGTTTTTGGACATACGCTGGATTGGTTGGACGAATGGCTGAATAGAAAGCAATCAATTCTTTCACTTTATATTCAGGGAAAAAAGCAGCTTCTGAAGGCATGTACCCAATCTGTTCATGAATTTTTGATTCGGCCATCTTACAATCCATCCCTAAGACTCTCGCAACCCCAGTGTCCTTTGGTAATAACCCCAACAAAATACGGATCAATGTGGTTTTGCCAGCCCCATTCGGTCCAATAAAACCATAGATTTCGCCTTTATTGACATACAAACTCGCTTTTTCCAAACCGCGTTTGTTGCCATAGTATTTCTTCAAATCGTTGATTTCAATCACATGCATAAAATCACCTCTACTTTTATGGTATCATAATTAATCAGAAAAAATAAGCACCGTTTCGGGTGCTTATTCTCAAAATTCAATTAATTCATCATTGGGGGTTCTTCACTACCAGAGAACATATCGAAGAAATAGTGAATATCATCGAGTTGTTCAGGGGTTAAGTTATTGAACGCGAATCCCGCAATACGGTCTGCTTCTGCATCGATATGAGCGATACCATCGGTAAGGTTGGTTTCAATCTCAAGTATCATTTGAGGGTTGATTTGTAATAAAGCTTGAAGGTCTTCATTGCCTAAAATATCATCGATGACAATTGCGATGGTATTATCAATCAAGGTACGTTTTTGGTCTAAGACGTTGTCTAATGAAATGATGACATGAATCATCAATCCAGTATCTAAGTCCACACCCCATGTATTGATTTGAGTATAGATATCAGCAACACCATCTAGTTCAGCAGTGACCGCTTCTTCAAGTTCTAAGACATTCATCAAGACTTGAATGACGTCTGGTTTAACGGCTTCAAAGATACCATCACAGTCATCATCAATGCCGCCTTGGATACATGCGACTTGAACTGGTAACTTCAATAGATCGACCCAAGCAGTCACAAATGCTAAGTCAATGTCGCTACGGATTAAACCACGATAATCCATCACATGGTCAATCATCATTTCAACAAAGTTAAGAACGGTTTCTGGGGTCTTTTCTTCGTCTTCAACGAAGGTTGTGATTTCGAATAAAATCGCACCTTCGGTTTCGATTAAGTGTTGAATTAACGCTTTATCCATGTCATAAACCATTTCATAGAAATCGATATAAGCAGGGATTTGAAGCACGACTTCATCGAGTAAACCGGATACTTTGGTAAACATTGCAGGGTCTAATTCATCTTCTAATTGTGCTTTCGCAATCGCAACCGCGAATCCGGCAAAATCCACCACCATTGGGGTGACATCGATCGCTTCGATTTGTGAAACTAAGGTTGCTTGTTCAGCTAAGAAGTTGTCTAAATAGGTTAACACGTACACAATCAATTCAGCTACTTTAGATGGGTCTGTTTCACCTTCATAGTAGTATTCTTCAATTTCGTCGTAATAACCAGGGGTTACCATATCTGTGACGATTGCTTGGACTTCATTGATGGTTGTTTCATCGACTGATAACAAGAATTCAAGTCCAAGTAAAGTTGAATTGCGTTGGATTTGAGCCATGGTGTCAGCGTGTGCAGCCAACGTGGTCACGTTGTAGCCAAACATGCTACCTGCCATGGTAATCAAAGTTTCATAGAAGATTTCGAAACTGGTTTCTTCAGGGATGGTATCGATCAAGATTTGAACGACTTCATCCTTAAGAATCAAGACTTCAGACATCGATAATTCACCAGATGCTAGCAAGTCTTCAATATCTTCGACTAGAGTGGCTGGAATGGCTTGATAAACCGTTTGAATGTAAGTGCCTACTTCTTCAATGATGGTTCTCACATATTCAGGTTCATTTTCAAGCATATCGATGATCATCGTGACCATTTCAATTTCTTGATACAATTGGTCGATTTGTTCTTGATAGAAAGCTAAATCGGAAGCTTTATAATACACATCGTAAAGTGGGTCAAGTAAATTTGGATAGTAACTCATGATCGATGACAAGAACGTTGTGTCGTTCATTTGATCGGCATGATTGAGAATACGGATGAATAAATCGATGTATTGGTCAGTTTCATCACCATAATAGTAATATTCGATGTATGGTGTGTATTCATAATACAACGCACTCGCGTATTCTTTGCTTGCGCTAATGACACGCTCTACATCGACTGAACCAAGGTTCATCAAGAATTGTCCAAACAATGCTTGGTCTTCTAAAGCCACATGAACAATTAAAGCATTGCGCATGGTGGTGAATTCTGTACCACCCAACCAAGCAGTGATTTCCGCTTGTTTAGCAATGATATCGGCTTCATACATATCGATATTGCTATTCATACCGTCTAACGCGATGCCTAAAGCTTCATGACCTAAAGACAATACGAAGCTGGCGAAAATTTCAGGTGACATACCATAATCACCAAGTTTATCGAATTCTTCTTTTAATAAACTTGGTTGTGGGTTTTCAAATACCACTGGTAGCTCAACCATGAAAGCCATCATTTGAACCATTTCAACTGGGTCCATGCCTTCGCTCAATGCGACATCTAAGTATAGATTGGTCATGGTTTCCATACGAACATACGCTTCGTATTCAAATTCGTTTTCAAAATCATCTTCTGACATATTAGGTGTATATTCAGGATTGATTGCGCTCAATAGACTGGCGTAAATCACTTCTCTGTTTTCTACACTAATCACGGTATAGCTCTTTGGTGCGGATGCTTGAGATAGCACAGTACCTGCGGTAGCTTTTACGGTGATGGCATATACGCCAGGGGCTAATTCCAATGTGGATAAATCAAATGTGGTTAAAGTGGTGTTATGGATGGTTGTATTGACGATGACTTGATAGCCAGTCGCGTTTGGTACAGCAGTCCATGACAAGATGTTCCCAGTCATATTGACCACTGGGGCATTCAATGTCAAGCCGCCACCTTCAACCACGTAGCTTACACTCGCCGATGGTGAGGAAAGGGTTGTGCCTTTTCTCGCAATGACCGTGATGGTGTAAGTACCTTCCGTTAAATTTAATGTGGATAGATTGAAACTGGTTGTGGTCACAACGTGTTCGGTACTATTCACAACAACGATATAAGATTCTGCGCCAGTAACCGCGTCCCAGGATACAGTGTCACCGGATAGGGTTACATTGGTAGGTTTTTCTAGCGTGGAACTCTGTTCACACCCATAGAGCGCTACAGCGCCAATTAAAATCAAAAATAAGACAAAAATACGTTTCATTACATCAAGTCCTTTCCTTGAATTTCACTTTCATTATACTCAATCATATAAAATATGACCAATCATTTGTCGCAATTCTTTCAAAAATATTACAAAAATGTCGATTTTGATGATTATTTTAATCAATTTGATGCATTTTTAAGACATCTGAAGGCTTCAAATGACGTATACCACGAATATAAGCCAGTCTAGTTATCAACAACATCAAAATACCCATTAGCCATCCAATAAAAATATCTACTGGATTAAAGACGATGTTTTCATATTCATCGAACAACATCAATAATGGTTTAATCAATGGATTCAATAATAAAACGGTACCTATTGTAGATAGTGATAGCGTTAAGATTTGGATGACTCCTTCAAACCATAAGTGTTTTTTCAACATAGATTCAGATAAACCGAGTACAGAAGCACGGACATAACTGGGTTTTAACTCCCCAAACAAAATCAACCCTTGATTCATCATCGATACCAATAAACCTGCCAAGATGATGAAGGTGACATAAGTGGCGTAGTTCATCGATAAAATCACTTCTTTTGACAATGCAATCGCGCTTTGTTGGAAATCATTGACGTAATAGAGTTTCGCACTGTATTGATCAATCAAATCAGCCTTAACTGTGGTAGGGTCATCCGTATTGATTAAAATATGGGTTTGTTTGATATCTTCATACCCAGATACACGGTGTAAATTGATGAAGGCGGTATTACCAACGGCTTCATCAAAAAAACCCAAGACTTTAAAGTTTAAATTTGGATGAGCCGCATTTAAATTTAATGTGACTTGATCATGAATCTCAACCCCATAAACCGCGTGATAACGCATCGGTAGCCAGATGGCTGGTTCTGTGGCATCTTGGAAGGTTTGTAAGTCCTGATTGTGTGTCATCCCAAAGTAATTGGGTATTTCTAAAGGGTCTAACATATACACCGCTTGAAACACTTGATTACCCGCATCGATATTGACATTGCGATAAATACCGATAGGGATGGCGGATGTGACTGCGTCATGTGCCAAAACTTCAAGTTGAATTTGTTGGGTACTGGTGAGCACATTAGACATCACCAAATCGGCTTGATATTCGTTTCGGATGACAGTTGCTTTATGTTTGATATAGCCGGTTGTTTCAAACAACAACATGACCGTAACCAGTGTCGCGAGTGATAGCCATAAGAATCGATACAAAGTCCTTTTATGATAACTGATTTTGAGTAGGTATGGATAAGGTGTTTCTTTGAGGTATTTGGTACAAAACAACCAACCCCGATGCATAAGAATCACTAGCGAGTAAGTCATTGAAATTACCAAAAACAGTTTTACAATCGTCATCCATAAGGTCTCGTATAATAATGCATAGGTTAGCAATGAGAGACCCACCAAAGACAGATGAATCCAGGTGCTGACTTTTCGGTCCGGCATCACTTTCAAACGTGATACTTCTGTTTTGGATTGCCAAAGCATCACATGATACAGTACCGTAACCATGAAGATGATGGTTAAGATACCCAAACTATAGAGGATGGGTAAAATCGATAAATGGTATGCTAGACCCGGCATCAATAACTGCATACCCACTTGGATAATACCATAAGCAAGACCGTAGCTCAATAACGCGGCTGGTAAATATAAAATCAACAATTCAACCAACCAGATGAAGCTCCCAAACCACAATGACCCACCCAACAATTTGATGATGGATAACATCTGTTCTTTTTCTCTAAAGACCAATGCATACGTGGTTTGAATCAATAAAACAACGGTAATCCCAATGAATAACAACATCATTTGAAATAGTGCAACCGCACGGTTGATCAATTGTTTGATATAGGGTATCGGTATACTGACTTTATAGTCTAAGGTTTGATAAGCATCGATGGTTGAAACCGTATCGATGGTTTGTGATACATCATCGGTATCAAAATAGACTGTATTGTTTAAATGTATAAAAAAGCTCGTAGGCAGATTCGCTAAGCTCGGAAACATCGCTTGAATGAATAAAGCGACATGAGGGTCGTGTAAAATAAACCCTTTGTCCCCTTGAAATACCCCATAATCGGGTACGATGGCTTTGACTATGAAGGTTTTTTGTGTCGTGCCTAAGGATAGAGTCAAAGACTCTGAAACCCCCACGTGATGCGTTTTCGCACTCGTTTCAGTCAAGATGATTTCATGGTCATTTAACGTATAATTGGTGCCGTATAATAATCCAAAATCGACTTCAGAAGTGGCGAAAACAGTGATGTAGCTCGCATCTTCTGCCAACACATCTACTTTGAACACTTTGGCATAATCACCTGAATAATTGTCATCTAAAGTACGGGTTGAAAAATACCGAGCAGATGCGTTTGAACCAATGGTCATTTCTAAATCGATGTGCTCACTTTGACGCTCATAACGGTAAATATAGTAATCTGTTAAGACATCGTTCATCGTGAATGCTAAAGTCAATACGACCATCAAAAAGGTGAAACTCAATAACATTAAAAAACTTCGCAAAGGGGACTTCACGAGGTTTTGTTTGGCAAATTTTAAAATGAATACAACTTTAGATCTGTTCATCGTTGATGATATTCCCATCTAATAATCGAATGACACGATTGGTATATGACAATAGCGACTCATTGTGCGTAACCATGACAATGGTGATGCCCAAGGTCTGATTTAATTTTCTAAAGAGTTCCATGATTTCTAAGCTCGTATGGTGATCGAGGTTGCCCGTAGGTTCATCGGCGAAAATGATTTTCTTTTCGCCAAGAATCGCTCTGGCAATCGATGCACGTTGTTGCATCCCACCAGAAAGTTGGGATGGGTATTGGTGCATGACATCTTTTAACCCCACCAAATCCAACGCTTCTTCAATCGTTAAACCTTTGTGTTTGATGATCACGTTGGCGAGTTTCATGTTATCATAAATGGTTAAATTGGGTATCAAGTTAAAAAATTGAAAGACAAATCCAATCAAGTCACGACGCAACATGGCACGATCGCTTTCAAGGTAGTGTGCGAGTGGTTTTTGAAATAAAGTGACCTCGCCACTATCGGCTGGTTCGAGCCCGGACATGACATATAAAAGCGTAGTTTTCCCAGACCCACTTGGTCCAATGATGCCAACGAACTCACCTGCATGTATGGATAAAGATAGATGATTCAATACAGGGCGATTGAGGACATCTGGATAATAAGTCTTTTTGACATCCTTTAAGACGATTTGTTCCATGAGATCACCACTTTTCTACTTTCATTATAGCGCAATCCCGCTTAAAAAGAAAAAAAAGGCGACATTATCGCCTTTATCCATGAATGCTAATGTGTGATTCAGTCACTTTTGGATTTAGAAGTGACGTTTTGGTAATCTTTATATTTGGTTGGATGGTATTTACCTCTAAATCGGTATCAATACTGGAAACTCAGCGCTTTTCGTAAGTCAACATAACCATCCCATTGAATGTTTCTGCAGATACCAATTTTAACAGTGTATCGCTGTCTAATTGAGGAAATAAACGTTTACCTGAACCGATGATGTTGGGCATCAGTGTGATGATATAACGGTCTATAGCCTTCGCTTTTAAGAGTGGGTCGATGACCCCTCTACCACCGACGACCCAAATATCAGACCCCTCGGTTTGTTTGAGGGATTCCACGAACTGAACCACATCCCCATCTACAAAAGTCACTTCTTCGTTGGACCCTTTTAAACGATTGGAAAAAACATATACCTTTTTGCCGACATAAGGCCAAACACCCACAGAGATGTGGTTGATGAGTTCTGAATAGGTTTTACTGCCTAAAATGAGGGTATCAACACTGGCTAAAAATTGATCATACCCAAAGTCCACGACTTCATTCGTTTGACCAGCTAAAAAATCAATCGAATCGTTGTCTCTTGAAATGAAACCATCGAGTGAGCAAGCGATGTATAAAATAACCTTACGCATTATTTGTGTTGAACCGGCGACATGAATTTAGACGCTGGCATCGATTGTAAGTACACTTTACCTGGTCCGGTCACGACGGTATGGAATAAACCTTCGCCACCAAATACCATGTCTTTAATATTACCAACGGTCTTGATATCCATCGATACTGTCGAATCCATCGCTGCTAAATAACCCGTATCGACAATCATTTTTTCGCCTGCTTCTAATTCGTATACTTTGACATAGCCATCAAGTTCAACAAACGCAATCCCTTCACCGGTGAGTTTTTGCATGATGAAACCTTCACCACCAAAGAAACCTGCCCCTAATTTGCGTTGGAAGAAAATCGATAATTCTACAGAAGATTCACAACCTAAAAATGCTCTTTTTTGAACGATGAATGGTTTGTCTTTTTGAATTTGAACCGCCATGATGGTGCCTGGCAATGAGGATGCTAAAGCAATCATCCCTGGCCCATTTTTAGCGGTATAAATGTTTTGAAATAACGCTTCACCTGAAAGCATTCTGCCAAATACTTTGCCTAAACCGCCACCTTTGGTTTCCATCGACATGTTTTCAGTCATCCAAGACATCCCACCACCTTCAGTGATGATTTGTTCATTTTCATCCAATTCTACAATGACAACCGGCAGTTGTCCACCTTCAATTTTGTATTGCATAGTATCACCTCTTACCGCTATTTTACTTCATTAGCTCATAATTTTCTACATTGAGAGGCTTTATTTCATTGATTTTTACTTATTTGAAACGATTTTGACAACAAAATGAAGTGGTTTATGCAAAGACATCATGATATAATTAATTATAATAATACCGATTATAGTTTATCCATAGATTGGGGGGACGATAGCGATGCATAAAAAATACCTCGACTTTGATCCTTTTGGCAGCATGATTGTCAAAGCGATGAATGCAGGAACTTGGATTTGGAACATTCAAACCAATGAAACCATTTATAACGAACGCTGGGCAGAAATGATCGGCTATTCTTTGGCTGAACTAGAACCCGTCAGTTTAGATACGTGGTGTAAATTCGTTCATCCAGATGATCTCCACAAATCGGACGAAGCTTTCAAACAACTTTTCGATAAAAAAACTGAGTTTTATTCAGTCGAGGTCCGAATGAAACACAAATTGGGCTATTGGATTTGGGTACTCGATAGTGGTCAAATCATCGAGTGGTCCGAAACTTGTGAGCCTCTGATCGCGATTGGTACACACATCGATATTACCGATTCCAAAAACGCCCAACTTGAGCTTGAAAAGAGTGAACGTAATTTAAGACAAATCGTTGAACATGCTTTTGATATCATTTACCGTATCGACAATAAAGGCAATCTTTCCTATGTATCTAATGCATGGTCAAAACGGTTGGGTTATGCACGTGCCAATTCGATTGGACAACCCTATAAATCATTTGTCCATCCTGATGATGTAAAACGTCTCGATGCGTTTGCTGAAACATTAAAACAATCTGAAGACGCTCAAACCATCAGTGGTTATCGCTTAAGACATGCGAATGGGTCTTGGCGATATTATGAAAGCAATGCTTCTATCATACTTGAAGATGGTGCCATCGCTGGGGTTGGTGGGATTGCGCGAGACATTACTTTATTGATTGAAAAGCAACGAGAAATCGAATACTTATCCTACCATGATTTCTTAACGGGATTATACAATCGCCATTATTTAGACCATATCATTGGTGAAATCATCAAACCTGAACGCTTACCATTATGCATCATATCCATGGACTTAAATGACTTAAAACGTGTCAATGACACCTATGGACACCATATGGGTGATTATTATATCAAACAGGTCGCGACCATCATCAAAGAACTCATACCTACGCCATACCAATTTAGGGTTGGTGGGGATGAATTCTTGGTATTCGTACCCAACACCGATCAGACGACAGCGTTGGAAATTCGAAATACGGTTTATGATCAGCTAAAAAAGATGAAAATCAAAGATTTCCAACCATCGACAGCCTTTGGATTCATAGTTAAAGAATCCATCGATGAAGAAATATATGAAGACATCAAGAAAGCCGATGAATTCATGTATTTGAATAAAATCAAAGTAAAAAGCGGGAATTACTAAAATCAAAACGGGTAGCCATCATGGTTACCCGTTCTTATTTTCTATGTCTTTTTTGATAATGTTCATGAACCCAAAGGGCCAGTTCGTTCAAATCCACTTGTTCATTGTAAATGTGCAAGTCGATTCTATGAAAGTTTTTGAGTTGAAAGACGTTTCTATCACCTAAAATACGTTTTTCGATTTGTTCCGTTAAATCACCACGTGATTGCATCCTTCTGGTTCTGAGTTCTTCACTCGCTTCCACGAAGACCACATAGACATCATCGGCTTGATCAACCAAGGCATTCGCGCCATTGGGGTCAACAATCACGACGCCGTTTTCAACCACGTCTTTCTTTTGAATGCCGTAATATCGATTCGAATATTCGGTGACTTCGTAGAATGCATTCTTTGCCATCAAAGACTTAAATACATCCTCTGTTAGAAAATGATAATCCACCCCATCTTGTTCGCCAGTTCTTTCAGGCCTTGTGGTGGTGGTGACACATTTCTTATACCCATAGGTACGATATAAAATTTTGGCTAGTTCGGTTTTTCCACTGGCACTCGCGCCAACCAATACAATCATAAGACACTTCCCTCGTATCGATTATATCATGAGGTACGCTTAAAATAATCTGTCAAAATCACTTTCATTCTTTTTTCAAGCGACTGATGAATCGCTTGAATTTATTGGCGTGCTTTGGCAGTTCAAGTGTTTGAATTAAAAAGGTGTATGTCCCTTTGAGTCCAAGCGCAGCCAATTCGTCATCTAAACGGATTTTCAATGTATTCACATCAAAATCGCCCAACAAGTCTAAGGTAATCTCTAAATGCGATATGTCGTCTTGAACCACTTGAAATTCACGGATCAGATCGGATGTGGTGATGATCCATCGAGAGAATAAATCGGAATAAACGATTTTAGGTTTTAAATGTTCATCATAAAAATAGATATTATCATCGCTTCTACCTAAAACCTTTTCGATGCGTCTAAACTGTGAACCACATGGACAGGGTTCATCTAAGGCAATCATGTCGTTCATTTCGTAACGAATCAATGGTTGGGCAAAGTTGATGAGGTTGGTTAATACCATCTTATGGCCAACCTGATGGGGTGTTTGAATCAAGTGACCCGCTTCATCATATAGTTCGATGAATACCAAATCCTCATTGATGTGTAAATGTCCTGCTTTACAAGCCGAGGCAATTTGACCTTCGGAAGCTTGATAAATCTCAATGACCTTTGTTTTAAAAGCTTCTTCAAAAACGACTTGATCAGATTTGCTCAATACTTCTGCGTAGGTAATGATTTTCTTTAATTTAACCTGAATTTCTTCGTGTCTCGGCAACAATTGTCTGATGAATGAAGGTGGCGCCATCAACAAGTTGATTTTACCCTGATTGATTTGCTTGATGACATCATCCATATCTGTCATGGTTGAAATATATTTTAGTTTTAAAAAAGGTGCGTTGATGTCATCAAAACCTTGTGAGAATACCCTCAAACAAAAGAGGATGCGTAGTGGTAAATCGGAGAGCGATATCCCACCTCTGGATAGAAACACCCCTGGTAAGCGTTTGGTCATCGATTTAGGTGTGATGTATAACCCTTTATTACCCGATGTACCTGACGATAATCCAACGACGTATTCGTCTTGATAATACCCCAAGAAATCCTTATTGAGTTCCTTTTCGACTGCGTACGCCATGACATTTTCCTTGATTAAACCACAGGTATTGAGGGTTGAAAAGTGGTCCATCATGATTTGTTTGTTGATGGTCGGTAGTTGATAAAAGTCTTCAAACGATTGGATGGTTTGATTACCATACAAATCTTGATAAAACGGGCTGTGTGCTTTCGCATATTCAACGATATGTTGAAGCGATTTGAGTTGTAACGCTTCGATTTGAGCTCGGCTTAATTTTTTTCTATTTTTCGTTAAATAGTGATAATCCTTAACGGCTTGCATAAGCGTCCTCTAAGGCTTGATGTTTACTCGAAGGTGAAACCTTTCTTAAAAGGGAGGTATAAGCCCACTCAATCGTATATTTGTAGTGTTTTTTCTCCCAAGCCATTAAAATGAATCCCCACATCAATACATGAATAAACCCATAGATCAACGCGCCAGGGATGTCGAGTTTGAGTGTGATGAATTGGTTGATGACTAAGAAAATCACTGCACTGGTGATTTGTTCAAAGAAAAATGGGGTTAAACCTGAAATCCCAAACCGTTTAATGAAACGCGTGACGGGATTCAGTTTCACTTGCTTGAAATCAAAGACATAAAGCGCACCTAAAATCATTAACAAGAATAACCCAATTTGAGTGACCATGATGAAATACCATGTCGGGTCAATGGCACGTTCTAACATCGTTTCTGGGGTTAAAATGTACCCGGCAATACCGATAATCATATACGCCAAACCGACGGGTAACATCCAGCGTTTCAAGACTTTAAACTGGTTATGTTTTAGCAGTAACGCGACCCAAACCCCAAATAATGCAAAAGCATAGAATGGTAAAATTGGGTTGTTTTTCGCAACCAACCAATTGAGTAAGATGACTAAAATGTATTGATTGTTATCTCTCGCCTCCAAATACACATTGTATAAAGGAATTCGCACATATGATAAAGCCATAAATACGGTAGCTAAAATGAGGATATATACCGCTGCTTTTGGATGATGGATGTATTTTTTTATCGCTAAGAATAGTAAAGCCAATAGCCAAATGTTGAAGCTGATCATCACCAAACTATCCACATAGAAAATGCGTTCTAACGTCCATGGCTGAAAAGACCCATCACGAATAAAAGACACCAATAAAGATTCATCCATACTTCTACTATCAAAGTGGATGATGCCAGGACCGGTAAACAAGAAATAGAGAGACGCGATAAACATCATCAACAAACCTGCATAACCCATATATTTGATACGTGCTTTTGGGTCTTTCGTATTTAAAAATTGAAGGGTATACGATAACCCAGATACCATCGCGAATAATCCCGCAAACATCAACAAGAAACCAATCAATGTGATGATTAAACTTGGGTTATCCATGTCGACATCATAAATCCCGTCAAAATAGTAAAAAGCGGTGTGTAAGATGATGACAAAAAACACACCCAATCCCCTTAAAAAATCCACTGCTTGTATGCGTTTCATAATGCCTCCTTGGTGTCTATGACAGACTGTTATATAATAGAGATGGTGATTCTATGAGACTATTTATTGGCATCGACTTATCACAGTCGATGAAATCTTATTTATTCAATGTATCCAAAACCATCGAACCCCATACCAGAGGCCATATCACAAGAGAACCCAATTACCATCTAACCCTGGCTTTTTTAGGCGAACTCGATGATATTCAAACAGAACAACTCAAAGGTTGGATGAATACTGTCGATTTTAAGTCATTTCAAATGCAGCTATCGGATATCGACTACTTTCAAAAAGGGGAACGATTCATTTATTATATGGGGATTCAATCGAACCCATCCTTAAAGTCATTATATCAAAAGGTACTCGATTTTATCGCACCTCTCAACATCTCACTCCATGGCAAATTCAGTCCGCACATCACGTTGATTCGTCAAGGTAAGGCTTTTCCAGTCCACGCACTCCCATTACCAAAAACCGAAGAAAACATCGATGTAGACACCATCACCCTATTTTTAAGTCATCAAGTCGATGGCGAGCTCACCTACACCCCGATTCACCGTGTAAAGCTCAAATAACGAACCCGCAGGTTCGTTTTTTTAATGTTTCATATCCAAAAATATGACTTTTTTTAAGAATAGATGTTTATAAAGAACCACTTTAAATGTCGTAACCCCGGGTTGTTTGACCAACCCTGTGGATTTCATTTGTTGTGGGTTTTTAGACACCCAATATAGACATTTGATTTTCTTTAATCCAAAAATTGGTAAATGGATGTGTTTTTTTGCGATGGTATCGTTTAGACGGGTTTCTTTAATCGCCTCAAATTCAGGTATCCACCAATCGGTTCTATACCTTGGGTCAATGACTTGATAGGTCTTCTCATGGATCGAATGATATTCTTTGGTTCTAACGTAAAAGACGTGTTTCTTTTGAATTGGTAAGGTATCTAGTGAAACAAAGGTCTCTGCAGGCATGCCATCGACAGTCCATTCAATGGCTTGTGTTTTTCCAAAGAAAAATACGGATTCAGGGATCGGATACCCATGATTTTTCACATCCAATTCAGGTTTAAATACCACATGACCCAGTGTCAACGCGGATAACATGAATGGTAACACCTGTATACGTATTTGATAGACTTCATCCAATCCTACGACTTTGAAAGGTACGTCAAATAGGGACGCTTGGGTATGAATCTTGGTGCCTTTTAAATGGGGATTAGGTAAGAGATCATAATCGAGTTTTGGGTCTAAGTATCTTAAAATAGATAAGCCTTCGTACCCATAAAATACGGATTGTAAAAGGATACGGTTGAGCTCGGTGGTATGGATACAATGGACATCCAGTTCACGTTCATACGATAACCCATCTTTGTCGATTTTAACCATGAGGTCTGTATGATTCGAAAACGGACGAATCATTAAATCGCCTTGATACAGTTCATCCCCCCGATGGGTGAGCTCATAAACCACATCGATGCCTTCAACTTGTGGTAAAGGGATACGATAGGATGTATACTGCCCCAATTCTTTTTGAATTTGATTCATCTGATATAATAACGTCGTTTTTAACGTGGACTTATTTTTAATTGTATACGATTGATAGAGCAAACCATCGATCAAAACATCGATTTTAAAGGTGTCGATGTGAGGGTCAATGACCCAACGTTCAAGCGATTTGTCATATATACCAGCCGGGATGTCTAACGTCAAGTTATGACCATAACGTCTCACAGTATGTCCATCGATAACGCCCTCGACTTGATTGGGTATTCGGATAAAATCATCGACAATAAATTCGATTTGATCGTGGTAACGGATGTATTGAAGGCCATAAAATAAGCCCGCCACAAGAGACCAAGGTAATAGTAATATCGCGATAGCCCATAGAATCGGAAACATGAGTGGCCACGCAAATAAAACCATCAAAGTGTGTAAATGACGCCACTTCTTTTGATAACCTATAGACAACCTCTGATTTCTCATGAAACGTTTGCTAAAGGTAAACACATTCCATGAGGGGATGTATCCGACGGTAAGGATGCCCGATTGTAGATGGAACAATACCTTTAAGATTATCCATAGATGTACAAATACCAGTTCAACCAGAACCAACGCTAATAATATCAGTAATATTGGTAACAAGATGGGGAGTAACAATACTATATAGTAATAATCTTTAAAATCAAATACCAAATCCATCATCAAGCGTTTGACTGGGTATAAAAAGCGTTTTACCTGTACCCAAGCATTGACACATACAATGAATCCTTTTTGAATCCAGGTAATCACCCAGATCAGGACTTTCTTAATAACATAAAATGTCCAATAAAATAATTGATAAGTGCCATCCAAAAGGATGACGCTTGGTAACCAGATGAGGAGAGTATATAACAACAAGAACCCTTGTAAAAGACTCCACCGAACACTTCGATACAACCATTCAGGTCGATTCCGATAGATGTAAACCAAACCATCTATACAAAAGCGAATCAAGTCGATGGTCTTTGTTATGAACCAAACCAAACTATCCAAAATGCCGGTAACCAACCAATGGATGAAACGGTAGATGGTTTTAACCACAAATTTGAAGCCTTTCCAAAGTTGAATAAAGACCCATCGAATGCCTTTTAATACGTCCAACCATCTCTCATAAAACCAAATGAAGATGTGTTTTATGCATCGACCAATGGCCTGAAATAGTTTGTTCAACTGATGGAAAAGGTATTGAATCCCTTTCGCAATCTTTTCTATATATTTTGAAATGAAAAGAACGATGTGTTTAATGCCCAAAATGATCCATTTAAGTACGGTCAATAATGGTTTTAAGACAAAACGCCATAAAAACGTAGATAGGTGTTTGATGATAAACCACAGCGCTTCCCATAGATGCTTTAAGATATAGCGAATCCCTGTATAACATTGAATGACAACCCATCGGATACCCTGATAGATGTTTTTAACCACATAGGATACCCCTTGGTATAAGGTCGTACATACCCACCACACCTTTTTAGCTACTGTGGATAAGACAATCCAGATACCATGAGCGAGTCTACGGATGATCCAGTTTAAACCTCGATAGACGCGGATTATGATAAACCGTATGCCCTGATAAAGTTTGGTAAATACCCATCGAATTGGGGTAAATAGTTGAATCAAGACCCATTTAATCCCCTGATAGAGTTTAATGAAGATGTACTTTAAACCATGATACACATGGATAAATACCCATTTGAATCCTTCATATAGTCGAATGAATACCCAACGAAAACCCAGATAAATCTTCTTTAACAGGACCCAAAATGGATGAATGACCCATCGATAAATCAGTCTTCCGACCCATTTCAGACCCATGTAGATACTTTGTACGATTACTTTTATGACCGAGTATAATGGTTTGATGAGGGTCATGAATATGGCAGATGAGAGCCATTTCAGGCTAATCCAAAGTTGTGTCATGAGATAGACAAAGGCTTTACCAATCGATTTAAAAATCGCTTTGAGCCCTCGATAGATTGATTTCGCTAACAAACCAAACGGTTTGACCAATAAGATGAGGGTTTTAAGGAACCCTTTCAACACCGATTTTAATTCGGACATAAGTATCCTCCACAATCATTGAAACGCGATGATTTGTTAACATTTTAACATAGATTAAAATAAATAACCATACAAAAAAAGACCCTAAGGTCTCATTTATGTTTAAGCGTTATAGATGGATTTTAAGCGTTGTTTGATATTTTCATTTGTAATGTATTCATCCAATGTGCCTTGGTATTGGATTGAACCCAAGTCGCCAACTTCAACGATCTTATTACAAACCGTATCTAAGAGTCTGTGGTCATGTGAGGATAGAATGATTGCACCTTGATAATTGGATAATCCATTATTGACAGCTTCGATTGATTCTAAGTCTAAGTGGTTGGTTGGTGAGTCAATCAGTAAGGTATTCGCATTCGACATCATGAGTTTGGAGAACATGCAACGCATCTTCTCACCACCACTCAAGTATTTCACTTCTTTGAGTGGTTGGTCGCCTGTAAATAACATACGTCCTAAGAAACCACGAATATAGGATTCAGCTGGTTCTTTAGAGTATTGTCTAAGCCATTCAATCAAGTTCATGTTGCTTTGGAAATATGGTTCATTATCAGCAGGGAAATAGGCTTTTTGAACGGTTTGTCCCCATTTGATGTTACCAGTGGTTGGTTGTAGCTCACCTGCTAGAATACGCAATAACGCGGTTTTAGCGAGGTCATTATCCCCTAATAACGCAACTTTATCGCCTCTGGTCATCATAAACGATACATTCTTAAATAAAGTGATACCATCATGGGTATAGCTGATGTTATCGACTTCGATGACATCTTTACCCAGTGCTTTTTCAATATCAAACCCAATAAAAGGGTATTTTCTTAAGCTCGGAACAATGTCTTCGAGTTGAATTTTTTCTAAGGATTTTTTACGCGAAGTCGCTTGGCGAGATTTCGATAAGTTCGCACTAAATCTCGCGATGAACGCTTTGAGTTCTTCCATGCGTTCTTCTTTTTTCTTATTACGATCCGCCATTAAGCGTTGAATGAGTTGAGAGGATTCCATCCAGAAATCATAGTTGCCTGGGTAGAGTTTCGCTTGATAATAGTCGATATCGACCATATGTGTACACACATTGTTTAAGAAATGTCTGTCGTGGGATACAGTGATGACGGTATTTTCATAATTGATTAAGAATTCTTCAAGCCAGTGGATGGCTTCGAAGTCTAGGTGGTTGGTTGGCTCATCTAACAATAAGATGTCTGGGTTACCAAAGAGGGCTTGAGCCAACAAGACCTTCACCTTGTGCTTTGGCAAAACATCAGCCATGGGTTTATAAAAGTCTTCTTGTGGGACATTTAACCCATTTAAAAGCTTTTCAACTTCGACTTCGGCGTTCCAACCATCGAGTTCAGCGAATCTCACTTCTAAGTCGGCGAGTAAAAACCCTTCCGCTTCAGTGAAATCGACTTTCGCATACAAGACTTCTTTTTGTTTCATGATGTCATAGAGTTCTTTATGACCCATGATGACCGTTTCCATAACCGTTAAGTGGTCATAGGCATTTTGATTTTGTTTTAACGTGGCGAGACGTTTGTTTTTTTCGATGATGACATCGCCTTTGGTTGACTCTTTTTCACCGGATAAGATTTTTAAAAAGGTGGATTTACCAGCGCCATTCGCGCCGATCACACCATAACAGTTGCCTGCAGTAAATTTGATATTGACGTCTTCAAACAGTTTTTTATCTGGGAAGACTAAAGATAGATTCGATACAGTAATCATAGGGTACTCCTTTATTATTTATAATAAACACTTGATAGCCTTATCAAGTTTAAACGATATCCCTCGTTTTGTCAAATAAAACCGAAGAAAAAGATGACATCTGGGCAGATATCATCTTTCTTTGAACTAATTAAGATTTGGATGGTCGATGTCCAGCCCCACGAATGGGTTCTAGTGCTTTACCATTCACCTCAAATGCACTGCCTGCCCCTAAGACCAATTGGCCTTGAATGGGTGTGCATTTTACGATTGTAAAATCCATCGATAAAAAGGACTTCACCGCGTCACCAAGGCGTTCTGTCATCATACTGATCACATCATGATTGGTGATGTCTAAGGTAATCGCTGTTTCTAGATACAATCTTTTTCGGAAAAAGACACTTTGGGCTTTGGATTCATCTTCAATCCATAACAACCCTGCAATAGGACGTTGTCTTAAGTATTTGGTGTGTTTCGCCATATTCGAGATGATGATATAGTAGTCTCCATCAAACATCCCAAATGGGGCGCAGGATGTATAGGGGTTGCCTCCGTCATCGATGGTGGATAAGACCACGGATTTCATGCTTAGCACGAGTGTTTCCATGTCGGTATAGGCTTGTTGTAAGTCCATTAGAGGGCACTTCCTTTCGCTTTCAACTGTTCTTTGATGTCCTTGATGATGGTTTGTGGGTGGTTATACCAATTCGCTTCAAAAATACGATAAGGGGTCCAACCACGGGCCATTAAGAATCGTTCTTGGTGGATGAGGTCACGTCTGGAATTGACATCTTCTCTTTGGATGGCACATAAGATACCAAGCACATAGTTAGCTGTATTTGGGTCTTTGATGGCTAAATCCACTTTATAATTACCGATACCCACTTTCGGTTCAACCGTGAATCCTGCTTTGGTCAATTTGTCATAAATATCTTGTTCAAGTTTGTTTAACGGTATTGTTTTGGTTTCTAACGCGTGTAATTCACTGAGGACTTGTTTCGCAATCTCTGAATCCTTTTTCGAGATGGCGTAACAATAACGCATGAAGGATTTCAAGTATCTTGGACCTAAACCAGATAAATCTTCGACTTTGAATTCTTCCGGCATCAACGAAGACACGAAATGAATCTTTTGTTTGGCTCTGGTGATCGCGACATTGAGTCGGTTTTGTCCACCTTCGTGGTTCAACCAGCCAAACCGTCTTTCCACCACGCCTTGGCTATTTTTCGCATATCCCATCGAGAAAATGATGATGTCTCGTTCATCCCCTTGAACGTTTTCAATGTTCTTAACAAACAAGCTTTGATCTTCATTGTCTTCTTTTCTAAAGAGTTCCTTTTCAAAGTAAGATTGATAGACCCCCTGTTTGAAGAGTTCTTGGTCAATCAAATCCAATATAGCGTCGCGCTGCGCACTGTTAAACGTGATGACACCGATGGTTTCGTTTTTTTGTCTTTCTTTAAATATCTTCTTTAACAGTTGAACAACCGCTTTCGCTTCGGTTAGATTTTGTCTCTTTTCGAATAAACCATCTTTGATATAATGGTATTCAATTGGTGGTAAAATCGATGGGTTCGCGTTTGGCGACACCAGGAGTTTACCGTCGTAAAAAGCATGGTTTGAGAAAGCGATGAGTTCTTCATAATTCGAACGATAATGGTAATTGAGGATCGTTTCTTGGTATTTGTATCGAGCTAAATCGAGTAAGCTTTTCGCATCCAGTCTAATATCCTTATACACTTCTTGTTCATAGAGTTCATCGTCGTCGGAAATACGACCAAACCCTAAAGCGCTAGGTCTAAGTTGTTTTGGGTCTCCCGCAATCACGACTTTTTTCGCACGATAAATCGCTGGGATGCCTTTTTCAACATACATTTGAGAGGCTTCATCAAAAATGACCAAATCAAATAACCCATATTGTAGTGGGATGAGGGCAGACACCAATTCTGGTGTCATCATCCACACTTTGATGTGGTTTAAGAGTTCAACTTGATAGGTTGAAATGAATGCTTTTAAGCTTGGTTTGTGTTCTAATTCCATCACGCGTTTGATTTCCATCACCCGCTTGGTGTTGGATAAGTCCAAGGCATGTTTATAGAGTTCCATTTCAAAGGATTCAATCGACAAAGCCCGTTTATCGGCCATTCTCGCATTCAGTAAGGCTTGTTTTTGATGGTACTCCTCAATGATGTATAAGTATTTCGCATTTTTCGCTTTGAAGATTTCTAAGAAGCCTGTATATAGCGCATCAAAAAGATAGCTACGATACTTATGGATGTCTGATATTCCTTTGAATAATGGGTCATGAATCAACATATCCAAATACTTTTGTTCGTTTTTCGATAAATGGTCATGTTTGGTTTCAAGTTTATTCAATTCTTTGATGTGTTCGAATAGATAGGTTTCTAAATCTGGGTGTTTAAAGATGGTTTCAATGTACTGGATCGAGGTCTTCTTTTTCTTGGTCAGATACAACAGTTTAGCACCCTCCGCTTGTTGGAAGGTTTTAAGGATTTTTCGTTTCTTGAAGAAACCCGATTGGGTGTAGTGTTGATGGGTGGTTGTAAAAGCGTCATGAAAAACAGTGTATTCTGCGATACTGCTTCTAGAGATGGCTTTTTCAAACGTTCTAACCATTGGATAGGTTTGTAAAATGGTCTCATAGTCGAGGTAGTTTTTAAGATGACTGTCTTTTTGAAAAGCCAGTTCAAGGGCTTTGATGACGGTGAAATCCAAGCCACCAAAGGCTTTGGTGAACGCTTGAGTCACATGTTTGGGTGATAACGCTGGATGGACATCTTTATCCTTAATGAATCGTTCATAGAGCTGATAAATCGGGATGTCTTGAACCTTTTGGTGATACATCAAATCTAGCGCTTGATCCATCGTTTGAAGCAATTGTTTTATTTCGGTTTCTAAGCGATAAATGTCATTATCGACGGTGCGTTTCGGTGCAGTCGTATCGAGCATTTGCGCGACTTTTTGATAGAAATAAGGCTTATTTTCGATGTCATCGATGAACATCACATATTTAGCTGCAGATTTCAATCGTTTATAGATGACATCTAGAGCCACTTTTTTCTCAGAGACGATCAACACATTTTCCCCTTTGAGGATCGATGACGCAATCAAACTCGTGATGGTTTGAGATTTGCCTGTCCCTGGGGGTCCCCAGACGACGAGTTTCTTCTCTCTATTTAAGAGTTCTATGACCTTTTCTTGGGCATAGTTCAAGTCATTGATATATGAAATTTTATCCTCATCGATCGATCCACTGGAAATCTCATAATTGAGGGCTTTTTCAGGTTTATCTAAACCCGACTCCTCAATCAATCCTTCGAGTAACACATTGTATTTGTGTTGTTTGAGGATATCCGCCATATCCTTTTGAAGCTCCGATGAAAAGAGCTGATATCGACCCAAGACCAAATAGCGGTGGGTTTCAAACACACCTTTTTTCTTTTTCATGAAGGTTTCTTTGAGTTCACTCTTGAACGGTTCATACGTATTGAAATCCCCTAGGTGGATGTCTAATCCATGGGACTTATAAAATGGGACGACCACTTCTTTAATGACTTTGTCTGAATACTCTTTGATAGGTGGGGTTTCAATCGATACCGATATTTGATCGAGTTTGTTGGTTGCGAGAACGAGGTCTTTATTGAGTAAGATATCTTTATCTAAATCTTTAATGAGTTTAAATACGCGTTTTTCACGAACCAATTTGACAGGGATGAATAGTAAAGGCGATTTGATTGCGAAAAGGTCTTTCTTAAAAATACCTTCGATGAAGAGGGTAGCGATGTATAAGTCATAGCTACCGGTTTCTTTATAGGTTTTATTGACCTCACGATATAGGGTGGTCAAATGATTGAGTAAGGTTTCTGATTCGATTTTAAATGTATAGCTGGTTTTCTTGGGTGATAATAAGAATAAAGACATTTCTTCATTCATGACATGGGTCAAATCAAATCGTTGGGTTTTATCCATACGACCCACATAGAGATTGGGATTGGTTCTTGAGATGTTGGTTAAACGGTCTTTATAATGGTCTAAGACTTTATAAGCCTCTTTTGAGACTTCTTTTTCTTCAGAGACCATGGTTTGATAGATTTTAATGACATTGAGAAAACGTGTAGCGTATTTATCCATAAACGTTTCACTCACACCGGCAATGCCTAAAAAATCACTCACCTTGAGTGGTTTTTTGGTGGCGATGTCTCTTAGAATCTCATCCGTACAAATGGTTGGAACAGACCCATCCGGTTTTCGTTCCTCTTGTCGCATCAATTCTCTTTGTCGATCTAAGGCTTCTAATAATAAGTTCTTTTTAAGTGCCACAGGTCATCCCTCCATTCTATGGTTCTATTCTAACATTAATATGAAGTTATCCAAAGGATATATGATTGATATTTTATATCTACTTTACTATAGAAAAGAATTCGCCAAAACGGCGAATTCTTGTATGGATTTTATTCATTTAAGTTTCAATTCATAATACACTTGATCCAAGTCATACTGACCAGTCAGTTTATTAAATCTTCCATGTATGGTGGTGGATACATGATGCATACCCAATTTTTCCATGAGTTTGTAGGATGCAATGTTTCTTGAATCAGCGGTTGCGTGAAGGGTTTCCATACCAAGTGATTTTGCGAGAGCAATCATTTCTTTGGCGGCTTGAAATACGATACCTCTTCGATGATAGGCTTCATTTAAAATCCACCCAATTTCAGCACTTTGGGCTACATAATCTACAATTAAAGCAATCCCACCAATGATTTTACCTTCAAATTCAATACCATATTCAAAATTCGTGATCGGTGTTTTTGAATAATGACTAAATACATAGTTTAAGAAAACTTGGGTATCTTCAATGGTATTGGGTCCCCATAACATGTATTGGGTGGTGATTGGGTTGGATGCGTAAAGGTGGATGTCTTCTATGTCATTTTGAGTGAAAGGGCGAATTTTTAAAATCAAATTAGTTGTCATTTTTTTTATCCTTAGCGAACTCATATCAATGTGTCTTTTCACAGTTTTTGGCTTCTCGGAATAATTGTTTTTGTCGAATACTTCAATTTAAACAAATAAATTATCTGAAAAGTTATTCTCGAGATTCTGTTGGACTTTCCTCTTTATTCATATTGAAATCAAAAGTCAATTCTGGTAATACAATCAAGTAATCTTTTTCTTCTTCTTTATCCCACCAATAAACCATGAATTTTACAATGGCCTTAGTTAATGAATAACCACTATCAAGCAATTCTCTAACACGATCACTATATTTCTTAGATAATTTGAGAATTTTGCGTTCATCCTTAACCATCACATCATCAATGATTGTTAACGTATCACCTGATTTGAGTTTCTTAATGGCATTTTGAACCAACTTAAAGTATCCTAATGCAACGTCCTCATGGTTAATCTGATATATGAGTCGTTCTGGTTTATTGTAGACGACTTCATTAATCGAAGCAACAAGATTTTCAGCTTTAAAATAATTGAAAATATTTGAAACTGTATGAATAATCAAATTGTTCTTCGCCCTAGTCAATCCTACGTACATCGCTCGCTTTTGCTCGTCATTTAACCAAAGATTGTCATCAAGGATGTAAACATTATCGAACTCTTTGCCCTTGGTTTTGTGAAAAGTTGATACCATAACTGGTGCATCTTCAACATAATCCGATAGATTGGTTTCAAAAATGAAGGACTCTAAATCTGAATAATAGAATGCTGTTTTATACTCATTTCTGAAAGCTCTCATAATTCTGATGCACATCTTGTAGTTAGATGTATCTTTGAAGATATCATCAAATCTAATAACCGCATTTTTCCAAGTATCATTGGACACCATACCTTCATGGATATCATTGGAAAAAAATGACATGAAAACTCTAATTTCATACAGACTGAATACTTTAAGTCTTTCATTGTTTTGAATTAGATTGGCTGAAATTCCTTTGAGGTTAAGTATACCGAGCGCATGTAATGCCTGTTCGTTCTTCCATGTAATAATACAAGTTCTGCCTGGAGGATTCTCTAACATGACTTGTTCGACGATACCGACAATTAAATTTTCGGATGTTCTATGTCTAATGACTTCAATTCGGCCATTATCTTTTGTATATGCTACAATAGGGTTATTTTTGATTCGATTAGGTATGAAATTTACGAATTGATTGGTAAATGTGACCAAATTATTCTTACTTCTATAATTCGTTGATAATTCATAAAATGCACCATCATCTGTCATTAATTCCTTGAAATACTTCGAGTTAGAACCTCTAAACTCATAAATGTTTTGATCATCATCACCAACCGCGATAATTCGAATATTTTCATTAAACTCGATGATTTCATTGATTAAATCATACTCATTTTGGTCCATATCCTGTGCTTCATCAATCACCAATACCATTTTAGTAATCTTTGAAGGATCAACATCGCCTGAACGTATGTTTTCAACAGCACTTTGAACGATACCTTCGGTTTTATCAATCGATCCAACTCGACCTAAAATGTCAAAACAAAATGAGTGAAACGTCATTATATCAACGAAATATGATGCCTCACCGATGAGTTTGTATAGTCTATCTTTAAATTCTCCGACCGATGCTCTTGAAAAAGTTAGCATCATCAACTGCTCTGTTCGAATGTCCTCTGTATACAAAATCGATGCTAATTTATGTACTAAAAGCTTTGTTTTCCCACTACCAGGTCCAGCTGCAACAACAATTCGATTATGATCTTTGTCTTTGATCACAGCCAATTGTTCAGGTGACAGTGATCCAAAAAGTTCTTTAAACTTGGCTGGTGTCATGCTTCTTTCGATATCTTTCTTACGATCACCTTTAAAGTATTTGCCTAAAAATTCGTTAAATTCGTATTGAAAATAATCGTCGACAAACAACAATGCTTCTTGATAGTTTTTAATCATTTTGCTGGCATATTCACCAACGATATGTACTTGTTCTCTTCTACTTTGATAAAAGGAATCCAATTGTTCATAATCGGTTTTCGTGAATTGTTTATGCGGATTTTTTTCAATTCTTTCAATATATAGCGGACTATAAATAACCATAAATCCGCCTTCAATCGTAATGATTCCACTACGTTGCATGAAAAATAGTGCATCTTCTATATCGTCTAAGTTAACGTTATAGTCAAGCATTCCCTTGCTATTATCATAGAATTGTTTAAGCTCAAGTACTGAAAACACAACAGTGCTGAATTCAGTATTGCTTTTTTGCTCACTCATCAATCGATATAAATAATTAATAATGATACTCGAAATAGCCGCATTTTTTTGAATCAACTCTTTGATATATTCAGGTTTTTGGTTGAACTCAATCGAAACATTGTCTTTCCCGTTTTTCTTTAAATCAATCCATTTTTTAATCGCAAAATAGTTTATGATACCTCTAACTTGTTTGAGATTGGAATCAATACCACTGTTTAATGCATGGTCATTGAGATCTTTTAGATTATAAAATTTTTGATCTGGTGATAAAACGCTTAATATATATTGAATGAGTTCAACTTGATTATCCAAACTTTTTTGAACCGTACTAGACCCTTTTGTTCGTTTCAAAAAAGCCGATAAGTCTTTATGGTCTGCTAATAGTTGAATTTCACGTAGATGGTTAATCGATTTTAATACTAAATGTTTTTCTACACCTAAATTTTCAGCAATGTAATCTACTCTAGATTCCGCTTCGCCATCTGCACCTTTGTTTTTACTCTGACTTGATATTAAGAGCTTTATAATTCGCTTTGTTAAAGATTTCTCAGTTTCAGGAATCAATTCTGATTCATCGATTTTTTTGGCAGCATCTGCCATCGTTTTAGCCATAATACTATTGGCAAAAACACGAGGTGAATTTTGTCCGCGCAACAAATATCCAGTTTCTTCAAGTGTTGCGACCGCTGTGGTTACTCGTGTTTCCAAGTCATGTATGCTCTCATCCCATCCAGCGATTCTAGCTATTTCAAGCGCTGATTGTGAAATACTCTCCCTCACTTTTGTTAGTTCTTTGACAGCTTTCCATATTTGTTGGATTTCTTTAAGGTTGAGTTTGCTACGATTTAACAATTCAAAATGACCGTTTAAATCTTGCTCATTGTATAGAATATAGCACTGTGCATGAATGTGTTCATCCCGACCAGCTCTACCAGATTCTTGTACATAATCTTCAAGGGAACTAGAAATTTGATAATGAATGACACACCCGATATCTTTCTTGTCTACACCCATTCCAAACGCTGAGGTTGCGATCATGATTGGGTTTATCCCCTTCATGAACTTATCCTGCTCTTCTACTTTTGCATCTTTCTCCATGCTGCCATGAAAACGAGAAACAGAAAAATGATCCTTTTTCATCCGCTCATACAGTGAATCTACAATTTTCGTTCTCGAAGCATAAATGATGGTTGGACAATTTTCTTGTTCTATGATACTTCTCAGTTTTTGGTATTTTTCTTCGTCGTCTGTGACATCAATCACTTTGTAAGCTAGATTGGTTCTTCGTGATGATGTCTGGTATATTTTCATATCTAAGTTTAAGTGTTCTTTAAAATAATTCGATATATCTTCGATGACGTTTTTCTTTGCTGTAGCCGTAAAACAGGAAACAGGGATTGAAGTTTTATTTCCTTTCACTTCTTGAATATGTTTGATGAACTTTCCAATATATAGATAATCAACCCTGAAATCGTGACCCCAAGAAGAAAAACAGTGTGCTTCATCTATGACAAATCTCGTTACATGTCTTTTAATTAATAATCTTTCAATCGTTTTTGACCGAAGAGATTCTGGAGCAATATATAGAATGCCCGCTAATCCACTTTCAACTCTCTCAATAGCTTCTTTTCGTTGTATAGGGTCGAGCAAGCCACTAATCGCAACCGCTGAAACAATCGAATTGTCTTCTAAATTATCTACTTGATCTTTCATCAGTGATTGTAATGGTGAAATAACAACTGTTAACCCTCTGGTATTTTCTCTACTTAAGAGTGCTGGTAATTGATACGTTAATGATTTCCCACCACCGGTAGGAAAAACAGCAATCAAAGATTCATTTTTGATTGCGGATTTAACCGCTTGTTCTTGAAGTGGTAAATCATTATATTTCCTAAAGTCCTCATAACCGAAAAAGCGTTTCAGGGCGTGTTTTGCATCTAAATGGGTATTACAATAGTCACAACCTTGTCTGCACGGTGTGCTTCTAAGTTTGATCATTAAGGGTTCAACTTTTGGATAGTTCATTAAAACCCACCCAGGCATCAGTGAATCTGCTTCGCTCGTCGTAATTAATGATAAGCAATATGCCAATTCGACTCTAACTTCTTTCAGCAAAGCGTTGATGTCGATATTGTGACAGACTTTGTCTCCAAAGTATAACTGAATTAGTTCCACAAGATTACGCACTTTAGGATTGTATTTCATATGTTTGAAAAAACCGGAAAATCCAGGTTCATCTTTTAATATCGAATAATAGATTTGTTTTAGCGTATCATCAAGTCGATTGAATGCATCAACTTCATCCATAAATAAAATTTGTGCGTTTCGAGCGTCATTCAGTGGGTTATTCAGTGAATCACTATCGAGTTTATCGTTTTTAACCAAATGATGATATGGTCTTTCTGGGAACAATAAAGCTGAGAGATACAAGGTGTCTATAGTAGTTTCTAAGGGGATAAACTTTCGAGGTAATATCCGGTTTAGGTGAATAAAGTCGTGTGAAACGAAATTGTGACCGCAAAAAAAATCTACTTTCTTCGTGAATTTAATCAGTTCTTGAATGCTCTTGGTGTGTAGTATTTCACCATTTTCTTTGATACATCCAATATCTGAAACCACTTTATTTTTACTTATTTCAGTGTCTATGAATCCAATCATGTTGCACTCCTATAATTCTTGTATTTGATAAAATCATATTCTTATAATTAATTATAGCATTTCGTTGAGAATATTATCATACATAAATATAGTAGTGTATTATCACGTAAAAAAGAACATTAAAAAATGTCCTTTTAGTGTAAACTCAAACATTATTGAATTTTATTAAATATTCCATTAATAATTCGTTTTCTTGAAGAACTTCAAATGCTCTCGGAACAATGTCGTTGTAATAGACAGAGTCTAATTTTAAATAATTTGCGACTGTTATAGTTTCCCTGTTTTGCTCCCTTGATTTTTTCTCAATGCGATAAACATAAGTAAGAATTTCATCTAATATTATGTCAAATACTTTATAAGTTATCTCTGTTTCATCATCAAGTGATTTTTCGTATATCTTCTCATACCGCTTAAGTTTTGTGTATAAATATTCTTTTCTCTGGTCAAATGCTTGTTTTTTATAATCCTGTTCTTTAATAAACTCCCTTGTTGCTGAAGTTAATAGTGTAAAAATCGATATAAAATGTAGTTCTCCATTTGCTAAAATAGAGATTTTATCCTCAGATGAGAAACTCTTTTTATTCTTTTTATATTGATTATAATGATTTTTCAATTGAACAAGCTGATTTGCAAGTAGAGTCCTAGGTTCATCAGGGAAAATGCGATGATAGTAATCTTCTGAATAAATTTTTTTTGTACCTGATCGAGATGTTCCGGGCATTTGCAATATTGATGCCATTATCAATTTTCCTATCATATCACTATTAGCTTTCACAAAAGAATTGTATTTTTTCTCGATGAATTCACCTCTCTTGAGTACATAATAGATTCCAAGTTTCGATAATTCGCTTTTAAGTTTAAGTTGCTCCATCTTATTAGAGATTAAATCTTTATCTTTTATTGCTTTTTGTAAGTTAGAGGATTCAGCAACTTTCAAAATGAATATTTCTTGATCCTTTTCTGTTTCACCAACAGTTTTAATTATTTTAACCTGCACAAAGAAATCTTGATTTTGTGAAAAGTTTATTTGCCCAATAAGTGCCGTAGTTTGTCCTCCATTAACTATTGAAAAATCATATAAAACAATTTCTTTTGAATTGATTTCATAGTTAGAAGAGACAATAATAATACCATTATTGAAATACCAAAAGTTATCAGGCTCATTTTTAATGGTCTGATTAATTCCTTTATCGACCTTTTTGTCCTTAATATAGTATCTTAAGTTTGAGGCTAACAACCCTTTGTTGTGGTATTTTTTAAACAATTCATTAATTGATTGAGCAGAGGCATTGACAATAATGGAATCACCATAGGATAAAAAATTATCGACTTTATCAATCTTCATTTTCGCCTTAGGTACTGAAAATTTACCTGTATCGATAAGTACAACTTGTTCAATTATATCTCTGCCAAAAAAAATATCAATTGAATAGTTTTCAGTTTCTAGTTTTTTTATCTCTTTTAAATAGCCATTCTTTGTATTATTATCTTTTACTTCGAATGAAGTGAAAATATATATTTTTATTTGTGAATCTTCATTCGTATTTTCTGTACAGTCTAAATACGACTGAACCAATTCTTTTTTATAGTTAGTGTCGTTTCTTTTCTTTAAATCTTTTAGTGTTTTTAATATTTTGTGTATCTCTGATTCTACGTCTTTAACACTTAGTTTGGTACTATCATAATATTTCGATTGAATAATAATCAAATCATTATTTTCGCTATAAGAATCAGTGAATATTGCATCAATTCCGCCATCATTTGCACCATCTACAATATATTCTAAGGTTTCATCTGCTGAAAAAATATCATCATAAAAAAAATATTTAATACAAAAAGCGGTAAATATCTTTTCATTAGTAATCTCTATGGTAGGATAATACCTACTCTTGAATTCTTCAATTAAATCATTCATTTTTTTATCCATATGCAACCTCACATATTATGTTCTATAATTTAATTAGATCACGATTTAATATATATGTCAAGATCACTATTAAAGTAAAAAAATCATGCGATTGCATGATTCACTTTAATATCCAATTAAATCATATCTTGAATAGTAGATTTGATTATATTAACTTATAATGACCTTCATTAACAAACTCCAACATTCCTTTATCTCTCAGGACCTGGAGTATTTGCCGTATTTTGTCTTGAATAAAATGGTTGTTCGGATAATATAGTTTAAAATAGTCTTCAAATTGATAAATATCGTTTAGAGAAAATACTCTATAACCAAAATTTTTCACTATTACGTCATAAACAAGTAAATTCCAACCTTTTAAGTCTTTCATATTCAAATCACTCCTTATGATATCAATGATTGATAGAACTTAGTAACATAGTGATGCTCCAATGATTCCATCAATTCTTCTATTTGCTTCGGATCTTGTATGACCTCTAACAATTGCTTGTTTCTTTCCTCAAGTTTCGCGATATAGTCATCCTTCGGAGGACGATTGGATTTTGAACTATTATTGGATTTCGATGTAATAACCAAATTCCATAAATCATCTGAATACATATAAGACCATGGAATAAAGTGATCAATGGATATGTCATCTGTACTGATAATTTCATCGGTATAAAAATCTCGAATATCATCTTTGTAAAGCATCATTAAAATATCTTTGTATTTGGCTAAATTATTGCGTTTCAACTTATTGTCTGATGAGCCTTTTACTTTCGAAACAATACGTGGTTGTGTATTGTATTTTTCCAGTAATTGAGCCCATTTATAATTAAACAACTGTGTTAAAACTTCGCTATATGAAATGAGTAATTTTGAATCTTCTAATCCGATTTCAATGTATCTATTTTTTATATTGAGGTCATATACTGAAATTACACCATGGTCTATATTCATAAAACGCCATGACACATTTTGAGTTAATACGGTTGAAATGCTTCTTATCGTGTGTTCAACAATTTTATCATCAATTTTATGAATCGCTTTATCGAACCATACAGGTATATTTGATTCTATATTTTTATAGTGATTAATCAAATCATTTGTTAATTGTAAAACCACTGGCGGATACTCATGACTAGCACTTTGTTTCAATCCGAAAAAGAAAGTTTGATTCCAATAGTACTTCATCATATTTCTCGCAATCTCATCAAAATGGATTCGGTAATTAGCACCAACTTCACTACCTTGATTGGTTGAAATGCATTCGATGATAGCCCTGCCCCAAGCTAATTTATACGTATTGTCATTAGACATTCCATTTAAGATATCAAACCATTTTTTAATGTAGCTATCCATTAATAAACCTGCTTCTGAGGAATGACACCTCGTACTCCTCCACGTGGATTCTCCATATCACCTTGATATCTAGGGATTAAATGGACATGTAGATGCATGATGGTTTGGCCTGCTGCTAAACCGTTGTTGATTCCGATATTATAACCATCTGGATGAAATTCATTATCCAATTTCGATTTCATAATGATTAATGCTTCATCAATGGCTTCTTTTTCTGATTTAGATAATTCGAAGTAGTTTGAGATATGTCTTTTTGTAATGATGAGTGTATGTCCAGGATTAACTGGAAATCCATCATATATGACGTAAATATACTCGTTTTCAAAAATGATCTTCTTGTCTTTTCGTTCACAAAAAATACACATGTACGTTAACCTCCAAACTAATTAACTATTACTTAGATTATACCTTTTTTTGTAATAAATGCGTTACGACATTTAATCAATATACATAAATTCAAAGAAAAACCTGTATTTCTATGGATTGGCCAAAAAAATACAGGTTATTTTCATTAAATTGTTTGATTATCAACCATTTTATTGAGTTTACTACTTACTATAAAGAATATAACTACATAGTAAATGAACTGATAACTAATCATTACATCATTGTAATGTAGTGTTATTCTTGCTAAATGGTTTAAATCAGCACTCACAAAATATCCTATTGGTAAACTTATTATCAATAGTAGGATATATGCTAACTTATTCTTATTTTTCTTGTTAAAATGGAAAACGAATAAGCCTGATAGTATTAAAAACAATAAAGCTACCCCTCTAAAGATGTAAAAATTCGGATAGAAAAATATCATTAGATAATAATTTAGATTCCCGTCCATAATGGTATTATAAAGTTCTCCATCGATTATTTCTGAATACTTAAAACTGGATTGAAATCCACAAAATATTATCAGCAAAATTAGAAAGAATAATGATGTCCTTAAAAATTTATTCCATGCTAGAGTTTGTTCATTGAGTGTTTTCGAGAGAATTCTAGAACTATAAACAAATAGTATTAACAAAATCGGTCCTTCAATGATGAATCCCTGTAGAAATTGAAATATGAACATATTGCTCCATGAAACGAATCCAATCAGAAGTGCATAAAAGATAATTGTATCAATTAGTACGATCCACCAAATTAATCTACGAACTTTTGTTTTATTTAGATCGTATGCACAGTTTATATTGTCATCATCGCTCATTTCTCGCATATTTTGATAGTGGACATATCCCAAAACAAATGTAATAATGCTGATGATAAAGAATAAACTCACAATAACAATGGATAAATAGAACATGGAACCGTACAAAATAACACCTAAAATGATACCGAACAAATTTATACCCAATGATATATAGAAAAATAACATCAGCTTGCTAAAAAGTTTGTACGCAAGCATTTGATTAATTCGATGCGTCTTTGCAGGTTGAATCGTCGTCTCTTCTGTTATTTTACCTCTGAGTAAAGTGTCTACACTGACTTCATACAAATCTGCTACTGCTGTAATAATTGAGATGTCTGGAAGTCCATCACCATTTTCCCATTTTGATATGGTTTTTGGACTAACCAGTAACACGTCTGCTACTTGTTGTTGAGTATACCCTTTTGATAATCTTAGTGACTTTAATAATGTGCCTGTTTTCTTAACATCCATGATAGCACCTCCAATGTGAGTGTACTAGAAAGTAGATAAAACGGTAACCTCTTAATCGTAGAATTTTATCCACGCTTAAGGGTAGTCTATTCATATTTGCTGTAGTTAGTATATTCGAAATGTATCTTGTACAATATAATATGACTGCTTCAATCGTTCATGATACGTTGGTAGTCCCCAATTATCCCAAGTATATGGTGCTAGTGACATTAAGTCATTACCTGTGCTTGCTCCGATATAAATATGGTCAAACGGTTCACCTACAAAGACATTATCGCCTTTAAAGTTAGCCATTCTGGTTTTGGTTGAAGGGTCCATGATATTGAGTAATAAATATGGGATACGGATTTCGATATAATCGTTGGTTTGATAATAATCCGCTAATGAATTGTAATTTGGGTCAGATGGATCAGATATGCCCTCTTTAAATAAACCCGCTTCATATTTTGAAAATGGAATTACTTCATTGGTGCCAGGGATGTGTAGTTCTTTCGATAACGCATGATACATCCCAGTAAATAATCCACTGTTGATGGTATACATCCCAAGTGGCTTATCAATCATATCTAATACATCCCCATATAAATGACTGAATGCGTCATAATAAGGGTCTACTTCGATTCTTGAGGTTTCATCTATGGTAATTAAGAAGTCTGCATCACGATTGAATGTGATTTGCTTCGAAGGATAACTCAAGTTCCCTTGATTAGGAATGGTATCAATACCAATATAAATGGGTTCATTTACATGACCGTTGAGTTCTACCAAAAGATAGATATAACGTTCATCTTGGGTTGCTTTTAAGTGTAAATCATCCATTTGAACATATGGTACATCTTCCCAATCAGCAATACTGCCATCGAGTTTGATTTTGAGGGTTTCGCCCGGTTCAAAGGATAAAAGTCCAAACATCTGTTCATTGGTTTCAACGTTACTCCAAAATGGACGTTGCCACTCCAGGTCAAAATCCATCGTATTCCAAGTGCGTTTGAACCACTCATCTTGCCACGCAAAGATGAGTGCGCCTATACTACCGGCATCGTGGATGTCTTTAATCATCGATACCAGCATTTCACCTTGTTCTTTTTCCGTGTGTTGACCTTGATTAAATCTAGAATATCTCGCATCATGGGCTTTACCACGCGATGCAGGTACACCAAATTCTGCAACCAACACGGGCATTGTGTGATAAGCATTCAGTTGATCTAAATAAGCACGGTAGGTATTGATTGGGTCATAAGCATCAATCAAATCGGTTGAAAAATTCATAAACTCTGGGTAATACGGATACACATGATAAGAAGCGAACTGACCTGCAAAGGCTTTTTTCATGGTTTTGATGTGTTCTACATCGACACTTGCCAAATCTTCTTTAGGATCAGGTTCATTGGGATGAGTCAATGGGTCTGTGGTTAACCAATTGGTATAGGATAACGGTCTGGTGGTTTGATAGTGTTCTGCTTCATATGATAAGATCGCATCCCCTGCTTTCGCAAGAAACGCTTCAAATGGGGATGCGTTTTCTGTATATAAAAATTGTCCTTCAAAATGATTGATGGTTGGGTGTAATTGATTGGTATTATGAACGAATGTGGAGTCCCACTCTACGCCTAGTACCCAACCAATGATGTATTTTGATATGTCGTATGTATACGTCCCACTGGCGAAGCCTGGTCTAGGGTCTAACGTTTTATTGCCATGAAAGATATCGACCAAATTTTGACCATCCGAGATGAACTCTTGTAAAAGATGTTCATCCTCAGCGTAAGGATCATGAATTGCTTTAATCTTATCTTCATTGAGCCATAAGCCATGCATCACATAGAGTTTCTTTCGACTGCGTTCGTTGAATTCGAACAATGCGTCATAAAAGGCTGGGGTCATGGTGGTGTATACGCGAATCGTGTTCGCGTTCATTTCAGAGATTTGAAAAAACCATCGGATGTATTCTAATTTTGTGATTGCGAGTTCACCAGGAAAATAACCGGGTTTGGTTGCCCCAATATTGACACCTTTGATGAACGATTTTTCCATCTTGTTTCCATTATATATGTAAAAATCCCCGTCGTGAATACGTGCCGACGTGGTAAGTCCATCTACTGTATTGGATAGTTTGGGTTGTGTACACCCCACCAATATAGAACCCAAAATGGTCATCAATGTGAGGGTTGTAAGATAAAGCCATAGTTTTTTCATAAGAAAACCTCTTGTAAAGATTATACTAAAAATATGCTTTTATGTCTTCTAATATGTTACCTTTTGTCAATTGGTGGTTTGTTACGTATCTAAAAGAACAAAGAGGTGATAAATCACCCTTTACAGAATGACTTATGATATATACCTCTTAACGATTTAACTCGTCTTATTTAAAGCGACTATATACCAAATAGGTATGTACGCTTAGGTGTGTTCACACCTTTATTCCCTATCCATATGGCATCGGGATTACCTTTTCGAATCATATTTAATGAGGCATTTTGGTCCGCGTTGATCAAAGTGCCTTTTTGACTCTTATATAAACCTCTTTTGATTCTTACTCCAGAGAAATCACCATTCACGAATTCTTCTTGGTCTAGATATGAAGCTTTTGACGTGTACGCTTCATTGATTACTTTGGTTTCAATACCTAGCTGTTCTGCTAGATAGATGATTCGATCTCTAAGTCTCGCGATTGGTATACTTTTGGTCCATTGATTATAGGTATCTGATAGTCTTTCATCTTTGAAGGTATCGTTATAACCAATGATAATCTGTTTTACTTTGTTTTCTATTGCGTGATGGATAATGAGTTTAGCTGCTTTATAGATTCCATAATCCATTTGATGGTTACGTTTATCCATTAGACGAATCATTTGTTTGGTTAGAATGTTTTGATTGGGTCTAATACTCGCAAGCTTAGCGATTCTTTTATGATAAAACTGATTCATACTCTTTAATCGTTTCCCATCTAACAATAAGTGCTTATTATTCGTGACTGAACAAAACGCTAGGTTGTTATACCCAAAATCAATCCCCATAGTTTCTGTATAATCTTTGGTTTCTATTTTAGGAGTTTCATCTAGATAGACATAAACCACTTCGATGTACTTTCCATCATAGTAGGACTTGATGGTGATTTCTTTGATTGTTTTGGTTTGGATACATTCTGGTGTTTGGATGTCTAGAGATAAATCACTTAAATGGTTTAATTCGATTGTGTGCTTATGAATCTGTTTTGAATCCTTTTCTAGTTCTTTCGAAACTTTCTTAATGAAGTTACTTCTAGGTAAGGTATAGACTTTATCATCAGGTTTATAGACCATTCGGTCATAAAGTGGATAATAGGTATCTTTCTTTAAGTATCTAGGTAGTCTAATGGTTTGTTTAACCTTAGACTTCAAAGATCCAAAGAATCCTTTCATCGCTTCATCGACCTTACGAATAACCATTTGACCTTGAGTCGTACTTAAGTAACGATAATGTTCACTATCTTTCAGTAATTGATAGTTTTCGTTATAGGATAAATACCCATTGGTTTTGATAAAATGTTGTCTCACATTATAAAGTGCTTGATTATAGAGACTTCTTGAAGCACGCATCAATGATAATAGAAACTGATGTTGATTTGGATTAAGAT